>JAFATG010000369.1 GCA_019244055.1 Acidobacteriaceae bacterium | reverse complement strand
GACCAGTAGGCGCATGGGCGGCCCCGAAAGGGTCAGACTTTTTTGGATCGTCTCCTGTTCGCGGACCGGCCATCGATCCGAATGAGAGGACGCCAGGCACAGAGCTGCCGCTGCAGGCGCCAGGAGCGCCAGATACAGGGTGATTTTCATGTTGATTTTTCCTATTGGTAGCTGAGTTTCTGCAAGCCCCATTCCGCGCGCTGCCGCACGGCTACGTTCACTTCCCTGTCGCTGGTGAGCTTGCGCAGTTCTGGGGCGGCCCCGTTGTCGCGCATATGCACAATGGCATCGATCAATGCGATCTGCACGAGCGGTGAATCTTGACGCGGAAGCGATTCGATCAGCGCCTTGTGAACACCCGGATCGCCGGAAAATTTCTCGACCGCATCGAGAGCGGAGAGGCGCACGTTTATGTTGGCATCGCTGTTGAGCGTAGACAACAGTGCGCCAACCAGATCGCTGTCGGGATGTTGGACGCGACTGCACCAGGAGATTCCTTCCAACCGCGATGTGGCTGACTGCCTTTGAAGCAGCGATAGAGCGACCGTCTGGCGCAGGCTCTGGACCTCTGTATCGAGGCGCTTCACCTCTTGCGTGGGCGCGAGAGTATTGAATTTTTCGCGGCCCACAAACAGACCCAAGGCGAATACTCCGACGGCGATTGTCGTTTGCCGCACCAGCCCCTGCAGGCCTGACTTCCACCAGGCGAAGCCGGTATCCGACACCCGGCTGCGATCTCGCTCGATCGCGTTCAGTTTCTGATAAAAGCGAGCCCGCAGCGCGTCGCTAGGCCGCTCTTCGGGAATGGAGCCCAGTTCGTTCCAAAGCGAACGCAGCTCTTCCACTTCGATCCGCAGCTCGGGGCTGGCATTCAGTTGCGCTTCGAAGATATCCTTCTCGGCGGGCGTCAACTGGCCGGACAGATACTGCGGGATGAGCAGACGAATCTCTTCAAACGTCATACAGCTTTTCTCCACCACGCGCAAACGGCATGCCCGTTTTGCGCGAGTCACCTGAAACTTCACAGAACTTTTCGCGCAGCTCTTTCAGCGCGCGATATACCCGAACCTTCACCGTGCCAATCTCGCATTTCAGAATGCGAGCTATTTCCTCGTAACGCATGTTGTGGAAGCGGCTCAGAATGAGCACTTCCCGTTTGTCATCCGGCAGTTGTTGCAGTGCCTCTTGGAGGAACGTGACGTCCTGTTTGCGAGCGATCACTTCTTCCGGCATCGGTGCAGAACTCTTGACGTCTTGCATTTCGGTCCCCGTCAGCTCCGCCCGCCCTTTATGGAGCGAATCAAAGCAGGCGTTGCGAGCCATTCCGTAGAGCCAAACCGGGAACGAGAGGCTTGGATCATAGCTGCGCGCGTATTTGAGAACACGGAAAAACACCTCCTGCACCAGGTCTTCACTGAGCGCGCGATTCCGAGTGAGGCTCACCAAGTATCGAAATAACCCCAAATGGTAGCGCTCAAACAATGTGGCGAGCTGGGACGAGTCGCCGGCCTGCACAAGCTTCATCAATGTGCTGTCGGTTTGACTCTCCACTCGCCCTCACAGGTCAATACTGATGCGCAGGAGAAAGGTTACAGGAAAAAGTTGAGGAGTGGAAACTTAGGGTTGAGGTGCTGAACGCTCCGCGCGATAATGACTCGCGGCTCTCGCTGCTCTCATCGTCATTCCGGCATGGTATTTCGGGCTGCGTGCGATCCGAGAACTGGGTTCGTAAACGTCGTTAAACGCTGCTGCGTCCGAGAACAAACAAGGTCATATCGTCCGCTTGATGCACATTTCCACGGAAGGCGGTAAAGTCATCCCGGCACGCGGCAAGCAAAGCCGAAGGGTTCAGGCAGGTTTTGCGTGAAAGCAGGGACCGCATACGGTCAATCCCATACTCGGCGCCAGAGCCGTCCGTCATTTCCGAGACGCCATCCGAGTAAATTACCAGACCATCTCCCGGATTCAGATGCAGTTCGGCGATCGAGAATTCCTCACTTCCGAACAGGCCGACCGGAAGGCCGGAACTCTGGAGGGCTGTAACCTCTTTACCACGAATCACGAGGGGTCCCGGGTGTCCGGCATTCGAGATCTCGACTTTGCCGTGAGGAAGCGCACGGCCGCAAACCAAAGTCGCGTACTGATTCGGCAGCGTGCTTTGCGCGAAGACGCTGCTGGCGTGCTCGAGCATGCACTCCAGTGATAATCCGACCTGGATAAGCGAACGGACCATCGCGTGCAGGTGCGCCATCATAATCGAAGCGGCAACTCCTTTTCCGGATACGTCGCCAACCATGAAATACAGACCTGCTTGTCCTGCATCGATTACGTCGCAGTAATCGCCGCTAACCACGCCTGCGGGCTGATAGTGATAACAGATGTGCCAGCCATCCCGGTCGAAATTCTGTTTGGGCAGCAGTCCCCGTTGCACTTGTGCGGCAAGCTGCAGATCCTGCTCCAGGGCGTTTTTTTCCTGTTTTGAAAGATGATCCAGACAAAATCGGACGAGCGGGTCAGCAATGAGCCGGTCGGATTCGATCGGATCGTGACAGGATTCACAGATGCCGTAGCAGCCGTCCTCAATCCGCGCCAGCGCGCTGTCTACCTCCTCGAGAAGAAGATTAAGGCCGCCGTGTCCGTTTGAATGCCGAACTGCGTGCTCTAGCTTGTGTCGCCGGTCCAGTAATTGCTGATGCATGAACTGATCGATGCCAGTGGCCATGTGGGAGCCTCAACGTGGAAAAATCCTCAGCGCATTTGATGCGAGGAGGACACCGAAAGTTGAGGTAATTTAAAAGAAGTTGACCGATTCTTTACAATCCGATGAACCGGTACCCAAGGCCGGGGAGCGTTTCAATGTAACGAGGAGCGTCCGCCGAATCACCGAGCGCGGTCCGCAGCCGGTTTGTGGCCGTGTTCAGCCCGCTTTCAAAATCGACAAACGTTCCTTCGTCCCAAAGCCTACTGCGGATTTCCTCGCGGCTCACGACCTTACCCGGGTTCTCCAACAGACACTGAAGAACCTGCAACGGCTTTGCCTGAAGCCTGATGCGAATTCCATACTTGCGAAGCTCTCCGGAGTCACTGTGGAGCTCAAATGCTCCGAACTTCACCACAGCCATCTTGTTCCCCTGAATGCCACAACAGCAAAGAGAGTTCCAATACGGTCCAACGATCAAAGTACTTGGATGTAATGACCTTTGACAGACCCGGTTCGTGCCAAAACGGTGTTGAGGCATTCTGTTTTTGGCACTCGGTTGTAGCAAAACGCGACTGACAAGGCGACGACCGCTATATTCGAAACGGGGAAGCTGAATGGCTGATCGTTTTGAAGAGGCGGGAGAACGATTCACTGAGCTGGTGCAAATTATGGCGCGATTGCGTGCACCGGACGGATGTCCGTGGGACAGAGAGCAGACCGTCGATACCATCAAACCTTATCTTCTGGAAGAGACCTACGAAGTCTTGGACGCCATCGATCAGGAGGATTGGCAAGCGCTGGCCGAGGAGTTAGGCGATCTGCTGCTGCAGCCCGTATTTCTGGCGGAAATCGGGCGGGAACACGGGTTCGATATCGCAGATTCGCTGAACGCGATCAATCAGAAGTTAGTCCGCCGTCATCCGCATGTGTTCGCTCAGGGCAATGCCAAAACAGCGGAGGACGTCAAGCAACGCTGGGACGAAATCAAGGATCAAGAGAAAACGGATCGGGGTGTTGCAGTGCCCAGACCAATTCTCGAAGGAGTCCCACGCAACTTGCCTGCATTGGTGGAAGCCGACAAGGTTAGCAAGAAAGCGGCGCAAGAAGGGTTCGAGTGGCCAAATGTGGAGGGCGTGCTCGAAAAATTGCAAGAGGAAGCGGCTGAGCTGGCGCGGGCGGGCGCGGCGAACGATCCGGCTCATATCGAAGCGGAAATCGGAGACCTCCTGTTCACGCTGGTTAACCTCGCGCGGTTTCTGCGAATCGATCCCGAGCAGGCGCTGCGAAAAACGACGGCCCGGTTCCGGAAGCGATTTGCGCATGTGGAGAGCGAGATTACAGCGGTTGGCGGCCGGCTATCAGAAACCCCGCTTGAACGTATGGAAGAGCTATGGCAGCAGGCGAAAGGGCTCGAAAGCCAATCGAGCGGTTACTGACGTTTCTCTCGCAGGCGCTCGGCGACGTGCTCGACCCGTCGCATTAGACGAAGGGTGTTCCCGCCGTAGATCTTTTTGATATCAGCAGGGGAATAGCCTTTTTCTAACAGCGCACGCGTTAGGTTCGGGAATTTCGAGACATCATCCAGCCCTTCGGGCGTACAACTAATGCCGTCGAAATCCGTGCCGATGCCGACCGCGTCAATACCGCCGATCTGTCTTGCGTGGTCGATATGAGCCACGACATCGGCGAGAGTGGCGCGAGGCACAGGAGCATCTTTCGGCGCATCCGCGGATTTCTGCGAAATGAATCCACAATTAATATTGATCTGGATAACGCCCCCTTTCTGTGCGAGCACGCGAATCATTTCATCGGTCATATTGCGCTGGGCGTTTGTCACCGCGCGACAGGAGGAGTGCGAGGCGATAATGGGCGCTTTACTTGTCTCGATTGCCTCATAGAAGGTCTTGTCGGCTACATGTGAAATATCGACCATCATGCCCAAGCGGTTCATATCGCGAACAATGTCCCGGCCGACCGGAGTGAGGCCGTTGTGATGCTGAACCTTGGGATCGTTGATGTCGCCAGAGGAATCGGCCCAGTTGTTTGTGTTCCAGTGCGTCAGAGTCATGTATCGGACGCCAAGGCGGTAATAATCGCGCAGCAAGCGCGGACTGTCCTCGATCGCGTGGCCGCCTTCAAGCCCCATTAACGCAGCAATCTTGCCGTTGCGGCGTGCCCGCTCGATATCATCGGCGGTCAGCGCGAGCTGGAAGGTGTCGGGGTAGCGATCGATGATGTCGTGATACACCGTGTCGATCATCTGCAAGGCGCGATTGGCGGAATGATTGCCGTTAACATAAGTCGCGGCCACATATACGGAGAAGAAAATGGCTCCGACTCCGCCTTCGCGCAGACGAGGGATATCGGTGTGATTCTTGGGCGAGTTGCCGATATCAGCTCCGTCGACAGTGAAACTGGGAATGTCATTGTGCGTGTCGATCAGAATCGCCGATCGAGTAATCGCTTTTACCTTTGAGTCAAGGTCCTTCATGTTTTTCGAAGACGCAGCATCGATGCTAGAGACAATGAGAGCAAGAGCCGCCAGTGCGGCGAGAGGCTGAACATTGGTTTCGAGTGTGGCCGGGATTAACAATGTTCAGAATACAATTGAAGAAAACAGTGCAGACAGGAACACCGGAACAAGTGGTCTGGAAGCGGCGTGCCGCCGCAACCGCGGCTATTCTGCTTGGCTTAATTTTTTTGATCTCGGGAGCTTGGAAGGTACTCAGCCCATTCAAGACGGGCGAACTGCTCGAACAGGCGCAAGTGCCCTCGGGACTAGGTGCACTGGGTGCAGCCGCGCTTGGAACGCTGGAACTATTAACGGCCGCGCTGCTCTTTACACCACGATTCCGGCGTTTGGGCGCACTTATCGGTTCGGCGCTGATGATCTTTTTTATGTCCTGGATCGGCTACTACTATCACGTGCTGGTCGGGCGGGAATGCAGTTGCTTTCCGTTGATTAAGCGGACCGTCGGGCCCGGATTTTTCATCAGCGACGGTATTTTTCTGCTGCTGGGAGTCATTGCTTTCGCGTGGTCGCGGCGCGTGGAGAACTTTCGCGTGCCAGCGATCGCTTTTATGGCGCTGGTCATCTTCGCCGGCTCCAGTTTTTGGGTGAATGCGGCGGAACGGAAGGGCGCGCAAGTGCCGGTACCGGTCATAGTGGACGGCAAGCCAACAGATCTAAGCAACGGGAAAGTGCTGCTGTTCTTCTACGACCCGTCTTGTATGCACTGCGATGCGGCCTCGAAGTTCATGTCGACGCTGAATTGGGGCAACACAAAAATTGTCGCGATCCCGACCGTGAACCCGCAGTGGGCCGCCGATTTCCTGCGAGACACGCATCTCAGAGCGTCTACGAGCCTCGAATACGAGAAGCTGAAGAAGGCGTTTCCGTTTGTCGATCCGCCGTTCGGCGTGGCGCTCGAAAATGGCCGGGTGGATGAAACATTTAATCAGGCCCAGTTCAACTCCCCTTCACCGGCACCTGAGCTGAAGAAACTCGGCTTTATTAAGTAGCGCAGGCAGTGTGTGCTCCGGCGTTGGGCGGGAGCACTTGTGCAGTCTCGTGCCTGGCGCACGGAATGTAACCAGTTGGCGTAGGCCGTTGGCAGAAGGCTGGGGCGAAGATCGTTGCTGAGCCGGAGGATAAACCGTGGCACCTGCGAGAGTTCAGGGTCGGCGATCTGGACGGCAATCAGTTTCGAGTGTTCTACGATTTTTCTTGGGAATTACGGCAGGAGCAAGCATAGGAGCCTCCCCGGACATCCGCCGCGGTATCGCGCTTCGGCTCGCAGACATACCTTCAGCACATGAGAAGGTTCATCATCACCGGGGCGCCGGGTGCAGGGAAGACAGCGATCATCCGTCAGTTAGAGCTCGACGGGTTCAGCGTAGTCGAAGAGGCAGCTACTGACGTCATCGCCGCCGGCCATGCGCAAGGAAACGCTGAGCTCTGGAGAGATCCTTCGTTCATTGATGCCATCGCCCATTTGCAGAGGGACCGTCAGACTCGAGCGTCTTGTCAACCGGATGAGGTTCAGTTTCACGACCGTTGCGTTGTCTGCACCGCAGCATTGGCACTGTACCTCGGGCATCCTTTTTCACCCTTTCTTACCAGCGAGCTGGAGCGCATCAAAAGAGAAGCGATTTACCAAAGCCGAGTCTTCTTCGTTCGCAATCTTGGCTTCATTACGCCTACCGACGCCCGACGAATAAGCTTTGAGGAAACGGTGCGTTTTGAGAAGATTCACGAACAGACTTACCGAGACTTCGGCTTCGAACTGGTCTCAATCGAGCCAGGAAGTCTCGTGGAACGGGTCCGCGTAATTAAAGCGGCAATTCGTTAGTGTGCAATTTCAGTCGCAACGGCGCGCTTTGTTCGGAAAGCAATCTCGCAACGCCCGCCGATATGTTTATAGCTCCGGTGATGAGGATCATCGGATGCGTCTGCTAGAAGCCTTTTAGATTTCCAGTGACGGGCACCCCGGAGTAGTGCACATGAACAATCCGCCACTGGCCATTCTCACGACGGTAGATCTGTGTTTCCCGGCCTTGCGAATGGAAGGCGCTCCCGTCTTTCCGCACTGTGGCGACGAAGTCCCAACTGAACTCAGACCACGCCGTATCCCCGTAGACATGAATGGCGATGTCTTTGGGCGTGAGCTTTCTGGCTGAAAATGTGCCACCCATCAGGCTTTTGTAAACATCGTCCTCGATCTGTTTCCGACCGCGTTCTTCGCCACGTGGATGAATGAACGTAACTTCCGGTTCGTTTGAGAAAAGCTCATCCGCCATTGCTGTGTCCGCACGGTCAATCGACGTCGCATACCTTGCAATCAAGTCCTTCAAGGATTCGTTACTGGAGGGCGACTCCGCGAAGGCCGACAAAGCAGCGGCAGACGCGAAGATGAGGAAGGCATAACGGCAGAACGGACGAGTCTTCAGTTTCTTCATGAAATGTTCCTTTTCGATTTTTGTGTCTGGCGCGCATTGACTGTCAGAAGGACGTGCTCCAGCCGCGGTATATTGTATTGCTGCAGATCTGAGAAGCGTCAGTCGTCCCTGGCGACACGAAACCCAAAAGTGTCGGCCCGTAGCGAGGGCACTTCGACATCCCGCGAGGCGGAGCGCAGCCAGGCAGGAATCGCGTTCCACGCGCCACCGCGCATAACGCGCGCATTGTGGAATCTCGGCATGCAACTCTCGACCGCGCTGCCGTCGGCGGGAGTGTCGCGGTAGGCATTGTGGTAACAGTCCTCAACCCACTCGCCCACATTTCCGGCCATGTCGTAGAGGCCGAATTTATTCGGGCGGAAGCTCCCAACAGGACTCGTGTGTGAGTACTTATCCTCACAAGTCACGAGCCCGGCTGTCGTGACTCCCTGGGCCTTAGCGGAAAGATCGGCACCGTTTGCATAGCGGCACTGGTCGGACTCGTTGCCGCCCCAATACCAAGCGGTGGTTGTGCCCGCACGTGCAGCGTATTCCCATTCGGCCTCGCTCAAGAGCCGGTAGCGTTTACCGGTTTTGCGCGAGAGCCATTGAACATAGGCCTGGCTATCGTCCCAATTCACGCAGACAACGGGATGCTGGTCGGTCTGATGGAAAACGTTGCTCCAACAGACGCCTTCTTCAATCTGAAATGATTTGCCGTCCCAATGCTCGCATGGACCTAGTTTCCGCCGACTATCCTCGACAAAGGCAGCAAATTCTCGACGTGTGACCGGATATTTGCCCACCGCAAGTGCATACGCGATCGTTACGACCCTTTGTGGGTTCTCATCGCTGCCTCTCCCGGCTTCGCTGATGGGACTTCCGATTGTGAATCGTCCCGGCGGGACGACGATCATCTCAGGGCAGTAATCATTACAATCGCGAAAGGATTGTCCGGCAACGTGACTGCCGACCGTCTGGCCACCAGTGGATGCGGCCAACCCGCCGGCCGCATAGCAAAGGCCTGTCGCCAGTGCGAATCCTGCCCAGCAAGTTGCCGGCATCGGCAGGCGCGCGAGCGGGGACTCTTGTTTGCGGTTTGACACGTCGACGGTCGCAAATTTCAGTTCGCCGGCCTCATATTAAAAAAACTCGCAGTTATGCTGACGGACAGGGCTGGAAAGAGGCCCAGTCGATGGACTGCTGAAATTTCTCGTCGGGTTGAAAAATCTGCTTAAAGGTAAAGGCAAATTGCGTTGGGCCATGGGAGTCGAGGTAGGCCAGCCGTTTCTTCGCTTCATCGATAGTCGGAATGTGGCCTGCGGGGACCCACCACAGCGCGACATACGCGCCGGCAAACTTCTCGAACCACTCCTGCCGCCGCCGAAGCACCTCTATGTGAGCTGTGCGATAAACGTAATGCCCTAATGCCTCAATTGTCTCCCAGACCGACATATTGATAAGGATCCTATCGTCATCGTACGGCCGCAGGTAGGTAGCGTTTCCCTCCGATGTCTGAAGCCGCCAGACGAAGCCGGGGGCATCATCCGCCAACGCATTGATCTCATTCAAGCGAGCCACAAATCCTGCCATGACAGGACCATCCAGCGCACCCTTCAACCGGCCAATGTTGGCCTCAGCGATATGATATTTGGTCATTTTTACTACTGGGTCGACACACTCGAATGTCGCGATGCAAAACGGTGAACACGAACAAAAATGGCACAAGAGGGTCGCCGGTCGTCTTGAACGAAATTGCGCTTGCGGGGGATCAGGCGACTGTTGCGCGATATCGGGCTGGAGTAATCCCGAGGTAGCGAACGAAAGCGCGCGTCAAATGGCTTTGGTCTGCGAAACCCGCCTTCAGGGCTGCCTGGGCAGGCGTTTCACCCGTAGCTAGTAGATACCGTGCCATACCTACGCGTCGCTGGATGAGATAGGCGTGTGGCGTTGTTCCGATTTCGTGGGCGAAGCCGCGCAGGAGCTGAAAGCGGCTGACGCCTGACAGCGCGGCCAGCTCGCCCAGCGAAACGGGAAACTCGGGGGCAGCATCCAGCCGCTGAACAGCCTTGGCCACCGATGGGGAGCGGTGATTGTACAAAGGTCGCGCTATGCCGTGGCGCTGCACGAGGCAGACTAAGGCCCGAACCAACGTTTCTTCTTCGGCCAAGCGATCTGGGCAAGTTGGGGTCAGGCACCCAAACAACTGTGCGATTTTCCTTGCGAGCAGGGGGTCGCGCGCAACTGGCCGCACGATTTCGAGTGGTCCGGTAAATTCTTCTTTGAGCTCCTCACTCATAACTTTTGCGTCCAAATAAATGATGCGCCAGCCGCGTACCTTCCCATCCAGCGGCACTCCATCATGGATTTCGCCCGGATTTGCCACGATTACGTCGCCGGCTATAGCTTCGATTTGACCGACCATGCTCCATGAACGGTGCGCGCCGAAGGTCATAATCCCAACCGCGAAATGGTCGTGTGAATGGCGCGGGAAAGCATGATTTGAGACGAACGTAATCGCCTCAATACCTCGAATGCCCGACCTGTGCTGCTCGACTCGATGAATCTGGCGTTCCACTCAAAACTTCATACTGCGGATTTCTGTGGGTCTTTATGATCCAGCATTCTTGTCAGTCTCACGTCTGACAGTTCCGAAAGCACTCCATACGAAGTTCGAGGTCATTTGATGCAAATTTGGAGCAATCTGAACGGCTTTTGAACCAGATAAGCGAAGCAGAACTTAGATTGAATTTTATCTCTTTTGGGTCTTCTCAGGTTTCGGGCTAATCCAGCGCAATCTCGCTGATATGTGGAGAACTTCAGGGGAGGTGGGCGTTAAGCATTGATCATTGCCGCTGCGCGGTCCAAAGATAGCTGGCGGGCACGGAAGTATGAATCGAGGGTCAGAATTCAACCGGTTACCGTAACCTTTCCGATGCCTTACCAGTTATAGTTGCAGAGCCATGGTGGCCGCCAGACGTCCGGGAAGGAAGCGTCACTCGCAGCCTGCCAGCGACCGTTTACTTGTCGAAGCCGCGCAGGCCGACCCGTCTAAATTCGAAGCTCTCTACGAGCTTCATTTCGAGCTCGTCTATTTCTTCATACTCGGCCGCGTTCAGGACCGAGCCACCGCCGAAGACCTTACATCCGAAGTCTTTCACAAAGCCCTTGCGAATTTATCCGCCTACGAATCGCGAGGCACTCCCTTCGCTGCCTGGCTCTTCCGCATTGCCTCAAACGCTATCGCCGACCATTACAAACGCGCCAAGCGCGAACTACGGGATGACGACACGCTCGACCCGCCCGCTCAGCCGAGCATCTCCTCAAAAGAGATGGACTTCGTCGAACGCCACGCCTTCCTTTTCCGCCTCGTCGAAAAGCTTCCGGAGATTCAGCGCCGAGTTCTATATGGACGCTTCATCGAAGAGCGCAGCATCAAGGAAATCGCCCAGCATCTGCGTAAAAGCGAAGGCGCCGTCAAGCAGTTGCAGTTCCGCGCCTTGGAAACTCTGCGCCAACAAATGGGGGGACGCCATGAGTAAACGCTCTCCTGTCGAAGAACTCGATCTCGCTGTCAGCGCTCTTCTAGCAGTTCCAGAACGGCGCCCTGTGCCGCGTCCGAGTCCGAGCGTGGCCAGGCTGCTAGCGCTCATTCGCCCATTACGCGATCTGCCGCGTCCCGAATTCAAAGCTCGTCTTAAGACCGACCTGAAAAGGAGAACCTCCATGAACCAAGCTGCATCATCCGCGGCGAGCGTCAAGTCTAGCCAGTTCCGCCGTGAAAATTTCCCCAACATCGCGCCGTATTTCCTTATCGACGGCGCACCTAAGTTCATCGGCTTTCTCGTCGCGGCCTTCAACGGCATCGAACGCATTCGGGTGCTGCGCCCAGACGGCTCAATCATGCACGCCGAAGTTGCGATCGGGAACTCCGTAATTGAGCTCGGCGACAGTAACGAGGAATATCCGCCTCGTTTCATGACCACGCATCTCTATGTCCCCGACGCCGACGCCACCTACGCTAACGCTCTCGCGGCGGGCGCAACGCCCGTATATGCACCTACCGACAACCATCCTTCCGGCGACCGTTGGGGCGAGGCCAAAGACCCCTTCGGCAATACTTGGTACATCGCCACGCGCAAAGGTTGGGTCCCTGGTCCTGAGGGCGTTCTCACGGTCCAGCCCTATCTCCACCTGCGCGATGGCCACAACATGATCCCCTTCATCGAAGCCGCCTTTGGCGCACATATCACGGGACTTCATGAGTCACCCGACGGCAAAGTCCTCCACGCCACCATCGAAATCTACGGAGCCACTCTCGAAATCGACGAAGCCCAGGGCAAAGTTGAGCCCACGCAGTCTTATCTCCATGTTTACGTCCCCGATACCGACGCCCTCTATGCTCAAGCCGTTGCCGCGGGTGCAAAAGGTATCAAGCCGCCCTACACGGCTCCATACGGCGATCGCGCCGCTACGATTGCCGATCCCTTCGGCAACACGTGGTTCCTCGCCACGTACCTTGGCCCTGAAGCGCGTCAGTGAGGGCTCAGCCGAGGCGTGAGGATAATCAGTTCAACACACCGTGGCCAGCGGCGGAGTTGAAAAAATTCGGGTCTATTAACTAGCGCAGGCCCAGCGCCGTCCCGCGTTGGCCGGAGAACCGATGCAGAATTTGGGTCCTAAGGTCTTCGCGCGACGTTCAGGAAGAGCGTTACAGACGACCATACCGGTCTCACGCAGTCGCATTCTCTTGCATGCGAAATCCATTCCAGTGGCTCATCACTCCGCGTAGTCTCTGCTAAATGGACAGCCGTCTGCACGATGTCAAATACTCTGTCTGACGCTTCAAACGAAGGAGCGATAAGAAGCGCGCCCTGAACCTGTATTTCGATGAATCCGGCTTCGCGAAGCTCGTTGGTTAGCTGACGGCCAATCCACGGATTTCGGAAGCTCTGTTCCCAGAACTCGGCGACCTTTCGGACCATAGCGCGGTCCTTGTGATCTATTGTGAACGTGCCCCAATCGGGTTCTGCGCAAACGACCATACCGCCGGAACGAACGGTTCGAAACATCTCCCGGAGTACAGATGTTGGCCTCTCGACGTGTTGCAGGGTGCGATCCACCTTACAGGAATGCAGATAGGCGTTTTGAAACGGTAATTTCTGAATATCAGCGTTAATGAATTCGACAGCAGTAGATTTATGGCTCATCAAGCGCGCCGATTCCAGAAACGCCTTGCTCGAATCTACGCCGATTGCACGCCCTTCTGGTCCGACAAGCCGGGCGAGGCGGAGTACATCGAAGCCGAGTCCACAGCCAAGATCCGCAGTGTTGTCGCCTGGCTGTGGCTCCATTGCCTCGAGTACCAGATTCTTATAGCGCTGAAACGAAGGCAGGGAGTCCAGGTATCCCAGACATTCCGCCATTTTTGCGGTAGCGCCTGTATCCACATCGCGGAAGCCCCGAGCGAGATAGTTCTCTTCCGGTTCACTCGTGTGCTTCATGACGCAGCTTCGTATCGGGCGTGCGCTTAAGGTGCGCTTTCAGTCTCCAAGCCGAGCATGAGCGTTGAGACAATGCCGGTCGCGAACTCTCGGTCACTCATCGGCAGCACATTTTTGCCCATACCCTGCCGGATGAAGGCCCAGTGAAAACATGGTCCTAACAACAGCGAGCTCACGAGTAGCGGGACCGCTTTGCGTTTAATTCGACCGAGCTGCTGCTCTTCTGAAATATAGGCAGAAATCAGATCAAAGGCTTCCTTAGGTCCGCGTTCACTTTCGCTCCAGACTTGCCGATAACGCGCCAACAACTTGGAATCAGCAAACAACGATGCCCCTAGCGGGATCAGGTCATCGGAAAATCGGATCGCAGCCAGCGCGATGTCCTCAAGATTCTTTCTCACCGACCCTTTACCGGCGCGTTTGCGTGCAATGGTGTCTTTGAAGTTTGGTGCATTCTCCAGCACCACCGCGAGACACAGATCTTCTTTGCGCTTGAAATACCTGAAAATCGTGCCTTCGGCGCAACCGGCTTCACGCGCGACCTCACTGGTAGTGAGCCGCGTGAACCCTCCCTCGTTGATCAACCGCTGGGCGGCGTCGAGAATCTGCTGACGAGTATTTCGGCCGTTCCTTGCCATATTCGTGTTCAGTAAATGATTTGACGGCAGCGTGTAAGCGCCCGATCGAACGCACCGAGAAGGTTCGATGCTACCACGGGACCGATTGCGACTCTATCTCGAGGCGAGCCAGTTTAGAGGAACGTTGTAGTGATGAACGCGTTCCGCACTTATTGAGCCAGGCATCGTTTGCCTGCTCCTGAGGTTTAGCCTGCTATTGCAATAGTGAGTACTCACTTCTATAATGAGGTGACTACTCACTGTAGTCAAGAGGTTAAGACGATTATGCCGTCCTGGATCACTAAGAGTCTTTTTGTTGGCGCTAATTTGTTTGGAGGACTCCTGGCGGGTGTAACCCTAAACAGAGCAGTTATTCAGATGCCGGCATGGCAGCGAATCGGCTTGATACCGTGGGCGAACTTCACAGACGCAGAGAATGTTGGGCTCGGCCCGATCTTTTACCCAGCCCTCGGCTTGGCCGCCCTGCTCTTTACGGTGACTGCAGCCATCGCGGCCCGCTTTGATCGGGGAGCGCGAGGCTTTCGCCGCCTTCCAATCTACTCAGCAGCCGTCCTGGCGATCGTGTGGGCAGCGATAACCCGATTTGTCCTCGTTCCGGCGATGTCTTATGTGAGCGCTGCGACAAACAATTCAGAGGATCTGCAGCAGATATTTCTGACAGTTACGCGATGGTCGGGTGTCAACGATGTTCTCCATGTGCTCACGTTCGGTTTGAGCCTGTGGGGGCTTGTCGAACTCTTTTCCCAGGCGACGCGCCGACCGGAGATTCTGGAACATTAATCAACGAACGGGACGGAACGCGCGGCAGCTCTATGTCATTCGGCAAGCCGGTTAAACGGCTAATGAAGCTTCGGCTTCGGGCAGGGTGGGAAAAGTGATGAGAAACTGAGAGACTTTGGTTATCCCGAAAAGGTTTTGCAAACGCGAATTCGCGCCAACGACTGCGTACTTTTTGCCGGCGTTTTCGCGTGAAACGTGCACGCCCACCAAAGAACCCAAAGCTGCCGAGTCAAGGTACGGCACGCCGGATAGATCGATCAGTAAGATAGGCGCGGTCTGGTGCCGGCACAGGTCCCGGAACTCAAAAAAATTGTGAATGGTCAGAGGGCCGCGGACTTTCAGAATGACAGTTTCCGATGAGGTGCCCTCTAGAGTTTCGACGTGAACGGCGTTGGTCGAGTGGTGTTCCACAACACCAAGCCTATGAAAAGAGTGTTTCAGTTCTGTGACAACGTGAGGGGACTCTCGCTAGTTTTTGCGCTGGTTATGGTAAACTTGCGTTCCAAACCGGAGGCGAGGTGAATCATAAAGGCTGCACGATCGCAGCGCACGGACTGATCCTCTGTCTCACGTTGTGAGCGCAACGGCTGAACTCGACGGCAGGCCGACGAGCCGCACGGAACTGGCGCGTCGTCTTTCGCTCGGCGATTCGATCGCGATCGTCGTCGGGATGATGATCGGCGGCGGCATTTTTCTTGTTCCGAACCTGGTCGCCCGCAGCTTGCCCTCCATGCCGATGATTATGGCTGTTTGGGTACTAGCGGGAGCCGTCTCGCTGCTCGGAGCGTTAGCTTGTGCCGAGCTGGGCGCCGCATTTCCTGCAACCGGCGGGCAGTACGTCTTTCTGCGCGAGGCGTACGGACCGGCAGCAGCGTTTCTGTGCGGCTGGTCGCTGTTTACGGTAGCGCGGACCGCGCAAACCGCCTGGCTGGCAGTTGTGTTTTCTATCTACCTTGGGTATTTCGTGCACCTAGGACATTTCGTCTCGAAGCTGGTCAGCCTGGCAGTGCTGGCAATCTTCACGTGGGTGAATTACCGAGGAGTGAAGTTTGGCACTCTGGTTCAGAACAGCTTCACGCTTGCGAAGGTCGTGGGCTTGCTCCTTATCATTGCTGCTGCCCTGCTGCTGGGCGGGCATGCGGGTCACACGCCCATATTCACATACGCACCCCAGCGGGTATCCGCCATTTCATTCAGCAGTTTCGGAGTAGCCCTCATTGCATGCTTGCTTGGTTACGACGGTTGGGTGCAGTTGACCTTCGTCGCAGGCGAAATCCGAAACCCGAAACGCAATGTGGTGCGCGCGCTGGCTGTTGGCACTTTGGCAGTAGCCGCGATCTATCTACTTGCGAACGTCGCGTATTTGCGGGTCTTATCGATTCCGGAAATTGCGTCAAGCGAACACGTCGGCGCCGATGCGACCGAACGAGTGCTCGGTTCGGCGGGTGGCACGGTCGTCTCGCTGATCATTCTGATCTCGGTTACGGGTACTCTAAACGGTTGCTTTCTGACCAGCCCCCGAGTATATTTCGCACAAGCTGTCGACGGGCTCTTCTTCCGCAGATTCGCCGAGGTTCATCCCGTTTACGGCACACCAGGGTTCGCCATTCTCGCGCAAGCAGTCTGGTCGGCAGTGTTGCTGCTCACGGGTTCGTACGAATCGCTAATCGATTATGCGTTATTCGGCATCTGGGTATTCTACGGCCTGATGATCGCGGCGGTGATGGTGCTGCGCCGAACACAGCCCGACCTGTCTCGGCCATACCGAATGTGGGGTTACCCGGTAACACCCCTTGTGTTTCTGCTGATCACGTTTTGGTTTCTGGTCAACATGCTCATCACGCGCCCGGGCGCGTCATTCGCCGGTCTAGGCCTCATGTTGACGGGCGTACCGGCGTATTTCCTCTGGAGGCGCTATGGGCAACGCGTCGTGTTAGGGGAAAGAGCGCCGGCAGAGGCTTAGTTTATTGTCGTAAACATGGACGACCTGCTCGAGTGGCGGAAAGAGTTTCCGATCCTCGAGAAAACCACGTACCTAATCAGCCATTCACTCGGAGCTATGCCGCGCCGCACTGCGGATGCGTTGCAGGAGTTCGCAGAAGTCTGGGCGTCACGAGGTATTCGCGCCTGGGAAGAAGGCTGGTGGGAAATGCCTGTCACCATTGGCAATCTCATCGCCTCCATCATCGGTGCTGGCCCTGGTGAAGTGGTCATGCATCAGAATGTCTCGGTCTGCCAATCGCTGGTGACGTCCTGTTTCGATTGGAGCGGCGTGCGAAACAAGCTCGTCACCGACGGCCTGAACTTCCCGTCCAACGACTACATCCATTACGGACTCGAGCGCCAGGGAGCACGCGTGAGCCAGGTTGCTTCACCCGACGGGATGACGTTGCCGATCGGGCTCATGCTGAACGCGATCGATGAACAGACGCAACTGGTCTCAGTCTCACACGTTGCGTTTCGGAGCTCGTTCGTACAGGATCTTCACGCGATCATACAGCGGGCCCACGAAGTGGGGGCCTTCGTAGTTGCTGACCTTTACCAATCGGCCGGAACACTGCCGGTTAACGTTCGCGCTCTCGGTGTTGATTTTGCAACAGGCGGTTCCGTGAAATGGCTGTGTGGCGGCCCCGGCGCAGGCTACTTGTATGTTCGGCCGGATCTGCGAGCGCGGTTGCGCCCCGCGGCTACTGGGTGGATGGCGCACCGCCGTCCTTTTGAATTTGAGTCTGGCCCCATCGACTTCGCGGACGATGCATTCCGATTTCTGAACGGAACACCGGCGATCCCTGCCCTTTACTCAGCTCGATCAGGCTACGAGATCGTGAATCAGATCGGCGTCGCGGCCATCCGCGCAAAGTCCTTGCGTCAGACTCAGCGCCTGATTGAGCTTGCGGACGAGGCCAGCTTGCCAGTGCGATCGTGCCGCAATCCGCAAACGCGTGGCGGGGTGGTAGTGATTGATGTTCCAAACGGAGACCAGGTTGCGCGCGAGCTTGCTCGCCGTGAGGTATTGGTCGATTACCGGCCGAACGCCGGCATTCGCATCGCGCCCCATTTTTATACGGCGGACGACGAGCTCGACTACGCAATCGCTGAAATGGTCTCGATTGCCAACGTGCAGGGCCGTGAATGACCGATCGGGATTGAGCCGGTTTGATCTACAATCCTTTCGATACGGTATGAGATTACGTCAGGCGCCCTATCTCTTCCCGGGGGGTGCTCGCGTCGGAGCGCATAACGTAATCCTTCATGCAACCTCCAGGCGCCACTCCGTGGAATCCTACACCGGCCCGGCATCGATTAAGACTGTGCTTTACGGGCGCGTCTCGTGGATTGTCGGCGGACGCCAGCTCGTTGTCGACCCGTCGAGCTTTCTGGTGCTTGCGGCGGGTGAGAGGTATTCGCTGAATATCGATGAAGTTAAGCCTGTTGAAACGTGCTGCGCCTTCTTCGCGCCGGGATTTTTGGAGCAGATCGCCGCCGACCTTACATCCTCGGCCGAAATGGCGCTCGATGCTCCCGACCGGATCGCACCTTCACTCCCATACCTGTCCGCTGTGCATGGCGATCGCGAGAGCGGACTCACTGGTCGCGTATGGAGTCTTGCAAAGCGTTGCGAGAAAACCCTGAATCCGAGCGGCACGGAAGAAGATTTCCTCGTCCTCGCCGTTTCGCTGCTTGAATACTATGAGCAGATTCGTGAGCAGTTGGCCCGAGTGCCGGCAATGCGTCCGTCCACACGAGAGGAGCTCTTCCGCAGGCTGCTGATCGGGCGCGAACACATTCACTCCCACTCCTCCGATCCGTTATCGCTCACCGGCATAGCACGTGCTGCTTGCCTTTCGCCCTTCCATTTCCATCGCGGTTTCACGCAGGCTTTTCGAGAAACGCCTCACAGCTACCTTACGGGACTCCGCCTGGCGCAGGCTCAACATATGATCGAGCGTGGTTCCTCCGTGCTGGAGGCGTGCCTCGCAGTCGGGTTCTCCAGTCCGTCTGCATTCAGCAGGCTATTTCGAAAGCGGCTGGGCTACGCGCCATCGGCCGTTTGCCGTCGATTCGCAAGAATGGACAAGAAGTTTGCCACGATTTACCCGCACAGTTGATGCATGATAACTTTCATGCTGGCTGTGCTGCTCGCCGGAACGGTGCTGGCGCAATCGCCCGTAACCGACCTCAAAGCATCAATGGTAGTTTTGGGCGTCAGCGACGTGTCCCGTTCCGTCAAGTTCTACAAGGAAACGCTCGGGTTGGCTCCGGCGCCCGCCCCAGGAGATCTCCCAATGTTCCGCGCCGGTGGCGTCACCATCGTACTGAACGGGGCATTGTCGGGCGGCAGTGGCGCCTTTGAGTTGGTATTTCCCGTAGATAGCGTCAATGCGGTTCGAAAACAACTCACTGACCGCGGGTGCCATTTCGTCAACGACTCACAGGAAGTTGCGAAAGATCTGTGGGTGGCAACGTTTACCGATCCGGACGGACATCGCCTCACGCTGTTCGGAGCTCGTTAATAGCGCCAAATCAAATCGGGAGTCTTGCGAAACAGCCGCTGCTCGTTTATTTGTCCTCTTCTGAGACTTTAATCATTCCGATGGACGTCGTTTCTCCCTCCTGCGCCTTGGGTCCGAGCACCTCACGCATGACGATGGCGAGATCTCGCAATGCTTGCGCGCCATCTCCGTAATAGGTTGAGCCATGCATGATGGCCAGCGTCTTGGGTTGGTGTTCCGCTAATCTTTCGAGCACGCGGCCCGTGTGGTGCGTATATGGCACGTAATTCGCAAACGGGCCAGACTCCGTTTCCACCAATGCGTCTTTGCACAATCCCATGATGTCGTTCTTCGTAGTAGGTTCGCGATGGCCCCACTGATGAAACAGGTCGGAGCAGAAGAGCATTCGTTCCGATTCTTCGAAAAGAACCCCAGCGTCCCACCCGTGTGGCACATGGGGCGTGGGAATGAATCGAAAACGGTACCGGCCGGTCGGCAAAACGTCCTCTCGAGTCAAGACTCGGGCAGGCCGTATCGAGAAATCATTCACGCTCACGAGCGCGCCGACCAGCCCGCAGACGGGCTGCGCGGCCGGCAGCCAATTCGAGCCAATGATTCAAAGCCCCACATTCATCAAGACTCAAAGTGGCTGAATCCGATGTGCCTGAGCTTTGAGGGATCGATCAGACGCGAAACCTCCTGGCGCACGACAGGAAACATGCTCCGCCGTCCCGCATGAAAAAGTAATGGTTCGTCATCTCTGACCAGGAAATGACTAAATTCCAGATTGATCTCGGGAACGAAAACCGAGATGCGGTATACATCAGGTGCAATTTCGGTCGTACTGATCATGTACCTCCATCTCTTGCCTCGCTGCCTGCAAGCTACTACTTGCGGGTGCTCGACCACATGATACGCCGATACGAGTGCCACTCCAGATTAACTGCACTTCACGCATAATCACTGCGTTTGGCGCGGGTTGAATTCCGGGCGCGCACATCAAAAGGTCAGGAAGCGAGAAAGAGCTTCCGAGAAGGAACGAAAAAGGAGGTTCCCCATGTTCAAGAGATTTGGAATATTGAGCCTGGTGCTGGCGGGCGCAACGCTGTTGCAGCCGGCAGCGATGTTTGCTGAGGGCATCTATCACAACGGCAGAAACGCGACCGTCGTGGTGCGAAGAGATGACGACCGAGGAAAGACCGAAACCAGGCGAGTCGAAACCCGCGCAGTGCGATACGAGAAACCGGTTTATCACAATCAACGTTCGGATCGCAGAGCGGAATACTGCCGTTGATCAGGGGCGTTAATCAATGCTTCATGCTGTCTCACCCGCTCTTGGAGCAATCGGAGGCAGCATGAGGCAAATTGTAGTCATCGGACCGTGAGCAAGACTTGCGTCACAATCGCGATATGAGGGCGGGAGGTGCCCGGTCTGGTGCTCATGAAGATCACTGCGCGGAAAGAGTGGAAA
Organism: Acidobacteriaceae bacterium; assembly: GCA_019244055.1. Taxonomy (GTDB): domain Bacteria; phylum Acidobacteriota; class Terriglobia; order Bryobacterales; family Bryobacteraceae; genus Bog-105. The sequence continues at coordinate 5,852 of JAFATG010000369.1, read as the reverse complement.
TTCTTTGCTGTTCTGCCGAAGGCGAGCCCAGGCCTTGCCACGGCTTGGTGGCTCGCGCTTCTGATGCGAGGTATTCTTCCTGCCGCGTTCGCGATAGCTATGGGGCTGCTCGTCAGCGCAGTGACAAACGCCCGCTCTCTAGCGGGTCCACTTGCCCTGGTCGGCGCGATCTTCATTTTGCTCCAGGTGCTAAGTCCCATCCACCAGGTCCTCAGCAACAACCTGGGAGATCGAACGGCCGCCTGGCTGTACGATCGCCTGACTGAGGCTTGCGTACGCCCGCCTGGAATCGGTCACCTCGAAGATCCCGCGTTGACCAGCGATCTTACCGCCGCCCGCGATTTCGATCTCGGCATGACGGGCCCGCCCTTGTCCATTTCCATGGATTTCATTGCGAGCGGAATGGTCGAGATGACGGGAGGGATCGCGTCGGCGCTGATCCTTGCGGGATACAGTTGGTGGGCGCCCATCGTTCTCGCGGGCGCTTGGCTCGCGACGCACTGGCTATTGCGGGAGAGCGCCATTTGGCGTGACCGTAACACGGAAGAAGTTCGCGCCGCGCAGCGCGATGCAGACTACGCCTACCGCCTAGCAGTGGATCCACCTGCCAGCAAGGAGCTGCGGCTTTTTGGCCTCAGTAGCTGGACCATCGATCGTTTCAAAGCGAGACGCACTCGACTGCATGAGTTGCAGTACGCTGCCACGCGTCTTCGGGAGCGTCCTGTGGTCTGGAGCATGCTCCTGGTTGCTTGCGCCAATGTTCTGGTGTTCTGGTCCATCGCCAGCACCGCCGCCTCAGGTCACATCACTCTTGGTGCAGCCGTAACTTTTGCCCAAAGCGCAGTCGGCGTGTCCATGATCGCGTTCGGCGGTTTCAGTTGGGCACTCGATGGAGCGTCGGCCCCGGTTGCTGCCGTGCTTCGACTCGGGGATGCGATGCAGCGCGTGGGCGGCCTGACGATCGGCGATCGCTCTGCTTCAGGGAAGCCCGCACACGAAATCCGGCTGCGGGATGTAAGGTTTGCTTATACGTCTGGCGAGCACGCCGCGCCTGTGCTGGAGCATCTCGATCTTACGATTCCCGCAGGCACATCTCTCGCCATAGTTGGACAGAACGGCGCCGGAAAAACGACCATCGCAAAACTTTTGTGCCGCTTGTACGATCCGCAATCGGGCGCCATCGAGGTAGACGGCATCGACATCCGCGAATTCGATTTGTCGTCGTGGCGCTCGCGTATTGCCGCGGTGTTCCAGGACTTTATTCGTTTCGAGCTGCCGATGCGTGATAACGTCGCTCCCGCAGGCGCGCCGGACGACATCATTTTTTCCGCCCTCGAAGCGGCAGGGGCCGCAAATCTGGCCGCTTTGGATACGGTGCTGGCGCGTGGCTATTCCGGCGGCACTGACCTGTCCGGCGGGCAATGGCAACGCGTGGCGCTTGCTCGCGCACTTGCATCCGTGCGATTAGGCGCCGGACTTGTGCTCCTGGATGAGCCGACCGCTCAACTCGATGTTCGCGGCGAAGCGGAAATCTTTGATCGCCTGCTGGCAGCAACGCGCCACTGCACGACGATCCTCATCTCACATCGTTTTTCGACCGTCCGCCACGCGGATCGCATCTGCGTACTCGAGCACGGGCGGGTGGTGGAGCTCGGCACGCACGACGAGTTGATGGCATTGGGAGGGCGATACCGGACGATGTTTGATCTGCAGGCGCAACGCTTTGTTGCTCCGGAGGAGGAGGGCATAACCTATGACGTCCTCTCCTGACCGGGATCATGCAATCGAGCCTCTGCCTGCGACACTTCGGTCCATGTGGCGGCTCTGCAAGCTAGGGTACCGGCACGAACCACGCCTCATGTTGGGCGCATTTGTTCTTTCGCAAGTGGCAGCATTGCCCGATGCACTTCTCGCACTATGGCTGGCGCTGTTAGGGGCAGGCGTTGTTCAGCACAGACCCGGCATGGTGGAGGGTGCAGCCATCGGGCTGGGCTTGTCCGCCGCGGCGACGTGGTTTCTCCGAACCGTCAGCACGCGATTTCAGCGCCGGTTCCGCGACAAGGTGACGATTGCGCTCGAGTCGCACGTGGCGCAACTGCAAGCATCCATTGTTACGGTCGCGCACCAGGAACGGCCGGAATATCTTGACCGGCTCTCCATGCTTCGCAATCAGGTGTTCGTGCTCGATCACATGTATATGTCCGTGTTTTCGACACTGGGTTGGATTCTGCGGCTCGTGGTCACACTGGCGCTCCTGGCATCCATTCACCCCGCTCTTCTTCTGCTTGCGGTGTTTGCCGTTCCAACGGTGTTGACGTCCTCCTGGCGACCGGTAGTTGAAAGAAACGCGCAAGAACGAGGCGCGCAGGCAAGCCGGTTGTCGCGCCACCTCTTCACGCTGGCCACGACAGCGGCGCCCGGCAAAGAAGTGCGCGTGACAGGCATTGGAGAGAAACTTATCCGGCAGCGGCGAGCCGCCTGGCAGAGCTGGTACTCGCCCATAGTTTCTGCACGCTGGGGGTCGGCATCCTGGCATGCGCTTGCCTGGGCAATTTTCGGCTGCGGATACGTAGGCGCAGTTGTGTTCGTGTCGTCCGGATTGCATACGCGCCCAGCGCAGGTTTTGCTGGTGCTGGCCGCCGGCGCTCGGTTGTCGGCGTATGTTGGCGCAACGGTTGGGGAGCTTGGATTTCTTCGCGGTTTCTGGGCAGACGGTTCACGAAGGCTCGCGTGGCTTGAAGATTATGCAGCGTCGGTGGCCGCATCGGGCGACCTGCCCGTGCCATCAATACTTCGCCAGGGCATTCGACTGGAGGATGTGTCCTTTGCCTATCCCGGCACGTCGCGCATGGTTTTGGAAGACGTTTCTCTAACCTTTCCCGCGGGAGGCGTGGTGGCGATCGTGGGAGAGAACGGGGCCGGTAAGACAACATTGGTGAAACTGCTGGCGAAGCTGTATGAGCCGTCGTCCGGCGCGATATTCGTGGATAATACTCCGCTGGCGCGGCTTCCGGCAGCCGAGTGGCGAGGGCGGCTTGCGGGCGCATTCCAGGATTTCTTCCGCTTTGAATTCCAGGCGAAGCGGACCATCGGTGTCGGCGATATTTCGCGACTCGATCACGAAGCAGCCGTATTGACGGCCGTTGACCGCGCGGATGCCAGCGATGTCGTTGGTCGCCTTCAGTTCGGACTGCAGACGCAACTGGGCCCGACTTGGCCCAATGGAGTCGATTTGTCGTTCGGTCAATGGCAGAAGCTGGCGCTGGCACGCGGATTCATGCGGGATGAGCCGTTGCTCCTGGTGCTCGATGAGCCGACCGCCGCGCTCGATGCTGAGACGGAGCATGCGCTGTTCGAGCGTTATGCCGCTGCTGCGCGTAGCCAGGAAAATGCCAGCGGACGGATTACGATCCTGGTGTCGCACCGGTTCTCCACGGTGCGGATGGCTGATCGGATAGTCGTCCTCGACGGGGCTCGCCTCGTGGAGACCGGCACTCACGAAGAGTTGATGGCGAAGGGTGGCCCCTACTCGGAGCTCTATGCCATCCAGGCCGCTGCCTATCGATGAGTGCTCGAAGTCATCGCTCAGGATTTGCACCCACAAACCGGGGAGATCGAGGAAAGGGTTACCCGCAGGCCGCCTCTGAACCCGGCGTAGTACACTCTGATTCAGCCTATTGCATGAATCTTCTCCAAGCCATCAGCATCGGGGCTCTCTTATGCACGGCCAGTTCAGCACCTCTAGCCGCACAGACTAAAACCATCGACGACAAGAACTGCCACGTGACAGTTCCCGATAACTGGACGCAATTGGGGCGGCATTCCGCGCAAGCGCCAGGGACGAAAACGTTCGCGGCGGTGGTACGCTCCGTCACGCCCGATCACTACAAGGTGATGCTGGAGATGATTAAGCAGGGGCAGATGGCAAGTTACAAGCCGAAGATCCTGGACGAAAACGCAAAACGTGTCCTGATTCAAACCGAAATCACCTCACCGGGAGGGAAGACCACCACGCACTACCAGGTCATGACCAAGGGCGAGCCAGGTTGCCAGGGTAGCGTGGATTTTGAGGATCAGTCTGATGCTGAGACTGGGCGCAAGATCGTCGAATCCACTACCGGCACGCAGTAAGTACCCGTTTTTTCCAGCCCATTGAATCAGTTGAGCTTGGCCGGTTTGGGGCCGGGCGATTGCGAACCGAGGGCCGGGAGTGTTCTAATGGAAATGTAGCGGCAAACCCAAAAGTGGGCGAAAAGCCCACTTTTTTATTGGGCGCGGCGCGGTGACGAATGACCCTGGCAGCAGAAAAGAACGGGCTAATCGAACGGCTCACTCAACTCAGCGAGCGTGCCGCCGGAGGTACGAACATCGAAATTACCGAGGTCCAACTCCGGGGAGGCGGCAAGGCGCGTTTGCTACGCGTGTACATCGATAAACCGGGAGGGGTTACCCACGGGGATTGCGAGCTCGTCTCCGAGCGGCTTAGCCGCTTGCTCGACGAGGAAGACGCAGTACCCGGCGACAGTTACACTCTCGAGGTCAGCTCGCCTGGCGTTGAGCGCAAGCTGTCAAAACCGCGCGACTTCGAGCGTGCGGTGGGCCAGAAGGTCCGGTTATCGGTGCAGCTTCCGATCGAGGGACAAACCCGCTTTGAAGGGAAGCTTGCCCAGTTTACCGGCACTCTCCTCGAACTTGAAACGCGTCCGGGAGATATAGTGCGGATTCCGTTGCAACAGGTACACAAGGCGAACCTGAAGTTCGAGTGGTAGTTCCGCAATCCATCCGCCTGAATTAGAAGACCCAGTTACTGTTTGAAGAGGTTTTGACGTGGCTTCCGTTTATCAATCCATCGAGATTCTTAGCAAAGAGAAGGGCATTGACCCGCAGATCGTGCTCGACGCTGTCAAGGACGCTATGCTGGCGGCCGCCCGCAAGCATTTCAAAGCGCAGGAAGAGCTGGTCGCGGATTTCGATGAGAACACTGGCAACATTCAAATCTACGGCGTGAAGCAAGTGGTGGACGCCGTGGAAGATCCGTTCAAACAGATTAGCCTTTCCGCGGCCCGGAAAATCGATCCGAACGCGGAAATCGGAACCGAAATTCGTCAGGCCAAACCGACCGACGTGTTGGGCCGCATCTCCGCGCAAACGGCGAAGCAGGTCATTCTGCAGAAAGTACGGGAAGCCGAGCGCGATACTGTCTACTCCGAATTTCAAGGGCGGCAAGGCGAGTTAGTGAGCTGTGTCATCAAGCGGCTGGAAGGGCTCGACTACCTGGTGGACATGGGAAAGACGGAGGCGCGCCTGACGAAGAAAGAACAATCGCGGGTGGAGAGCTTCAGCGTGGGAGACCGCGTCCGCTGTGTCATTAAAGGCGTCGAGCGAGCCGGCAAGAACTCAGGCGTTGTTGTCTCGCGAGCGGCTCCGGAACTTGTCATCCGGTTGTTTGAGCAAGAAGTTCCTGAAATCTACGACAACACGGTTGCTATCAAGGCGTGCGCGCGCGAAGCCGGCGAACGGACCAAGATTGCCGTTTACAGCCGCGACCGCGACGTGGACAGCGTAGGCGCGTGTGTCGGGATGAAAGGCATGCGCGTGCAGTCCATCATTCGCGAACTGCGCGGCGAAAAAATCGACATCATCGAGTACTCGGATGATCCCATCCAGTACGTCACGAAGGCGCTCAGCCCGGCCAAGATCTCACGCGTCACCATTCTCGATCCTGTCGAGAAGCACATGGAAGTTGTCGTGGAAGACCTGCAGCTTTCGTTAGCAATTGGCAAACGGGGCCAGAATGTGCGCTTGGCCGCCAAGTTGATCGGCTGGAAAATCGATATCAAGAGCGAGGAAGA
>JAFATG010000202.1 GCA_019244055.1 Acidobacteriaceae bacterium | reverse complement strand
CGGTGTAGCCGTGAACGTGCGGATTGAGCCGCGCTGGACCTTCACGGAGGTTCGCCGGGCGGCTCTCGCCCTGTCGCGCGTGACGGTGAGCCCACAGGGCGTTCGGCTGCCCGTTGTGCGCGTCAATAGTCGGGCTGATACTACCGCAGCTTACCGAAGATCTCAAACAATTCTTGCGGCGGAACAACCTCAAGTTGCTCATACGTGCAGGACCGTGGACTCCTGTCCCGACGCCACCTGCGGAACTGCGCCGTATGCCGGAACCGGCTCCGTTGCATGTGATCGTAAGCAACTTCCACGACCAGCTCGGGCCGCAGTGGCTCCCACGAAAGATCTTTCCCCTGGCTCCAGCGGCTCTGTCCGCCTGGCATGCGATGCCCCGCTTCTGTCGGCGCCGTATCGTGTTCGGCCCAGTTTTTCCAGGGGTGATTGGAAAGGGCATTCTCGCGAAAGGCCTCCAGGAATTCAGTTAATTCGCGTCTCGTCTCAGCCGAAAAACTGCCGCAAACACCAACATGTTGCAAGGCGCCCGCATCGTCATACAATCCGAGCAGGAGAGAGCCAACTGCGTTAGCGTCCTTCTTGTACCAACGAAAGCCGGCCACCACGCAGTCGCAGTCGCGCTCGTGTTTGACTTTAAGCATCGTGCGTTTGTTCGGCTCGTAGATGCCATGCACCGGCTTGGCCATCACGCCATCGAGACCTGCGCCTTCGAAGCGCGAAAACCAATCGGCGGCGAGCGCCCGATCCGTTGTTGCCGGCGTGAGATGGATCGGCGACGCAGCGGACGAGAGCAATTTTTCGAGTAGGTGCCGCCGGGTCCGGAACGATTCTTCGCGCAAATCATGGTCACCCTCGGCTAATATATCGAACAAAACGATGGATGCCGGGCTCTGCTGCGAAAGAAGGCGGACGCGCGAAGCCGCGGGGTGCAGACGAAGCTGTAACTCATCGAAGTCCAGTCCGTGCTCCTTGACGATCACGATCTCGCCATCGAGCACACACCGCCGAGGCAATGCGGACCGCAATGGATCAAGCAACTCGGGAAAGTAGCGATTGAGCGGTTTCTCATCCCGGCTCTGGATAAAGATCTCGTCCCCATCTCGAAAAATAATTGCCCGAAACCCATCCCACTTGGGCTCGAAGATCCATTCGTCGCCGGTGGGTAGCTCTTCAACCCGCTTGGCCAGCATTGGTAAGAGCGGTGGTTCGACGGGAAGGTGCACGACCTCATCATTATCTTGCAGTCGGGCATCTCGGGCGAGCTCTTCAAGAGCATCGATTTACTGAGGCCCTACCAAACGCGGCACCCGTTCGCCCGAACCATTGGCTGGCCCACTTTGCACCCGAACGCTTCGCCGAACTGGGGCAAGTTCGCAACCACGCCGTTGATCCGGTATTCGTCGGGCGAGTGAGGATCCGTAATCGCATGCAGCCGCTTGCTTTCCGGCCGTTCATCCCCGCATGCCCATTGCGCCATGCCGATGAAAAAGCGCTGATCCGGAGTGAATCCGTCAATCGGCTTCAAATCCTTTCCGGCGGTCGCGTGCTTCCAGGCGATGTAAGCCAGCAAGGTACCGCCCAAATCCGCCACATCTTCGCCGAGAGTCAGACTGCTGTTGATGTGAATGTCGTCGATCACAACGTATTGCGCGTACTGCTTGCGAACGCAATCGACGCGCTGCTCGAAAGCCTTAGCGTCGGCTTGCGTCCACCAGTCGCGCAGGTTGCCCTTGGCGTCGAACTGGCGGCCTTCATCGTCGAATCCATGCGTTAACTCGTGGCCGATGGTGGCTCCAGTGTTTCCATAATTCGGAGCGGCATCCCCTTTGGGATCGTACAAGGGCGGTTCGAGTACACCTGCCGGGAAGTTAATATCGTTCATCTGCGGATCGTAATAGGCATTCACGGTTGGGGGCGACATGAACCATTCCGAACGATCTACTGGCTTGCCGATTTTCGCGAGTTGCCGGTGCATCTCAAACTCTGAGGCGCGAGTGACATCGCCGAGGAGATCCTCCGGCGAGATTCGCACCGAACTATAGTCGCGCCACTTGTCGGGGTAACCAATCTTGTTCACCACCGCCTGCAGCTTCAGCAAAGCCTGCTGCTTGGTAGGGTCGCTCATCCAGCTCAGATCCTTGATGTCGCGGCCCATTTCATCTTCAATCTGCCGCGTCATTTGAAGGGCGTCCGCCTTGGTTGCCGGCGAAAATGTCTTCGCCACAAATACCTGGCCCAAAGCCTCACCGAGCTGACGATCCACCAGCCGCGTACACTTCTTCCAGCGGGGAGGCATCTGCTGAATACCTTGCAGATACTTGCTGAAGAAATCGAAATCTTCCTGGGCGATTCGCGAAGACAGATAGAGCGCTTGGGAATGGATTAAGTGCCATCTCAGGTACGCGCGCCAGGACGCCAGGCTCTGATTGCCGAGCTCAGTGTTCAGTTCGGCGAAAAATTTCGGCTCGGTGACATCGATCGTTTGAAACTCAGGCGCACCGGTCTTCTGCAGATAGCTGTCCCAATCGAACGCAGGATATTTCTGGCGTAGCTCCGCAGTTCCGATTTTGTGCTTCAAATTGTAGGGATCTCGTTTTTCCACGCGCGTTAGGGAGGCGTGAGCCAGCGCCGTCTCAATTTTCATAATCGTCTGAGCATCGGCCTTGGCATCCGGACCCGATTCGCCCAACAATTCAAGCATCCGCTGGACGTGCTCGACGTACCTCTGCCTGATTTCCTGCGATTTGGCGTCAGTTTTCGTGTAGTAGTCGCGATCAGGCAAGCCCAGCCCGCCGGCCCAGGCGAACGCCATCATTTGCGAGGAGTTGTCGTAATCCTGCTCAGAGCCGAACCCGAACAGCACGCCATGGTCTACGCCTTGCCGGTGCTCCTCGCCCACGTACGCCGAAATGTCGTCAGCAGACTTGAGGCCTGCGATCCTGCTCAGCATCGGTTCGAGGGGCTTTGTCCCGGCACTCTCAATAGCACCCTCATCCATGCAGGCGTGAAAATAATCGCCGATTTTCTGCTCGTTGGGAGTTCGCGAAGTCTCCGGTCGCGCGGCCTGCTCGAGAATGCCCCAAAGGAAGCGCTGGTTTTCATCCGTCAGCTTCGAGTAGACATTCCAGCGCGCCTGGTCCGGGGGGATAGGATTCAGTTTGTTCCACTGTCCGCAAGTATATTTGTAGAAATCAACGCAAGGGTCGGCCGTTTTGTCCATGAACTGCGTATCGAGAACGGGTGTGTACGGGAGAGCCGTTAAAGGCGTCTCCTGTGCCTGCAGAAAAGTAGCTGAAATGACCGCCCCTATTAAGATCGCGAGGGCAACACGCATGATGTCGATTATGTCAACTGCGCGCGCAACCAGGCGAGGTAGGCATCAGACCCGCCCGCCACGGGTATGGCGATGATCTCCGGCACTTCATAGGTGTGCAATTGGCCGATGCGGTCCCGAACTCGGACGAAACTGTCTTGCGTCGTTTTTATCACCAGCAAGATCTCGTTCGCCCTCTCCATTTCTCCCCGCCACCGGTAAATGCTCTGTATGGCGGGTAGGATATTCACGCACGCGGCTAATCGAGAGGCGACCAGATCGTTGGCGATGCGCTCAGCTTCCTCCCCGGTCGAACAAGTACAGAAAATTACGAGAGCGTCGGTCATTCGTTCTTTTTTGTAGACCTTTTCCCTCGAACAAGTTTATAAAGATATGTAAGGGCTATTCCGCAAATGTTCCGTTCTCTCGTTCGGCCTGTGATGGCGCTCGCCGCGCTGGCGGGTTTAGGAGCATATGCCACCATCATGCTCCGCGGACCACAGGGTTTGGCGGCCCTCTCCGAAAAGCGGCAGATGATCCGGAGCCTGGAGGAACAAAACGCCGATCTCCAGCGCGATATCGAAGCGAAAAAACGCTTAATTGAGCGGCTGAAAACGGATCCCAGCACCCAAGTAGTCGAACTGGAGCGGCTCGGCTTCGTTCACCAGCACGATACGCAATTCAAAGTGCCTGGCCAGCACATTGGTCCGGCCCCGACCGCCGCGCGTCAGGCTAACGAGGAATCAGAGCAGCATCCGCACTGACCGATCCTCTTCTGCCGCTCGAAACTGCAACGCGAATCGCCTCCGCGACTTGATAGATAGTGTCCTCTTGGGCGAGAAGAACCCGGTGAGGAAGCCAGAAGGAGTTACGGATGCGCGCTTCCGCTATTGGACAGGGCAAAATGCGGCAAGCGGCGTCGCGGTAAAGAGGGTTCTGATACATCGTATGCGGATAGAACGGGGTACACGGAACACTCGCGGCAGTTAAACGGTCGCAAAATTCGTCCCGCTGAACGCTATTCGCCGCAATTCGCCCGATCAGCAGGTACTGTGGGTTCTGACTGACCTCTCTAGGCTGCTCCTGCCACCGGATCTCTTCAACATCAGAAAGCAACCTCTTCAGGAGTTGAGCGTTCGCCGTGCGCCGGGCAATCTGTTCGGGCAAGCGTTCGAATTGAGCCAGCAGAACAGCGGCCTGAAACGCTGTCAATCGGAAATTCGTTCCCAGCCGGACGTGGTGATAGAAATCGCTACCGGGAGAGCGCCCACAATTGGCGATCGAGCGGGCGCGCTCGGCAAAATCGTTATCTGAGGTCACCAGCATGCCGCCTTCTCCCGACGTCAGTACCTTCCCGTTCTGGAAGCTAAACGAACCGGCGATGCCGAAGCCGCCCGCGCGCTTTCCGCTCCACTCGGCGCCTGCGGCATGAGCGGCATCTTCAACAAGGAACAAATTGTACTCACGGCAGACTTGGTCCAAATGGTCAACGCGGCACATGGCGCCCCCGAAGTGGACCGCCATAATGGCCTTCGTTTTCGGCGAGAGCGCCTTCCGAACGCGCTGAGGGTCGATGTTAAATGACTCTGCTTCGATGTCGATAAACACCGGAATTGCGCCCACGCGTGAAATCGCCGTAGCGGTCGAAATAAACGAAATCGCCGGAACGATCACTTCATCCCCAGACCCAATCCCGAGGACCGTGAGCGCCAACTCCAGCGTCACCGTCCCGTTGCACGCGCTGATGCCGTGAACCGTGTGCTGGTAAGCAGCGAAGCTCTGCTCGAACTCGGCCACGAATGGATGAAAGCCGCCCCATTGAGGGCTCTCAAGCACCATACGAAACAGCTCGGCTTCGCGCTCGTCCGCTTGCGGCCAGGATGGAATGTTCATGCCCGGAAACTGCCTCCAGTGTAGAAGATGAAATCTCTCCTGGCGTGTGAGAATTGAGACGAATGTCGGTTTACGAAGAGCGCAAGCAGGAACTAGAGCGTTATGAGTTCATGATGGGGCGCGAGCGCGGGCGCCTGGCGGTCACACTCGATTGCATCACTGACGCTCTGGTGCTGGTCGGCCAACATGGCGTGTATTGCCAGAGTGTCCGGCAACTGGGCAAGCCCGCCATGGATATCCAAATGATCACGAAAAGCCTGACGGATGCGAAAGAGCTGATTTCGAGCGTGCTCGAGGCGAAGCCCGCCACCGAAACAGGAACCAGTTCAGCTCCTCCTCAAAGCCCTTGAAGGAACGGATTGTGCTGCTTTTCGCGGCCGATGGTGCTGGTTTCGCCGTGACCGGGAATTACCGCAGCATCTTCCGGTAAGTGCAGCAACTGCGTCTTGATTGACGCCAAGATCTGACGCGAATTGCCGCCCGGAAGATCCGTGCGTCCGATGGAGTCGCGGAACAAGGTATCTCCCGCGACTAGCTTGTTCTCCTGCGGAATCCAGAGGCACAGACTCCCTTGCGTGTGGCCCGGGGTGAGCAGAACCTGGAAATCGGCTGAGCCGAGCTGCAGCACCGTCCCCTCGGTCGCGGGCACATCGATCTCGGTCTGCGGCGGTGTTTCAACACCTAGCCAGGTCGCTTGCATGTCGAGCATCGCGAGCAGTTCCCGGTCCCGTTCGTTCATGTAGACGGGAGCTCCGGTCAGCGCGCGCAACCGATGGGCGCCGGCAACATGATCGATGTGGGCATGAGTAATGACAATTGCCTTCACTTTGAGGTTGTGCCGGTCCAGAGCTGCGGTGATCTGGTCGATCTCATCGCCCGGATCTATGACGATGGCCTCCCGCGCCTGCTCATCGCCAAAGATCGAGCAGTTGCATTGCAAAATGCCCACGGGCAGAATAACGTGAATCATCGAATACTGAGCTGCCTCTATCCTATCCGCAGCACGGCGCGATAGCGTTCGGGGAGACGCGCCGGATGCCATTCGCGATTCAGCCAAATGTGACGCGTAACGCCCTCCGCTAGCAGCCGGTCCGGCTCCGATGAACGGATCTCATAACCGAACTCGACAACCCGCGCTGTCGCCTTTGCGACCTCGGTTCGGACCAGGATCTCCTGGTCATATCGCGCCGGATGGACATAGCGGCAGTTCGCTTCCACCACAGCGAGGTACAGTCCTTGCGTCTGTTCGAGACGCTTATAATCGAAGCCGCGAGACCGCACCAACTCTACCCGTCCGATTTCCATCCAGACGAAGTAATTCGCGTAATAAACCACACCCATCTGGTCTGTTTCGGCATAACGCACGCGAAAGCGCGTCTCGTGCCGCGAGAGCGTGTTCCCCTCTTCCTGCAAGCCCGTCCTCTCTTGCACTATAGCGATGAGATGGCTAAAAAATGGCTTCGCGCGTGCTTGCTAGCATTTGGACATGCGGGTCAGGGTCCTGTTCTTCGGCATGTTGAAGGACATTGTCGGGCGCTCCGAAGATTCCATAGAAGTTGGGCCCGGCTGGACGATCGCAGCGGTCTTCGAGAGTTATGCCGAACGCTTTGCAACCCTGCGGGACAGGCGTCCGTCGATTGTATTTGCCAGGAATAGAGAGTTTACCTCGCCGAACACATCGCTTTCGGATAATGACGAGATTGCCTTTTTGCCACCGGTGAGCGGCGGCTCGGATCCCGTGATTCGCGATCCGGCGGGTCATGTATTCGCGATTACCCTGGAAATGATCGATTCCCGGCGGCTCAGCGATTCGTTGCAACGGCCCGAGGATGGCGCTGTGGTTGTATTTGAGGGCGTGGTACGCAACAACACCAAGGGGCGCGCCACAACGCACCTGGAATATCAGTGTTATGAAGCGATGGCGATTGAACAGATCGCTCGCATCGGAAGAGAGATTGCATCGCAGTTTGCAATTGGGCGCATCGGGATGATTCATCGCTTAGGGCGGCTCGAAATCGGGGAGGTAAGCGTGACTGTTGTGGCGACCGCGCCTCACCGCAAACCAGCATTCGACGCTGCGCTGGAAGGTATCAATCGCCTGAAGCGGGAAGTGCCGATCTGGAAGAAAGAGTTTTTTGCGGATGGTGCGGTTTGGGTGGATGGGGAATGGGATGAGCGGCTGCTTGAGAGCGCCGCGGCCAATGAAGTACGGTAGCTTTCGCCCCTTCACCATTTCCGCGATGCTTGCTGTGGCTGCGCTGCCATCGTGGGCGCAATTCAAGCCTGCCGAGAGCGACTCGACCGCGCAGCAACCGCCGCTGCTTCAGCCACAGGACCGGACCGCTGAAGGCCAGCCTAAGTTTTCTGTCAAGGTCAATCTGGTACGCGTGCTTGTCTCTGTACGGGACCCACATGGAGCGCCACGAATCGATCTTAATCAGGGGGATTTCCACATACTCGATACGGGAGTGCCACAGGATATTGCCCTGTTCGAGCGGCACACTTCGCTACCCCTCTCGGTTGCGATCCTGGTGGATACTAGCGGCAGCACGGAGCGAGAGCTGCACTACGAAGAAGATTCCGTGCTGCGCTTTATTCCCACACTTCTGAGCGCAGGGAACCCGGCGGATGCATTTGCGCTGTTCAGTTTCAATTGGCGCACCAGCATGGAGGTCGATTACACGCGCAATCAGCGCCGCGCGGAACGTGCCCTACGCGGGCTGCATGGCGAAGGCGGTACTTCACTCTATGATGCTGTCTATCTGGTAAGCGACACTCTCTCCGAGCGAGAGGGGCGTCACGTCCTGATCGTCGTGACCGATGGCGGCGATACGACCAGCTACAAACACTATCAGGACGCCCTGGCCGCAGCTCAACGCGCAGACGCCGTCATCTATCCCATCGTGGTGATTCCGATTCCGGGCGAGGTCGGGCGGAACATTGGTGGCGAGCACGCCTTGACTACGCTTGCCGAATCCACAGGCGGACGCATCTTCTATCCCGAGGGCTTCGAACGGATTGATCAGGCGTTCACCACCATAATTGAAGAGTTGCGAACGCAGTATCTGCTCGGGTTCTATCCGCGGGGTGTAGTGGAGGAGCCGCGGCGCTATCATCCGCTCCAGGTCGAGGTGAGTCCGCCCGGGATGCACGTGACGGCGCGAAGCGGTTATTACGAGCCGTAGAACGCGTCGGCGGCACGGACGAAGCGTTTACGTCTTGCTTTGCCACTCGTAGAAGCGGGCTGTAAAGTCGCGAAGGGATGGCGGCGCTTTTGCATCGGCCAGCTTAGTCAAGAGGCTCTGCTTGTCAGCAGCGCTGCGGTCCTGACCAAGCTTAAACTTACCCTCGAGCAGTTCAATCTCTAACTCGAAGCCGATGATTCCGCCCATAAGTCCGTATTTATAGGTAGCGTCTATCTTGGAGAAATCGTAATTCGTGCCCTCGTATCGCTCGAACTTGGCAATCAATTTCGAGAGGAGATCGTTCAGCTCCTTCTTGCCCTCCACTGCTCCCAGCTTCCCAGTCGCATGGACGACGGCGAAGTTCCAGGTCGGCACCACATTTCCGGTCTTTGCGTACCAGGTTGGCGAGATGTATCCGTTCGGTCCATGAAACACAACGACTGCAGTCTGCTTGTTCTCGATGGCCTCTATTTGTGGATTCTGGCGCGAGATGTGGCCATGAATCGTTCCATAGGTGCCTCCATTCCGATCTAAGAAAACAGGAATGTGAGTGATGCGCAGCGATGGCGAGACCGTCACGAGATCAACGAACGAGAATTCGTCCATGAAGTCGTGAAGGAGCCTGCGATCCTCCACAAGTTGGGGTTTAGGAATATAGAGCGATTCTTTGTTAGGCGCTGCTGTTGCGAGGTTTTGTGCTCTTGCTTCAACAGTCGCAACGGCCAGTCCTGCGAGAAGATCGCGGCGTCTCATAGCTTGCTCCTTTACGCAAATGCGCAAGATGAATTTAGTATCGCTCTAGCGTGAACCGCGCTCACCGCATCAGAAAAACTTACTCTTGAACGCCTCATACCGCCGGCGCGCAATATTGAGGCAATCCGGAAACGGTCGTTCGCCGCGAATATTTTCGAGCAGCGGGTCCGTCACAAAGTAAGGATACGGAAAGAAGCCGTTCTCGATGCTGTAGTGCAACATCCGGATAGCGGATGGCTTATCACCCAAAACGGCGTACGCTTGCGCAATTTTGTACTCGCCTTCCGGATCGCCCACTCCGCGCTGTCGAATCGTGTTTTCCAGTTTGCGCAAAATCTCCAGCCCATCCGAATTTTCGTGTGCGATTGCATCACTGAAAGCTTTTCCGATCTCTGTATATAAGGAGGAATAGAGCTCGTAAGCGCGATCGAAATCCTTAGCCGCGCGGTCCCAGTCCTTGAGATGGTACTCTCCGAATCCTCTATAGAACAGCACAAAAGATGCGTTGCGATCGTCGGGCAGACTCTGGAGAAATTTCTCGTACTCTCCCAAGTAGAGATAGGTGTTGAGGACTGCGCCGTTCGATTTTTTGACTAGTGGGTCAATCCTGCGCGCGAGTTCACATTCCGCCACGGATTCCTTCAGCATGCCTCCGAAGCGGTAGGCATATCCCAGCTCCCAATGCAATGCTGCATGATTGCGGTTATTTGCTATGGCCTCCCGTAGCAGAGGCACGGCCTGTTCCACTCTGCCGGTGTCCACAAGCAAATTCGCCAGAAACATACTTGCTTCGAGTTGCTTTGGCCGCAGCGCAAGAGCACGCTCATACGCGGCTTGCGCTTTCTGGTACTGCTCGCGCCCACCGAACTCGAAAGCGGCCGTCGATGTATAAGATTGTCCGAGATAGGCCCAAGTCAGCGCATGGTTCGGGTCAATCTCGGCAGACTTCTCAAGCATCTTGATCGCTAAAGGGAAATTATGGCTCCCCATAAGATCGACTCCGCGCAGATAGTATTCATAGGCAAGCGGACTTATAGGCTCATCCGGTTTGATCCGCTCCGCCTCGGATGGGGATAGGTTCAGTTCCAATCCCTTCACGATCTGTTGGGCGACATTGTCCTGAACCGTCAAGAGCTTGTTGAATTTCAGGTCAATGGTGTCCTTGCCAAGGATCCTCTCGGTTTTCACATCAACCAATTGATACGTGATTCTCAGATCATCCCCGTCGCGAATAAAATTGCCGGTAAGCAGTGTGTCAACGTTCAAATCCGCCGCGATTCTCCGAAGCTCTATAGGCTGATTTCTATATTTCTCGATAACGGAAGAGGGCCGGACTGTCAGCGAACTGACCGAGTCTAGTTTCGTGATGACCGCATCGGCGAGCGAAAAACCGAGGAAGTCGTTCGCCTGATCGTGTTTGAGGTTCTGCAACGGAAGAATCGCAAGACTCCGGTGTCTGTGTCCCGGAAACACTCCTCTTTGATACATCAGGTAGCCGATCGTCGCGAGCACGCACACCACTATCGCGATTGGCGCGATGACGATAGGCTTTCTCCAGGAACGGCCGCGCGCTGCAGGGGTAGGAACGGCATATTGCTCAGCCGACAAACTCTCTCCCGGATCCGCAGGCTCCTCGTTCAGTTGCGTCGGAATAACTCGCGGACTCTCTAACTGCTTCACCGATGCGGTGAACCGGTAACCTCTTTTAGGGATGGTCTCGATGTATTGCACACCGCCGCCTGCCTTTTCCAGGACCTTTCGCAATGCGGAAATCGACACCGTGAGATTTGCCTCTTCAACAAAGCTGCCGGGCCACACCGAACTCATGATTTGGTCTTTAGGCAAGAGTCGGCCGTGGTTCTCGACCAGGTAGACGAGCAGCTCGAAATTCTTGGGCGCGAGTGAAACCTGCTGGCCATCTCGCATCAGCCGGTGTTCAGTTGGCTCGAGTCGAAAAGGGCCGAATTGATAAACCCTCTCCATTTTTCAGCACTATAGCGATCTTTGCCGTTTCTCGGAGGCTATTTGGAAATTATTTGGATATCTTTTAGCGGCCTTTAACGACACGAAGCCCCGATGCAGACCAGTATGGCCGAGGAGCCACGTTGATGGGCTCCATTCGAAAAAGGAGAAAACTCAAAATGAAGAAGCCGCTGACACTAGTGTTTGCCGCATTCAGCCTCGGGATGGCTGCAGTACCCTTATCTGCACAGGTCCCGGAGATCGTTTTTAATCTTGTCCCTCAGCCAAAGTTTATCGACTGTCTGGGCAAGGGGTATGGGCCCCCACCAAGCGCCGAAGTCATTGTTCAAAGAGGCGAACTGAGCGATGTTCTGATTCTGCATGCTCATCACTTGAGGCCAAACCTGGGATTCGATTTGTTTACGATTCAGAATACGAACCTGCTGGCGAACGGAGAAGTGAACCCGAATTTCAAAAACTTCGGGCTCGCTTGGTATCAAACGGATGTCCAGGCTGACAACGACGGAGAGGCAGAGGTAGCGATCAAAACGATTCTGCTGGACCAGATCTTCGGATTCGATCCAGCCTCATCGTTAGCACCCACACATACCTTCCACGTCGGATTCTGGTTCAACAAACCGGAAGACGCTGCGGCGTGCGGCTTCGATCCTTCCAAGCCCACGCCTTTCAACGGAGAACAGCATGCAGGCCCAAACGCGATGATCACGGTCCCGAATCCGATCACGAACCTGGGCCCGCTATGCACAGGTCCACGCAAACAGGGATCTACGTTCGTCTGCAACGAGTAACCATGGGGCCTCTGTGTAGGCCCCACAACTGTTCGGTTTCGAACCTGCTGAGTTAGAATCCGGACACAAGCTATCGGCTGGGGGGTGGAAATTCGTTAATTCCTGAGGAACCGATGTGGCTTTGGGTGTGCATCGGTTCCTGGGATGAACACGCGAGTTCTGTTCGAAAGCTTCTGGCAGGATCTTGTTTACGCTATCCGCACCTTCCGGTGGAACACGGGGTTTTTTGCGGTCGCGACCATCTCGCTAGCTCTCGGCATCGGAGCAAACACGGCCATATTTCAATTGCTGGATGCGGTACGGCTACGCTCGCTGCCCGTCTCCCGCGCCAACGATCTTGCGCAGTTGAAGATCGCGAAAAACGAGCACTGCTGCTCCGGCAATTTCTCTGACCGGCACGCCGATTTCACCTACCCGCAATGGGAGCAGATCCGCAATCACCAGCAGGCCTTTTCAAGCATCTTCGCTTGGGGCGACCAGCGCTTCAATCTGGCGGCCAGCGGCGAGCCTCATTACGCCGAAGGGATTTGGGTGAGCGGAGATTTTTTCCAGACACTCAGCGTGCGGCCGCTGCTGGGACGTTTGCTGACCGGCAACGATGATCATCGAGGCTGCGGCTCATCGAATGCCGTAATCAGTTATGCGTTCTGGCAACGCGAGTTTGGAGCGAACC
>JAFATG010000034.1 GCA_019244055.1 Acidobacteriaceae bacterium | reverse complement strand
CGCGGCTGGAGGCTCTGTTGCGCAACGTCCTATATATAGGACAGATCTGCCTCCAGGGCGTGGTGTATCCGGGCGAACAGCCAGCCATCGTGGAGCGAGCACTCTGGCAACGAGTACAGCAACAGCGGCAAGTGGAAACTCGGCCAGGAGTGCGGCCTCGCAAGGTGGAGGCGCTGCTCGCGGGAGTTCTCTACTGTGCGCAATGTGGAGAACGGATGCGGAGCACCTACAGCTCAAGACAGGGTCGCCGTCATCTGTACTATGTGTGCCGAAGAACCAAAGCCGATGCGAAATGCCAGCAAGAGCCGGTCGCGAGTGTCGACCTCGAGCCCTCCGTGATCGAGCAGCTGAAACCGATTCTGGGCCCCATTTGGATAAGACCTTTCTCCGGCATTCGCTCGAGCGCCTCACCTACGATTCGCGTACCCGTGAGGTCAAGGTTACTCTGGCGGACACCGATTGCTTCGCCTACACGCTATCGCTAGGGAAGCGGCCGGGAGTGAAGGCGCAGCTTTGAGGAGCAGCAAGCGTTCGGGCGCGTTCCGCGAGTAAGCCGGCTTCTGGCCCTGGCTCTCAGATTCCAAGATCTCCTGTCGAAGGGCACGGTCCGGAATCATACGGAACTCGCACAACTCGGGCACGTCAGCCGGGTGCGCGTGTGCCAGATCCTAATGCTCACCACCTTGGCGCCCGCGATTCAAGAGTCTTTGCTCTTCCTTCCCAAAACCGTCCGAGGCGGCGATTGCATCACCCAAAAGCGACTCCGCCGCCTAGTGAAACTCGTCGACTGGGAGGCGCAGCTCCAGCTGTTTCGTCGCTACTTGGCCAGCTTACGGCCGTGAGCGTGTCCTCAGGTTTTCAGACGGTACACACGCTCGCCCTCGCGCTCAAACGAGCGCACTTTGCAGCTTTGCTTGGACAGGTTGCGCGAGATAAAGCCCCGCACGGTATGGGCCTGCCACCCGGCTTGCTTTCGGATCTCGTGTAGCGTGGCGCCTTCCGGCCGGCACAGCAGCGTGTAAACCTGGGCCGCCTTCGAGCCCTCCCGAAACACCGGCCTCGGCTGCGCTTTGGAATGGCGCGGCCGCGCGCTGTGACGATCTGCTTCTGTTGCCGGCTGAATGGCTCGCCAGATGCGTGCAATCGCGGTCTTGCGGTCGGTGAACCGCGCTACTGCCGGCACTCCCGGCAAGCGGTTCCAGATCGCAACCAGTCGCTTCATCGGCCATTCCTTCGCTAACGCATGCAACTCCTGCTCGCTGGTGAAGGTGCTGCCGCCCGCATCCGTTTCTGCTGGCCGTTGTTCGTTGATGGCGCGGATGTAATCGTCCGTTGTGAGATGAAATAGCATGGCTTTGAACTCCTCTTTTCCGGTACAGCGTCGCGGCTGTACCGATCACATCCATCGCTCTGGTATGAAAGAAAAGCAAGTCGAATGTCGGCCTTTAAGCAGGCCCTCGGCTGCCTCGAATTCTTGCTGCTTCGACTGGACTTTGCTGGCGCACATCAGCCTACGATCTGGCATGTGCCACCACCCCAAAGTCGTCCCCATTACCGCCGGCCAGCGTGCGCCAAAGCAAGTACCGCGTGCTCGCGAGCGTACCTGCCACCGTAACTCGCATGCCCACGCCCCGCGTACCCGCACAGGGCGATGTGGATGCCACACCAGAACGCGACGAGAAGCTGCCGCCGCCCGCAGGCAGCACAGGCCATCAGGCAAGCTCCTTTACAAGCCGAAGCGCAGCCCGGACGACAGCTGCCATGCATAACCCCGCATTTTCGCTTGCAGGTGCGGAATCATGCCAAGATCCTCGGGCCGCTGATTCCTGCGACGCACATCCTACCGGCTGCCGTACCAGGCCTTTTCGCAGCCTCTGCAAAGAGAGCTCCTCGTTGAAAACAAACGACTTCACTGATGACCTGTGAACCAGTGGGTCGGATGTTCGTAATCCGACCGGGGAGCCACTCCGCTTTTTCGAACATACGCGCACGCGGAGAGCGATGGGGATCGAGTAAATGGATGTGATTCCAATCAGATAAACCGCGCAACGAGTCCCGCATCTGCTGTTCGCTTATTTAACAGCAAAATTTAACAGCCGGACCTTGTTCTTGAACTCAAACGTTCGAATGTGGGCGCCCAGGCCG
>JAFATG010000201.1 GCA_019244055.1 Acidobacteriaceae bacterium | reverse complement strand
GTTCGTGAGGTCTGAAGCCGCGCCATTACGGGCATTAGTACGTAGAGGCGCCGTTTGGACCAGTTGCTCGAGCTCTGTAGCCACGGGTAATCGCGGCCATCCCGCCCAAGAAATTTTCTGCTTCAGCATGGATGGACGCAGAACCTGAATCTGAGTGTCAGTGCCCGCCGGAAAGAGAATCTCGCGCCGTATCGACAAGCCGTAGATCGTTTGCACCCCCTTTATGGTGTATCCCGCGAGGGGATTCGCGAAACTCGCCGCCGCCATTGCGACTGACGCTTTCTTGCTGGCATGTGGCTGGATAATTCCTAAAATCTCGTTATTGCGGACGGTCTCACGCGCGTTATCCACGTCAATTACTCGAGCGTAGAGCGGTGAACGCTCCCCATTTTTATAGACAATGTTGGAGAAATCCAGGACAAGGCGAGGTTGTGAGTATTTGTCCGGTGCCTTTTGCGCGAACAAAATTGTCCCATTTACCCTCGTTCCAGGCGGCACGACCAGTTCACCCTCTTTACATGCGATCTGTTCCCCATCTCTGCAGAGCGGGTAGGTCACCGTCCCTTCCAAGGGGTCGCCCGTACGAGAGCGGTCGCTGTAGACGGGGACATTGAGACGCACGGACAAGGTCGCCCCCGGACTGAGGTCCGCTCTTCGCGACATCGACAGGGCGGCTGTTTCATTCTCTGCTGACTCGTCCGAAACTTGCTTGAAGAAGCGATTGGAAGCAGCGAGAAAACCGCTCGTTGCGCCGTTCTCGATTAGCAGAGTCTGCATTTCAAAATTCGGGGAGTACATCAGATAATCGAGCGCGGTGTCTTGATACACGTCTTCACGGTTGATGTCAATGCCGTGTGCAATCATTGCATCCGCGATCTCCTCGTAAGCGACGAGGATTTTCGGCTTGGTGTTATAGCTCGAACCGAACACGGCCCAGTGGAGCGCGGTCCGCCCATGCGAGTCGGTGGGTTTCAAATCGGCGCCATTTTCGACCAACTCCTTCCCCTTTGCGAGTCGGGCAAGAATTGCCTGCTCCTTTGTCTCTCGCGTCGCTGCATAGAGCTCCTGAATGAGCGGTGAAGCCTTAGATAAATCCAGTTGGACCGCGGCTGGTGCTAATTCCTCCTCGGACACCTCTTCGAGGACATCCTCGGTCGGCTCGGTTTTCCTTATCTGCGGCTCGTTTGCCTGAGGAGTATGAGGTTGCGGGCCAGTCGCCGCTGCTTGCGCTAGCAGAGGGCATGCCGTTCCACCCGGCAGGAGTCCAGCCGTGATGATGCAAACCGTTACAAGCAAGCAATTCAATCTCGAGGCCGTTGACATTGAGTTACCTCCCATCGAAAGCATGTGCGGAGTCCCGTGACGCACACGGAGTCAAGCCTTCACTATATTGGAATTCAAATGGCCGGCGGCCTGCTTGTAGGCCCCTACTCGTCTCAATGTGAGTTATCGATGTTCTGCAACGTAAGCTGAGGACCGGCGGGTTTCTGCGTGGTGCCGTAATTCGTGTATGGGGGCTCCATTTACGCTGCATAAACACCGCCGACGAAGAGGATGCCTCTTCGAACTCGGCGGTAACTTCATCGATGGTAATGAATCAAGCTTGATGCGGAGTTGCAGGCGCATATCGCGGATAGTACGGGCTAGGAGATCGAGCCCGACTGCAGAGCTGCGCATGCTGCCAAAACTGGTTGCATGGTCGCTGGTACTAGCATCACCAAGCAGCGCGCTAGCCCAGGCGCATCCGCCTACGACGAACTCTTCTGCCCAACAAGCCTGGGCATTCGCTCTCACGGCTGACGGCTACGTAGCGCCGAACGAAAATGGGTATGTATCCCCAATCCTCGTAGCCGACCGGGCCTGGTTGCACGTAGAAGCGCGCTATAACTATGAAAACCTGAAAACTGGATCACTATGGGCCGGCTACAACTTTAGACTTGGCAAGCGATTGGTCTTGAATGTGACGCCTATGATTGGGGGAGTGTTTGGCAGAACCACCGGTTTTGCCCCCGGTTTCGAGGCTTCTCTTACCTACAACAAAGTCCAGCTCAGCTTTTCGAATGAATACGTCTTCGATACAGGGGATCAGTCGTCCAGCTTCTATTACGATTGGCCGGAGTTGACCTATTCGCCGATCAAGTGGCTTCACGTAGGGCTCGTTGCACAACGAACCAAGGCTTATCACACCAGCTTCGATACGCAGCGCGGATTCCTTTTCGGTGTGTCACATAAGAAAATCGAATTC
>JAFATG010000015.1 GCA_019244055.1 Acidobacteriaceae bacterium | reverse complement strand
ATCGGCAAGAAGCGTTCCGATTATGTTCTCCCAACCGTAGTCGCGCACTTGCTCGCGAACCGCAGTGATGTTGCCGAGTTCCAACCGCGCGGCCCGTTCCGCAGCATCGGGAGAGAGACCGCTCGCCTCGAAGGCAGCGCTCGTCCGTTCGAGGTAATCGCGGATTTCATCCGCCACGTCTTGATCGGCGGAATCTCGATGCGTGAGCACATGCAGACCGCGCGTGAGCTGGCGCCAGAACGACATACACTAGCTCTCGGCTTTTAAGAGCCGCGCAATGGCTCCCGCCCGGCGCGTCCAGTCGGCGGTCTCGGCCTCGAGTTGCTTCTTACCAGCGCGAGTCAGTGCATAGAACTTCGCGCGGCGGGAGTTCTCGGTCTGCCGCCATTCGGCGTCGAGCCATCCGGCGCGCTCCAGCCGCTGAAGGGCTGTGAGAAGAGATCCCGGGTTTACCTTGAACACGCCGCGCGAGATCTGCTCGACTCGGCGTGCGATGCCGAAGCCGTGCATGGGCTCAAGGCTTAGCGTTTTCAGGATGAGCATGTCGAGGGTGCCCTGGATTACGTCTGTATTCGCTTGGTCTATAAGGTTGCCTGAAATAGAAAGCTACCCGAATGTTAGGCTGCTTCCTTATGATTGTCAAGATGTGTTTGTCAACTGGACAGTGCACGTTCCTTACTTTGCGCCGGTCATTTCCCGAATAAACTGTACTTCGGCGGGGCGGTATGATTTGCCGCTCGGATAGAAGATGTCATGGAACCAGACTCGGGGTGGATGGTCGATGTACGGATGCTGCCAGGAATCCCAGGGCAGGTTTGTCTGCGACTTTCCTTCGACGAATCCCCAGTTGATCGCCCCGACTTTGAATTTTTTTGTGATCGGGAGAATACCTTGAAACGTGCTGCCTTTCGGCCGCGCCATGTACTCGGTGCAGATGATGGGACGCCGGTAGCTTTCTAACCAGCGAACCTCTTCCTCGAACTTTGGGGGCGGGTCATAGTTGTGGAACGAGACAACGTCGGAGAGTTCGAGTTGCTCTTTCGCCATGGGCGATAGAGTGTCGGGGGCGGACGGGTCTTCGTGCCAGACACCGCTCGTCAGCGGTTGCAATGGATGCCCGGAGCGAGCCCACGCGAACGCCTTCGGCAGCAGAGCCAAAACCAGGTTTACTTTGTTTTTTGGCTCCTCGCTGCCATAACTCGAGCCATTCATGTTGTCCGGCTCGTTCCAGATATCCCAGGCCAGAACCCGGGTGTCGTGTGCGAATGCGCCAAGCACCCCTTCGACGTACTGCTCCAGGCGCGGATATTCGTCCGGGTTCTGCAATGCCTCCGCCCCAGGACTCTGCACCCACTCGGAATTATGAACTCCTGGTCGTGGTGGCGGCTGCGGGCCGAGTTTCGGATAGGGATTCCAGACGGAATCGAAGAGAACAAAGATAGGTTTGATCTTGTGCTTATCGCAGATTTGCAAAAACGTATCGATGCGCTTCTTGAATCCTTCGCTGTCCTGCTTCCAGAGAAGATCGTGCAGGAACACGCGCATGGTATTCATCCCAAGACCTTGCGCCCAACTCAGCTCGCGGTCGATTTGTTTCGGATCGAACGTGTCCGGCTGCCACATCTGCAGTTCGTTGTCAGCGTAGTCGGGTAGATAGTTGCTGCCGACCAGCCAGGGCTCGGCTGCATACCATTGCTTCGCGGCGTCTTCTGTCCAGCGTGTTGATTGCGCGGGCGGCTGCTCCTGAGCGACGGAGAGCAACGAAATAACAATCGAGGCTGCAAGAAGGGATAGGACCACTACGCGTCTCATCTTTGGCACCAATCCATTTTGGTACCAACCCATCCTAACCGCTCATCTGCCGTGCACGGCCGTTATCGCCGGCCTGAACTAATCTAAGCGAGTGCGCGTCAAACGGCTGTGGAAGCGAAAATCGAACAGTATTCCAGTGTTTCCAGACTAACCAATCGAATCTTTATCACGCTCATTGTCATCACCAGCACGTTCGGGAATCTCCTCCTGGGTGTTGGCATGCAACGGATGCCGGATTTTGGCGCGGCTCCCCTTTCTTCGTACATAAGCGTCTTGTTTACAAATCGGTATGTCCTCATCGGTACCGCATTGCTGATCGTGTGGATGATCGCCCAGCTCTGGATGCTCACTTGGGCTGACTTGACTTACGTTCTCCCCGTGACGGCCAGCGCTTATATCTTGACCGCGATCCTGAGCAAATTCTTCCTCGGCGAGCGAATCTCGGTAGCCCGCTGGGCCGGAATCATCATTATTTCGTTCGGAGTTTTGCTGGTTTCGGAAACACCGCCGGACACGAAACATCAGCCGGAGCGTACCTCGTGAAGTGGCTCTGGCTCGCGATCAGCGTTCTTGCCGGAACCTTTGGTGACCTAATGACAGCTAGAGGGATGGCTGAGCACCGCGAGATAGAGGATTTCGGAGCGCGCGGGTTAGCGCGCATACTTCGCCACATCGGCACTCATCGTGAAGTCATCGCCGGCATGGTGTTCAACTCCATTTCCTTCTTTTCCCTGATGGCCCTGCTTTCTGTTTCTGAAGTTAGCTTCGCCATTCCAGCCGGGGCATCAAGTTACGTGATCAAGGCCGCGCTTGCCCGTTGGTATCTGGGGGAACATCTGAACGCCAAGCGCTGGTTGGGCGCTGTGTGCGTGGCCATTGGCATAGCCCTGATTGCGTTTTGAATCAGCCAAATTTTTTTGAATCAAGAGGGCCCGGCGCCCGCTTTGCCGCCCTCCAACCCGAATAGCACCAGTCCAGCCACCACCAGGCAGGTGGCAACAGCCTTAAGAGTGAGCGCTCGCCTGCCGAAATCTTCGCAAAACCATTGCGGGCGCCATAGAGTGATGCCGTACGCTCCGAGGAAGATGATGACGTAACGAACACCAGAAATGGCTTCGACGACGGTCGGCGAGGCGCGGCTGACCGCAAAAACAACCAGGAAGGAACCTACGCCCGCCATGAAACGGTTCACCATGTACCAGAACTTACTGCGGGGCGGCGCTTCCTCGGACTGCGCGAAGATCTGTTTTCGCCAGCCTGGCGGGGCAAGCAGCGCCATGGATCCCGCGAATGTCCCGAAGGTGAAAAACACATAGCCTGTCACGAAGTTCGTTTCGTTGAACACGATCTTTTGCAACACATTGGTCATTCCGAATGCCGCGGAAGCAATAAGGATCTTCGGCAGCATCTTTCTCAGCGGCTGTTTTTCTGCGAAGAACATTATGAAACCGCCCAGAGTCATGATGATGAATGCAGTCATGCTTCCGCCGAAGGGAGATTTCAGCAAGGGAAGCGCGATCAGGGCGGTAGCGACCGGAGAGAATCCCCCCATCGCGGCGAGCTCGTCCGATGCTTCGCCTGCTTTTAGGGCCCAGTAATAAAAGAAGGACGCAATCAGGTCCAGAACGCCTGCTGTGAAGCCCAGCAGCCCTTGCTGCCAGGCTGGCATTTTAAATCCAAAGGGGATGAGGACAAGTCCGAAAACGCTGATCGCGCCCAGCCAGAAAACGTACGAGAGAAGGTTTTTGGTTTCCCGTTTCTGTAAGAGAACCTTGTCCCAAACGAGCGAAGCGCCGATTAAGGCATGCGCCACGATGGCCAGAAAGACTCCGTTCAGGATTAAGCCGCTCAGAACATCTTCTCCGAGGGCGCACAGCGCCTCCGAGGTGTTGACGCGAAAGGTCTGCTTTTTGAACCACGAAACGAATGCGCATTGTCCGGCGGCCGATGATGCGCGCCGGCGGGCGCTTACGCCAGCTTGCCCTTCAGCATCGTAAACGAGTGCGGCGGAAATGAGTAGCGGAGCCGTGTCCCGCTTGCCTCGACGCTCTTAGTCACAGTTTTGACTGGGCTCGAACGAAAATCGTTCGTCGCCTTCACGTCCGGTCCGTTTACCTCGGAAACCTGAAATGTTCCCGTGAACTGTTTGTCCTCCAGCTCGAAGGTGGCCTGCACTGGCTCGGTCAGATTCCGATTGACTACGTTGAGCACCAGCGTGCCCTGGTCATGGGCCGCCGATACATCGAGGTACGGCACAGCCGCATTGCTCTGGGTTTCATATGTGGGACCCTCGATGAATAATTCCAGCGCATTTCCAAACGAGTTTGAGGCAACCAATTGCAGCGGGTAATAGATGGTTTGCAGAAATAGCCCGTGGTCGTTGGTAAAAATCGGAGCGATGACATTTACCAATTGCGCCAGGTTGGCGATCTTGATGATTTGTGCGTTGTTAATAAAGGTGTTCAGGAAGGTTGCGACAATGAGTGCATCTTCGAGGTTGTAATGCTCTTCCAAAATGTCACGGCCTTTTTCTTTACCCTCACCGCGAGCACGGTACCACACGTTCCATTCGTCCCAGGCGATATACATCTTTCGGTTTGGCACGTCGGACATTGCGCCACGAATGATGCCTTCCGCGATCTTGATTCGTTCGTTCAGCGTTAGCGAGCTGGCCAGAAACGCAGGCGTGTCGTTTTTCGGATTTCCCACATACATGTGAAGAGACAGATAGTCGGCGTGGTGCTTGAGATAGTCGAGAACAGTTCGGTTCCAGCCAATCCAATCCGCATTGGGCCCGAAATTCGATGATCCCGCAGCGACGAGTTTTATCGAAGAGTCTGTCCACTTCATCAATTTCGCGGCTTCGAGGGCGAACTTGCCGTAATCTTCCGCGGTGCGATGGCCCATTTGCCAGGGGCCGTCCATCTCGTTCCCCAGGCCCCAATACTTCACCTTCCAGGGCTGGTCGCGACCGTTCTTCCGGCGCAGCTCCGTACTGGCGGTCTTCGCGCTGGAATTGCAGTATTCGACCCACTGCTGCGCTTCGTTCCAGCTTCCGGTACCGAGATTGGCGCAGACGTACGGTTCGGCGTTGATCATCTCGCAATAGCGCAGGAACTCGTGAGTACCGAAACGGTTGTCCTCAACCGTGCCCCAGGCCATCTCGAGCCGCGCCGGCCGCTGGTCGCGCGGGCCGATCCCATCTCGCCAGTTGTAATTGGAAGAAAAATTTCCGCCCGGCCAGCGAAGAACAGTTACGTGCAGATCCTTGACGGCTTGCAATACATCCTTCCGGTAACCCGCACTGTCCGATAACGGAGAATTCTCCTCGAAAATTCCGCCTTCGATGCAGCGCCCCAGGTGCTCTGTGAAGTTGCCATAAATTTTCGGATCGATCTGGCCTATGACGCGGTCCGTATCGATTTTGACTCGCGCTTCAGAGGTCGATAATTTGCCGGAAAGCAGCGCCGGTGCAGAGAGGAGCGCGGTTGTAAACGTTCGCCGTGACAGTTGTTGCGTGGACATGACAAAAGAAGAGGAGCAAGCGCCGCAATGCAAGCCGCTTACGTTCAAGAAAGCATATCATCTGCTTCCGCTTTTTATATCTTTAAGAGAGATTGGAAAGCCCCCAACCAAAATCCCTGATCGCGGGAGGCCATATGGCAATTTCATTTGAAGTCAACGGAGAAACACGATCCGTTGAGGTTGACCCCAAAACTCCTCTACTCTGGGTTCTGCGAGACTCACTCAATCTGACGGGCACGAAATACGGATGCGGAATAGCCGCTTGTGGCGCGTGCACCGTACACATCAATGGCGAGCCCGCGCGTTCCTGCTCGTATCCGGTCGCCTCCGTGGCGGGCAAGAAGGTCACTACGATCGAAGGTCTTTCGCGGGACCGCAGTCACCCCGTGCAGCAGGCGTGGATTGCCGAGCAGGTGCCTGAATGCGGATACTGCCAATCGGGGCAGATCATGACCGCGGTGGCGTTCCTCGAAAAACATCCGCGTCCTACGAGCGCTGAGGTCGATGAAGGCATGTCGAACAACATCTGCCGGTGCGGAACGGCACAGCGCATTCGCAAAGCAGTGCTTAGGGCTGCGGGAATGACCAACGGCAGCGCGGATCAGGTAGGAACAGGAGGTGCACGATGACAACTCAGTCTCTTAGCCGGCGAGCGCTTCTCAAGAGCGGAGTCGCGGCCGGGGCGACGTTGGTAATCGGCGTCGATATAGCTGGTAGGGTGAGAGCCGAAGCCGAAAAACCGGTTGTCAGTCCCCTTTCTGCGTGGATCAAAATCGACCAGAACGGTTTCGTGACGCTGGTGTATTCGAAATCGGAGATGGGCCAGGGCGTCTCCACCTCGTTGCCGATGATTCTCGCCGACGAGCTCTCCGTTGACTGGAAGGATGTTCGCGTGGAACATGCGGCTTCGACGCCAGCCTACGGCGACCAGGGGACTGGCGGGAGCGGAAGTGTCGCCGGGATGTGGATGCCGCTGCGCATTGCAGGAGCGAGCGCGCGCGAAATGCTGATTACTGCTGCCGCCCAGCGCTGGAACGTGGCTGGAACTGAGTGCCACGCGAAGTCCGGAGCGGTCTGGCACGGCTCAGACAAACTTGGGTACGGTGAACTGGTCGAGAGCGCTTCAAAACTTCCGGTTCCAGATGCGAAAACCGTTCGCTTAAAAAAGCCCGAAGAGTTTACGATCATCGGTCATTCTCAGCCCCGCACCGACATTCCTGCCAAGGTAGACGGCAGCGCTGTTTACGGTCTCGACGTGCGAGTGCCCGGCATGGTGTATGCCGTGGTTGCCCGTTGCCCCGTGTTCGGCGGCAAGGTTAAGACCTTCGATGCCACGAAGGCCCGGGCAGTAAAAGGTGTTCTGGACGTCTTTGTGATCGAGCCGGTCGGCCGCGGCGTGCATTCCTGGGGAGGCGTGGTGGTAGTAGCTGAAACAACGTTCACCGCCATGCAAGCGCGTAATCAACTGGAGATCGAATGGGATTACGGCCCCGCTCTCTCCGAGAGCAGTGAGACGCTTCGCCGACAGTTCCGAAAACTGGTCGATTCCAATATGAAGGTGGTCCTCCAGCAGGGCGACTTCGAAGCGGCGCTGGCGGCCGCTCCCTCGGAAAAGAAGATCGAGTGCGATTACGAACTCCCGTTCCAGGCACACGCCACGATGGAACCCATGAATTGCACCGTTCACGTACAGAACGATCGCGCTGAGGCCTGGGCTCCCAGCCAGAGCCCGACTCAGGTGCAAGACGTGATCAGCCAGCTAACAGGTCTGTCTAAGAACAAAATTCAGGTCCACACACCTTTTATGGGCGGTGGTTTCGGCCGCCGCTACCAGGCGGATTTCCCGACGGAAGCGACACAAATCGCTAAGCAATTTCGCAAGCCGGTTCAGCTTGTCTGGTCGCGTGAAGACGATATGACGCACGATTTCTACCGCCCAGCCTCATACCATCGCCTGAGCGGCGCGGTTGATGCAGACGGAAACATCACCGGCTGGCGCCATAAATGCACCTCGACATCGATAGCCGAATGGTGGGATCCGGGTTCTGCGCCGGAATCGTCGGAGCTGGGTTGCACGATGCAAATGCCGTATCTGACGAAGAGCTATAAGCTCGAGTATTTGCCGGCGGCATCCGCAGTTCCGCGAGCCTGGTGGCGATCAGTGGAAGCCTCGGTCATCGGCTTCGTTATGGAGAGCTTCGTGGATGAATTGGCCCATGCAGCCGGAAAGGACCCATACGAATTTCGCATTCAGAGGCTTGGTGAATCGCGGCTGGTGAAGGACCCATCGGACAGCCGCGAGCGTCCGCTCGAAACGGCGCGGTTTAAGGGCGTTCTCCAACTCGCCGCCGGGAAGGGAAATTGGGGCAAGCCGCTGTCGCGTGGAGAAGGCCGCGGTATTGCCGCTCACTACTCGTTCCACACTTATGTGGCTAATCTGGCGGAAGTTGCCATCGAGAACGGCCATGTTCGAGTTAAGCGGATTGTTTCCGCTGTGGACGTGGGCACTCCTGTGAACCCGGACGGTATTCGCGCGCAGGTGGAGAGTGCGATCGTATACGGTCTCACTGCCGCGCTAAAGAGTCAGATCACTATCGAAAATGGCCGCGCCGTGCAGACCAATTTCAACAAATTCACGACTCTGTCGATGAAAGAAACGCCTCCTATTGAGGTCTACATCGTGCCGAGTACTGTTGCCCCGACGGGAATCGGAGAGCCCGGACTTCCGCCTACTGCGCCGGCGCTGACGAACGCTATTTTTGCCGCGACTGGCAAACGGATTCGCCGCTTGCCAATTCAACCCGGCGACCTAGCCTGAGAGCGATCGCGAAAACGTTTTTCATAGCCCCGCTTTTTCCGGCTCTGGTTGCATGTCGGAAGGCATCGCTCGCAGCTTCAGGATGCACCACGTTGTGATCGCAATTCCGAAGGCGTTGATTGCTAATTGAATCGCCCCAGAAAGCGGCGCGTTCAACAGCGGTATGGCGACATCGAACAAGCAGCTTAGAAGCTCCATTGCGAAGGCGAGGCTGAAGAACACCATGAAGACGGACGTGTTCCGCGGAACTTCCATTTTTTGGGTCCGGATCGCTCGTCGCATCGACCAGAGGAACGCCATGCTCGCTGTAGCCGCGGCCGCCCAGACGACAAGTGCCACGGTCGCTAGAGTCGCGTCTCCTCCACTCTCCTGCTCCACTCCGCCGAATCCCGCCACGAGGAAACCGAAAACCGCTGCCAGAATGATACTCGAAACCAGGCGGCGCAAGCCGAGTTTCCGAAACTTGGCAACTTGTCCCTTTGCTTCTTCGAAGAC
Organism: Acidobacteriaceae bacterium; assembly: GCA_019244055.1. Taxonomy (GTDB): domain Bacteria; phylum Acidobacteriota; class Terriglobia; order Bryobacterales; family Bryobacteraceae; genus Bog-105. The sequence goes on along the minus strand of JAFATG010000015.1, from coordinate 7,091 downwards.
GTCGTAAGCTACTGCTGGAAAGACTAACGCGTAAAGAAATCTCGAGTAGAGAAACACGCGTAAGAACTCGCGTGAATCGGGGCCAAGCCATAGCATCACGCCGTCGAACAGCACTGCGAGAAGAGCAAAAAGGGTTACAAAGACGTAGGGTCTGAACAGCTTTAAAGTCAAAATGCGCAACAGCAACAAGCAATCGACCGCCGTCGCCGCCACGTCCACCCAATGGTTAACCTGGTCTAACATCCGTTAACCTTATTTGAACTTACGGGCCGAAGAGCGCGCTGAGACGCGCGCGTTAAATCACGGGAACAGGCTGAATCGAATCCAGGGTGATCGGCTGGCCCGTGCTCGATTTCTCCGCCGCGAGTGCGTCGCTGGTTGCCGCGATCACAAGCGCGGCGAGCTTCGCATAAGGTTGGGCGGCGGGAACCGTTTCCGCGATAGCCGCTGCCACTTCGAGCTCGGTTAAAATGTCCGATGCCGTGACATTCTTTCCTGCGCGTGCACGGATCACAGATGCTCTGCCGCGAATGTTCGCAATGGTCTGCGGACTGAGGTGCATGTCGGCTTCGAATGCACTCTCCAGAGCTACAACCGCCACGACCAAGTTGTCGATTTCGACAGTCACCGACCCTTCAGCACCTGATTGGGTTCGAAACAGTGCGTACGCGCTATAAGCTGCCGCATATGCCGCGACGGCCTGGTTGAACTCCGGTGTGTATTTCCGGTAAGACGTGATCACCTCGGATCGCAACGAGGTCAGCGCCGCGTGTGCCAAGATCAGTGAATCGTAGGTTGCGCCGTCGAACGCGTTAATCTGGTTCGGGTGAGCGGGCTGGGTGTTGCAGCCGGTTCCTAACACCAGCGCGAGCGCAAGCACGGCCGCAGGAATGAATGAAAGCGTCTTGAACATGTGTTTCCTGCGCACACGTTAGCCGTGCCCGTACCGGTACCACCATGCCAATTCGCTGCAAGGCCATGAAAAGAAAAGCCAGCGTTTTTTGGTATAAACTTGTGACCGGACGCGGAATCGCCTCCGGAACCATCACTCGAACGCGAAGCGTCCAATTACTGGGAGGCTTGAATATGTTAAGGCGAGCGGGGCTGGGAGCGACCTTGGGAGTGGCCGCGCTCTTACTGTTTGCAGGTTCATCGAACGCGCAGGTCGCATTTGGTTTCGGAGTTGGTGCCGCGCCTGGATACACGTACCCGGCCTATCCATATGGGTGTGACCCTTATGTCGATCCATACTGCGCTTCTTCGTACGCGTACGGCTACTATCCATACGCCTATGCGTATCCGTATCCATATTGGTGGGGATTCTACGGTGGATACTGGGGCCGCTATGGCCGCTACTATCGCCCCTACCGTGGCTTTTATGGTTATCGTTATGGTTACCGTGGTGGATACGTGAACCGCTACCCGGGCCGCTATGGCGGCTGGGCTGGCACGTATCGTGGCTATGCCGGAGGACGTTATGGTGTCCACTATGGTGGTTATGGCGTAGGGCGCACTGGCGCTTTTGGTGGGATGCGCGCGGGCGGCTTTGCTGGACGCGCGGGAGGTTTCGGCGGGGGCGGTCACCGTTGAACGTTTCATTCTCAATCGTGAAAGGCTCTGAGGTGTTCCTCAGGGCCTTTTGCTTTTTCCCTTCGTTGAATTCCCGCCCCGAAACGTGCTTGAATGGATGGAACGAAGTTCACGCCTGTTTTAGGCAACAAATGCAAGGCTGATCCCACCGAAGGGATTGAGTATTTGACCCTTGCGCCCTCACATCTACTAGGAGCCTAATTAGTTGGAGCAAGCAGTTCTCGCCCTGGAGGACGGTACGGTCTTCGAGGGCACGAGTTTTGGTGCGCCCGTCCACCGCACTGGCGAAGTGGTCTTCAATACGGCCATAACCGGCTACCAGGAAATCTTCACTGATCCTTCTTATTGCGGCCAGATCGTCGTTCTCACGAATCCACAGATCGGCAACTATGGCGCGAACGAAGCCGATTGCGAATCCGGCTCTCCGTATATTGAAGGTCTAGTAGTTCGCGAGATCTCGCCGGTGGCGAGCAACTGGCGCTCGGAAGACCACGCCGAGCATTTTCTGGCCAAACATGGCATTCCCGTCATCGCTGGCGTCGATACGCGCAAGTTGGTACGTCTGCTGCGCCAGCGCGGCGCGTTGCGCGGCATCATTGCTGTAGCACCGCAAGACACAGGCGCGTTGATCCAGGCTGCTCGGAACGCTCCCCCAATGACCGGCCAGAACCTCGTTTCCAAAGTTTCGACTCCGAACAGCTATGCCTGGACGAACGGTCTCGAACCTGTGTCCGCGTCCGACAAGCTGGCCGCGTCCCAAAAACCGAGGTTCCACGTCGTGGCGTACGATTTCGGAATAAAGCGCAACATCCTTCGTCATCTGGTTCAAATCGGCTCTCGCGTGACGGTCGTTCCCTCCGATACCAGCGCGGAGGATGTGCTCGCGCTTCAACCGGACGGCGTTTTCCTCTCGAACGGACCGGGCGATCCCGAACCTCTCGAGCGACAGGCCGCGCACGTCAAGCAATTGATCGGCAAGAAACCCATCTTTGGAATCTGCCTCGGTCATCAGATTCTCGGATTGGCATTCGGCGGCAAGACCTACAAGCTCAAGTTCGGGCACCATGGCGCGAATCATCCCGTGCTCAATCGCAAAACGGAGAAGGTTGAGATCACATCGCAGAATCACGGCTTCTGTGTAGATCCCGATTCGCTGCGCGACTCCTCCATCGAGATCACGCACATAAACCTGAATGACCAGACAGTGGAAGGGCTGCGGCATCGCAGCGAACCTGTGTTCTGCGTACAGTACCACCCGGAAGCGGCTCCCGGACCTCATGATTCGCACTACCTCTTCCAGGAGTTTGCGCGCGTCATTGAGGAAAATAAGCGATAACGATGCCGAAACGCACCGATCTGAAGCGAATCCTCATCATCGGCTCCGGTCCGATTGTTATCGGTCAGGCATGCGAGTTCGACTACTCGGGTGTGCAAGCCTGCAAGGCGCTCAAACAGGAAGGCTTCGAAGTCGTCCTGATTAATTCGAATCCGGCCACGATCATGACGGATCCCGAACTCGCGGATCGCACCTATGTCGAACCGCTGAGCCTTGCTTTCGCCACCGAAGTGATCCGCAAGGAACGGCCCGACGCCGTCTTGTCAACTGTCGGCGGCCAGACGGCGCTCAATCTTGCAGTGGAGCTTGCCGAATCGGGCGTGCTGGACGAGTATGGCGTCAAATTGATCGGCGCGAATATCGACGCTATTAAAAAAGCAGAAGACCGTCTGCTCTTCAAAGACGCGATGCGCAAGATCGGACTCGATATGACACAGTCGCAGCTCGTAAACAATATTGAAGACGGCCTCGAGTTCGCTGAAAGGACCGGCTACCCGATTATTCTGCGTCCCAGCTTTACGCTGGGCGGAACGGGCGGGGGTATCGCGTACAACCGCGAGGAAATGGCCGAGATCCTGGCGCGCGGCATTGACTTATCACCGGTGCACGAGGTTCTCGTCGAAGAGAGCGTCCTCGGCTGGAAGGAGTATGAGCTCGAGGTCATGCGTGACCTCGCAGGCAACGGCATCATCATCTGCTCCATCGAGAATTTCGATCCGATGGGGGTACACACGGGCGATTCGATTACGGTGGCTCCCGCACAGACGCTGACCGATCGTGAATATCAGATGATGCGTGATGCGGCACTCCGGTGTCTCAACGAGATCGGCGTGGATACCGGCGGCTCGAACGTTCAGTTCGCCATCAATCCCGAGAACGGCCGCATGGTCATCGTCGAGATGAATCCACGCGTCTCGCGCAGTTCTGCTCTTGCCTCAAAGGCCACCGGCTTCCCGATCGCCAAGATCGCGGCCAAGTTAGCCGTGGGCTATCGCCTTGACGAAATTCGCAACGACATCACCCGCGCTACGCCCGCCTGTTTCGAACCCACCATCGATTACGTTGTCGTCAAGATTCCTCGCTGGCAGTTCGAGAAATTCCCTGGCGCGGAGCCGGTTCTGGGCACCCAAATGAAATCGGTCGGCGAAGTGATGGCTATCGGGCGCACCTTCAAGCAGGCTCTTGGGAAAGGGCTTCGGAGCCTCGAAACCGGCAAGTCGCCTGGCGCGCAATCTCTTGATCCAAATCTGATTCCGAAGCGCCTGATCACGCCGAATCCGGAGCGTCTGGATTACATTCGCTTCGCTTTTGCTCGGGGCTATACCGTCGACCAGGTGTTTGAGATGACGAGTATCGATCGCTGGTTCCTCCGCCAAATAGCGGAACTTGTCGCTACAGAGGAATCGCTCGCCAATCGATCGCTTGCTTCCCTAACTGCCAAGGAATTCCGAAAGCTGAAGCGTGACGGCTTCGGTGACCGGCAGATAGCGCAAGCCCTGGGCTGCGAAGCGCTCCAGGTTCGGGACGCGCGCAAGAAACTCGGGGTTGAGGCCGTGTTCAACCGTGTTGATACCTGCGCCGCTGAATTTGAGAGCTTCACGCCCTATCTGTATTCGAGCTACGAATCCGAGGACGAAACTGCGCCGACGGACCGCAAGAAAGTGATGATTCTCGGCAGCGGACCCAACCGGATCGGGCAGGGAATCGAGTTCGATTACTGCTGCTGCCACGCGTCCTTCGCATTGCAGGACTTCGGCTACGAATCCATCATGGTGAACTGCAATCCGGAGACTGTCTCTACGGATTACGACACCAGCGACCGGCTCTATTTCGAGCCCCTCACGCAAGAGGAAGTCCTCAATATCTACGACGTTGAGAAGCCCGACGGGCTGATTGTGCAGTTTGGCGGCCAGACGCCGCTGAATCTCGCCATGCCGCTGAAGAAGTGCGGCCTGTCAATCATCGGCACTGATCCGGCCAATATCGATCTCGCTGAGGATCGCAAGCTCTTCGGCGCGTTACTGAATGAGCTTGGCATCCCATCGCCGCCGAATGGCTCCGCGACAACTGTGGAAGAAGCCTGCGCAGTAGCTCGGAAACTTGGCTTTCCCGTCCTGGTTCGTCCGAGTTATGTACTCGGCGGGCGTGCCATGGTGATCGCCTACAACGAAGAAACAGTCAGGCGCTACATGCACGAAGCGGTTAGTTTTTCCGTGAAGCGGCCTGTTCTCATCGATCGCTTTCTCGAAGACGCGACCGAAGTGGATGTCGACGCATTGTGCGATGGCGAAAGCGTTCTTCTAGCAGGCATTATGGAACACATTGAGGAAGCCGGGGTCCATTCCGGTGACAGCTCGTGTGTTCTTCCTCCGATCTCAATCGGCGCCAGCCTGAGCACAATCGAGGATTACACGGCCAAGCTGGCCCAGGCCCTAAACGTGATCGGGCTGATGAACGTGCAGTACGCGCTGAAAGACGGACGGGTGTATGTGCTCGAAGTGAATCCGCGTGCTTCACGCACTGTTCCGTTCGTCAGCAAAGCTACTGGTGTTCCGTTGCCTAAGGTTGCCGTGGGTTTGATGTTGGGGAAGAAATTGACCGACTTCACTGAGCTTATAGGCAACAACGTGAACGGTACCTTACGGGTGTCGAACTTCTTCGTTAAGAGCCCGGTATTTCCCTTCGCCAAATTTCCCGGCGCCGATCCCGCGCTTGGACCTGAGATGCGTTCTACCGGAGAGGTTATGGGCGTGGGCGAGAGCTTCGGTGAAGCGTTCGCGAAGGCGCAGCTTGCGGCCGGCACTCCGATTCCGGATAGCGGCGCGCTCTTTATCAGCGTGAACGATCGCGATAAGCGGGTGGCGGTCGAAGTCGCAGCCAAGTTCCGGCAGTTTGGCTTCGAGCTTTTTGCTACCCGGGGTACAGCCGCAGCCTTGAAAGCCGCTGGGCTCCCCTGCAAGACTGTCTTCAAGGTGAACGAAGGCCGGCCTAATGCCGTTGACTTAATCAAAGCCGGAAAGCTCAACCTGGTGATCTACACAACCACGGGCAGCCATTCCTTCCCCGACGAGCAGACAATCCGCCGCAATGCGGTCACGTATCGCACCCCGTGTATCACGACAATGAGCGGCGCGCGAGCCGCTGCCGAGGCTGTGGCTAGCCGGCGGCGCGATCCCATTCGCGTCTGGAGTCTCCAGGAACTACATGCCGCGGCAGCAGTGCAAGCCTCCAGCGCGTAACGCACTTTACGGCTGCTTCTCCAAATGGCCGTGCCGGAGTGAGCGCGGTCGGGTAAACGGTATGAACTCCTGCATCAGGTTGTAGGCGGCATCCCCTCCGAACCCGATGAACGAGCGAGTAAACCCGTCGGCGACCGAGCCCGTGCTGCTTGGTTGCCACAAGTTGACGAATTGCCCCGCGGCGAAATTGCTCATTACGCGCGCCCACGCGAACTCGGTGCTTTCCCTGTCTGTCTTGCAGATGAACACCTGCTTTAGCGCATTCCATGTACGCGCTTTGGCGCCCTTCTCCTCCGAAGGAAAATAGCGCGGATCCTCGTGAAAAGCGGACTCAAGGACGAACGCGAACGTCTGCCGTGATAAGTTCCCCGCGAATCCGGAAACATATCTCTTCGCGAACCCTTCTGCGCCTTGGCTCCACTCGTACGGAGAATTGCGTGCTTGGCCGATTGCAGCGCTAATCAGGGCTCCGCCCGAACCGCGGAGGCCCAGAGTTTGCACCACGCGATAATCGAATTTATCGCGTACGGTGAGCGGGGTCGCCGACATCGTGGCCGGCAGTTGCGTTGGTGGCTTAGCCGTCTGTCCAGGTGCCGGTGGTGGTTGTGAGGTTTGTTGGCCAAACAAACTGGCGGCACAGAACATAACGAGGGCCGTGCGCGCATATATTCGTGGTCTCACCCGCTAAGTTCGATGAAAAAATCTTTAGCCGGTTTCGAGGATTGTGGTGTGTCGTTCTGAGAAATTACAATTCCGGCTCCTGGAATAATCGAATTCCCGCGATACCCTCCGCCCCCACGTGCATGCATTCAGCCGCATTTTCCCAAGTCACTCCTCCCAACGCATAGACCGGTTTGCCGAGCTGGCATGCTGTCTTCAACGCATCCAATCCGAGAGTGGCGCCCTTCCCTGGGCTGTCGAATACG
>JAFATG010000298.1 GCA_019244055.1 Acidobacteriaceae bacterium | reverse complement strand
TCTCGGCTATACAACTCGAGAGTGTCAAAATTAATTCCGCTGTCTTCGACGATGCCAAGCAGCTTGCCGAAGTACGAGAGGAGAGGCGCAGCATTCGGGTCCAGATTGACGAAAGCCCAAGGGCCAAGCGTTTCCACTCTAAGCGACAGTAGAGGATAGTCCTCGAGGCGGAAGTTCGGCTCGGCTGCTGAGCGTGGCGCGCCTTTCAAGCATCCCGTGAGATCGTATGTCCATGCGTGATAGCCGCATCGCATCATCGTCGCGTTGCCACGGCCTTTCATGACTTCATGTCTTCGATGCCGGCACACGTTGATGAACCCCGCGAGGCCGCTTTCGTTCCGCATGACCACCACGGGAACCTCGCCGGCATAACCGGTGATAAAGTCACCAGGATGCGAGAGTTCCTTCAGCGGTCCAATGTAGTTCCAGCTCTTTCTAAAGACATGCTCGATCTCGCGGGCAGTGATGGAATCATCTGTGTACCAGTGCGCCGGAAGAGATTCGCCGCGATCGAGTGCTGCTAGCAAGCTATCGGAATCTTCGATGCTCTGAGTCATTGGATGTGTCTCCTGTACTTACTTCGATGAGGCTGCATCCGGCCGCTGCCCGGATGATGCGAGTTCCGCGGCCCGCGGTGAGCCTGCCAGCAAGAGAATCGGTGTGCAAAGAATCAACACTACACTCACGCATAGCAAGACGCCGAGAAAGCCCAGTGAATGAGCCGCCGAAGTGAGCCCGGTGGTCGCCAGCATTCCGACCGAATAGACGATGTTGTAAATCGCATAAGCGCCGGAATAAGCAGATGTTCCCGCTTGATCGACCTCGTTGCCGAGTTCCGCTGAAGCCGGGTTCAGCATGAACGCAAACGTGCAGTTGATCAGGCACAACGTCACGCCTGTAAGCAAACTCCCTTGAAAAGCTGCCAACAACGGAAGGGTGGCCGCCATTCCGATGGTGCCCAGCACGATCACTTTCCTGATAGGCAGCCGCGCGCAGACCCATCCTACTAAGGGAGCGCAAAAGCCATAGGTGACGGATGAGGCGGTGAATATCAGGCCTATAATCTCCGGTTTCACGCCATAGCGGCCCAGCCTGGTGGGTAAGAGCGGTTCTATAACGCCCCAGGCGAACGCGGCCAAAGTTACTGTGACCGCGCACATCACCACTGATCTGTTCGTTAGAAACGCGCGAATATCAATAGTCCCTCGTCGATTCCGTCCTTGGGTCGGAAGAAGCAAAACGAGCAGGCAGATTTCGATCGCGACCAAAATACCCGTGATTATAAAGGGAAGCCGGTAGCCGCCTGCACGATACAGTACGCCTCCGATAACTGGTCCCAGAACAGATCCAGCGGTGCTTCCGGTGAATGCGTATCCGATCATCTCGACACGGTTGTGGACGTAGTATTCCGCCACCAGCGCAAGTCCGCCCGTCCAGACAGCGGCCGAAGCCGCTCCCTGACAGAGCCGACCTGCAAACGAGAGGAAAAAGTTCCCAGCCGCGCCAAAAAGCGCCGTGGCGCACGCGGCCAAAACCGCGCCGCAGATGATTGTGGTCCGCACGCCTATACGCCCACCCAAATAACCGAACAGCGGAGTCGTTAACAGGACGCTCGCCGCATACCCGCCATATAGGAGCGCGAGATCTTGTTCGGTGGCGATCTTACCCGGAGCATGCGCCATCAAAGTCATCGCGACACCGTAAAGCAAGTAGTCGACAAAGAGACAAAACGCCACGACCCCTACGATCATCCGGGAAGTAGGCGGCGGTTCTTGCAATGGCACTCTCAGCGATCCGCGCGCTGGCCTGATTCTCAGATCTTTAAAAACAGTTTCCGGCGGTACATCCACAACAGGATCAACCAGTACGTCAGAAGCACAGCCGATCCGAGCAGAAGTGGATAGAAACCCGGTCCGAAAATCATGAATGGCCGATCGCTCAGGTGGATTCGAAAACTGCTGGTAATGAAGTCCTCGAAGAGATGTGCAATCAGATACGCCGCGATCGAGTTCATTCCAACAACGACCAGGGGAAACGCCCATTTCCGATAGCCCTTCAGATCGATGATCCAACTGAAAGCCGCCAGAAATAGGAAGCACAGGCCGCCACTGAAGAGCGTCCAACTCGGAGTCCAGATTCGCTTCACCACCGGGCAGATGCCGGTAAAATGCAACAGTAATCCCGCCGCTATGCCGATTGCGCCGGCGATCAGAAAACGCTTCAGCGGGATTCGCGGCGCGTAGGTACGGTACCAGCGGCCCGCCACTAAGCCGAGGATCATCGTTCCAAGTGTCGGGATAAAGCTGAGCGTGAGATATCCTCCCTCGTTCGCAACAAATGGTCTCGTGCGCGGGAAGAGATTCAGGAACCACTGATCAAAAGCGTTGCCGAGATTCGCGTTTTTATTCCAGTGCGCGGCAAAACCGGAGAAATTATGCGCCCAGTTCGCTGGAACGCCTACTGCCCCATAGTCAAACCCAGCGCCGGGCAGCGGGTACAGGGCCCAGGCAAGCCAATATCCAAAGAGGATCGCTGCGAAAGCGCCCCACTGCCAGCGCGCAGAGCGAAATCCCAGAAGAAAAAGGATCGGGTAGCCCAAGCCGATCTGCGTCAGCGTGTCCTCAAACGTGAAGTACGTCTGGGTGCTGTGCATGGAGCGAAGGAAAATTCCCAGCGCGATTAGAAGAATCGATCGCCAGACAGCATGTCCAAACATCTGGCCAAACGTCGTTCCTTTCCGCAGCCTGCTGGCGATCGAGTACGGCAGCGCCACGCCAACCAGAAAAGAAAAGCCGGGCTGAATCGTATCGTGCAGGGAGCAGCCGGCCCACTGGACATGCGATTGGTTATATCCGAGAAAAGCCCAAAACCAGTTGCCCGGATGAGCTTGAGCGACTCGGGCAAGGCGCAGAACCTCGGCCATCATCAGAATCATGACGAAGCCTCGATACGCGTCGACCGCAATATTACGCGCGGCCGATTGCGGCGCAACCGGAGCGATGATGTCTAGCTCGCTCGTGCGTTGCGCAGGAGTGGTAGCGATAGTTCCCATACAAAATGTCACCAATACAACTTCAAAGCGAATTGGATCTCGCGCTGATCATTTTGGCCGTCACGGGTCGAGGTGATCTTCCCGAATGAGTTCGACGTGTAGTCGAGCGCCCCTGGGGCTGCAACGACCCCATTGCCGCCAAAGCCTGGTAGCGAAAAGTTCGGGGTGTTCGTCAGGTTGAAGAATTCGGACCGGAACTGGAGATAGATCCGCTCAGTGAAATGGAAATCCTTGAATAAGGAGAAATCGAGCCGGTGGTAGCCGGGACCATAGAACTGAGTCGGAGCGCCACCGAGGGGGCTGTAATCGGATTGCCCGATGGTGGTTGCCACTGGTGGAGTTGTGAAAGCATTCGGGTTAAGCCACTGATTCACATTGTGAGGACCAGCGGTGACGCTCTGGCCTGGGACGAGAAATGCAGTACACCCAAAGCCGGACGTCGTAGAGATGGCGCACGGCACAGTGCCCGGCTGGCCCTCCTGAAGCGTCAGAATCCAGTTGGTGCTCCAGCCACCGAACGTGGCGTTCACGAATCCTGGGCTGTTACTGAGAAACTGCCGGCCATGGCCGAACGGCAGGTCGTACGTGCCACTGAAATGAAAGGCCTTCGGAACGTCAAACTCGCACAGGCCGTAGTCGACCGGAATGCCAAAGCCCGGCAGGAAAGGCGCACGGTATCCGCCAAGGGCGAAGCCATTGAGGACGTCTACCGCATCCGTCCGGCACTTCGACCAGGTGAAATTCGCAAGCATGCTCAGGCCGACGCTAAATCGACGCTCATAGTTGACCTGAAGAGAGTTGTAATAGCTGTCTGCGGCGAAGCTGGTGTAAGTGATGTTGCTTGTGAAATCC
>JAFATG010000196.1 GCA_019244055.1 Acidobacteriaceae bacterium | reverse complement strand
CTCATCTGCGCGTGCCGCACGAACCACGGCGAAGCCATTGGTGTCCCCCGGCAAACCTAAGTCACAGAGCACCAGATCGGGCCGTTTGGCCTTGGCGAGCGCGAGTGCCGACCTGCCATCATGCGCAAGCACAACCTCGCAACCCAGCAGAGCCAGCAGCTGCGCCAGCGCTTCGGCGGCATCGGGGTCGTCTTCCACGAGCAGAACTCGCTTGCGGCTGGGATGGACCGGCGGCGGCGGCGCCGCGGGCTCGGCCGGCATATTCTGGAGCGGCAGAGTGAGCGTGAAGGTCGCTCCCTGACCTCTGCCCGGGCTTTCGCCTGACAGTCTGCCGCCGTGCAATTCGGCGAGCCCTTTTCCGATGGCCAGCCCCAGTCCAAGACCACCGAGAGCCCGGCTGGCGTCCTGTTCCTGTTGAACGAAGGGCGTGAACATTTTGGCTGCCAGCTCGGCGTCAAAACCGACGCCGGTATCCTTGATCCGGAGGATCGCGGAGTTCGCTTCGAGGTGAAGTCGAACTTCGATCCGGCCCGATTGCGGAGTGAACTTGATAGCGTTGGAAAGTAGATTATCGATGATTTGGCGCAGCCGGATCGAATCGCCTCTGACGCTGAGCGCTGCATTGGGAATTTCACAATCCAATGCGATAGCCGCAGCACTGATGCGTGGCGAGGCCTCTTCGACTATCTCGCGAACCAGCCCGCTTAGATCGATATCCTCGAGTTTGAGTGATACTTTGCTAAAAGCGACGCGCGCAGCGTCCAGCAGGTCGTCCAGTATCCTGGTCATGATCTTTGCCTGCCGCTCCAGTGCCGCACGCAAACGCTCGATTCTGGGATCGTCCAGTTTAATCAATTTCAAGACTTCAGCGGTGGAGTAAATCGTGCCTAAAGGATTGCGCAGCTCGTGCGCCAGGATCGCCATAAAGCGATCCTTCTGGCGGTCCTTTTCCTCGAGCGCAGCTTTGGCTTTTTTTAGTTCCTCCCGTTCATTCAGCTCGCGGAGCGCTAATAATTCGTCGAACAATCGCGCGCCCATTTCGCAGCGGTCCGCATCGGGGTCTTCTGTCAACAGCCGCGCCAGCTCCGTATGCTCCCGCAACAGCTCTTGCATATCATCTTCCGTCTCGATCTCTGGATGGAGCATGGTCCAGTAATGCGCCGTCCTGATGAATGCGAGGAATCCGGCCAGGTACTCGAAGCGCTGCGCTCCCAACGCTCGCAAAAGCGCCAGCCGCGCCGTCTCGCTATGCGCCGGTTCGCTGAAGATCATGGCGGCGCAAGCGAAAACCAGATCTTCCATCTCCGTTCCCGGCTCGGGCCAATCAACCAATGGTTCAGGCAAAGCGTTAAGACGCGCATATACCTGAGACATATCGCGGGTCCACGGAAGTGGACGCTTCAGCAGCCGGATAACGCCGGCGATGCTATGTGGCGGTGCCTGCGCATCGCCGGCTGCTCTGCCATATCCAAGCAAAAAACCCACGTGTCGCACGATGCAATAACGCACTGGGCAGAGCCGCGAGAGCACGACGAACAACCGTTCCTTGAACAGCGCCGGGAGGGGATTGTCCAGATAGCCAGCCTTCGCGAATGACCATAGTTGCTCTATCAGTTCGGGGGCCGCGCGGGCTGAACGGAAGAAGTTCGGTAGGATCCCGAAGCGCGCCGCTACCTCGTCTTCAAAAGCTGAGCGGGAGTCAGGCGATTGCTTCATAACTATCTTTTCGTCACACCTCGTTGAATTACTGTATGCTCTTAAATGGGCGTGTAATCTAAATCCCTATTTTCTCGACCTCATCGAGCGTGATCTGGTCGTCGGTACGATCGTACAGCTTGGTGGTGCGTGGACTTTCGTGAGCGGCCATGGCCTGAGCATTTTCTAGAGAACCACCATTGTCGAGATAGGCTGTGATGCCGGTCGCGCGAAAAGTGTGGTTGCAAACCGCTGTTAATATACCCGCGTCCCGCGCGCGGCGCTGAACCATGCGCCATGCGTCCGATTGAGTCATGCGACGGTTAGTTAGGACTTTGGTGCGCCGGCCCGCAGTGCGGAAGAGGGGTTGTTCGTCCTGGCCGGCCAAACCCGCATGCTCGATGTAATCCTGAAGATAGCTCTCAAGATGATGATGGCAGGGCATGCAATGTTGCTTGCTGCCTTTTTCGTGCAGCCGCACCCATAACCGGCGGTGCTGCCAGTAAACATCCTCCACGTTCATGCGGAGCGCCGCGCCAATGCGAGCGAAGGTAAAGGTCAATAGAGCGATGAGGGCACGGTCGCGCAGGCCGACCACGGTATTGGTATTGATGCTGTCCAGAAGCTGCCGCGCTTCGGCTGCGCCCAGCACCGGGGTCTTGCCGACCTTCACTACATGTTTCGGACCGCGCACCGGCGCGGCCGGGTTGACCGCGAGCACCTGGCCGACTACTAGCCAGTCGAACAGCATGCGCACTGCGGCGAGCCACTGTTTGACCGTCGGCGGTTTGAAACGACCGCTTATATCCTCAATCCATGCCGCAACATGTACTGGTTCGATATCGAGGAGATTGAGCCTGGCCTGATCGCACCAGTCGAAGAACTCACATGCGGCCCGGTAGTAAGCCTTGCGCGTGTTCGGATTGCGGATATTGGCGGTGAAGAATTCGACGAAGCGGCGGCCGGCGTGATGGCCGCGCGCGGCGATCAGCACCGGGACTGCGGCATTGGTCTCGGTCAGGACTATGACCGGAAGCTGGTCGTCATCGTTGTTCACGGCGTCTTTTATAGCCCAAAGTTAGTGAATGATAAAGGACGTTATCATTCATTATCTGGACGCGAATTCGCGGAGGTTTCAGAATTTTTTATGGATACCATCGATACACGTCATTTATAGCTCGGCCAATTTCGATCATGGCTGTTTGCTCACCTAATTTGAATGTTGGAAGCAAACTCGCCTCGACTGCGGTGATCGCTTGAGGCCGCGAAACATGCCCCACGGTATCCAAGAGCTTCCAGAACGTAGCGATCTGAATATCAGAAGGAAGCTGAATATCAGAAGGAAGCCGCACAATTGCGCTCAAACCCATCAAACGGTGGGATTCGTTATCAATGTCCTTGGCGGCGGCCAGCGCCTCACTCAGCTGCTCGGGTGCGAGATGCGGAGCCAGCCCGGTTAACGCCTGTGCACGGCGGTTCCCATCACCAATGTCCTTGGCGGCGGCTGCCCCCTCTTTGGCGAGCGTGGTTGTCTGATCTGCGGGCCTTGACGCGGTCAGACAACCACATGTCTCGTCTGTCCGTCACGAGGAG
>JAFATG010000358.1 GCA_019244055.1 Acidobacteriaceae bacterium | reverse complement strand
ACGCAGACAATTTTGAAACTCACCGCGCCGGGCGTTCCCGATCTGTACCAAGGAACGGAACTCTGGAATTTGAGCCTGGTGGACCCGGATAACCGTCGTCCGGTGGATTACGCGGTGCGCCGCAGGTTACTGGCTGAACTGACGAAGCTGAATGCGACGGAGGTATGGGGGCGCGTGGAGGAAGGGCTCCCAAAACTATGGACAATTTACAAGGCATTGTGTGTGCGGCGGCGATACCCGAGAGCATTCGGTGCGGGAGGGACCTATACGCCACTGGCTGCCTCCGGTGCAAAGGCCCGACACGTAATCGCCTTCATGCGCGGGCACGAAGTGATCACGGTAGCTCCGCGCTTAACTTTGCAACTGGCGGGAGATTGGGGCGATACAACGCTTGACCTTCCCGCCGGGAAGTGGCACAACGTGTTCTCAGAGGCTGTCATCGAAGGGGCAGGAGTTCCCTTGAGCGAAACGCTCAGGGAATTTCCCCTTGCGTTGCTTGTTAAGCGATAGCAATGCACCAGTTCAAGATTTGGGCGCCCTCGGCCCGCACAATCGGAGTAAAGATTGATAGCCGCATTTATCCTCTCGAGACCCAGAGCGGCGGATGGTGGAGCGCGGAGGTGGAGGAAGCCGGTCCGGGAACGGACTACTGGTTCGTGGTCGATGGCAGCGACCCGATCCCTGATCCCCGATCTTTTTTCCAGCCTCTAGGGATCCATGGGCCATCCCGGATAATCGATCATTCATTCCCCTGGACCGACGACCAGTGGCAGCCCAAGCCGCTGTCCAGCGCAATTATCTACGAGATGCACGTGGGTACGTTCACCATGACCGGGACGTTCGCGAGCGCGATGGAGAGGTTGGACTATCTGGTGGATCTTGGCATAACGCACGTCGAGCTCATGCCGGTCAACGAATTCTCAGGAGATTGGGGCTGGGGCTATGACGGAGTAGACCTGTACGCACCACACCACGCGTATGGGTCACCGGAGGATCTGAAGCGTCTTATAGACGCTTGCCACTCGAAGGGATTGGGGGCGATCCTGGACGTGGTTTATAACCACTTTGGGCCGGCCGGGAATTACCTCAATCGCTTCGGACCGTACTTCACGGACGCGTACAAAACGCCCTGGGGACCAGCCATCAACTTCGACCACAAAGGCAGCCTGCAGGTACGCCGCTTCTTTGCCGAGAATGCGCTCATGTGGCTCCGGGACTACCATTTCGACGGTCTCCGGCTGGATGCTGTCCATGCCTACTACGACCGATCGGCGATTCATTTTCTCGAATACCTGTCCTCGGAAGTGGACGCGCTGGCATCGCAGCTTGGCCGGCATCTCACGTTAATTGCGGAGAGCGATCTGAACGACCCGCGTGTGATTCAACCGCGAGAAGCCAGCGGGTACGGCATCGACGCGCAATGGAACGATGATTTCCATCACACGCTGCACTCGGTACTTACAGGAGAGACGAACGGGTACTACGAGGATTTCGGTTCACTGGCGCAACTAGCTAAGGCTTTGCGGTGCGGGTACGTTTACGACGGTATTTATTCCGTTCACCGTGACAGGTTACACGGGCGCCCGGTGATTGGACTGTCGGGCCGCCATTTTCTCGGCTACTCTCAAAACCATGACCAGATCGGGAACCGGCCACGCGGAGAGCGCCTGAACCAACTCGTTACGCCCAGACGGCAGAAGATAGCCGCCGCCCTAGTATTTACATCGCCCTTCGTACCTATGCTATTTCAAGGCGAGGAGTTCGCTGCATCTACGCCATTCCAGTACTTCACGCACCATCGAGACCCTGACCTGGCCAGACAGGTTTCGGAAGGCCGCAGGAATGAATTCTCATCCTTCGGCTGGAAGCCGGAAGATGTTCCCGATCCTCAGGATGTCGCCACCCTGGAACGCTCCAAATTGAACTGGGAGGAGATTAGCGAAGCCTGCCATCGAGAAATCCTCGATTGGTATGAGCGCTTGATTGCGCTGCGCCGGTCGAAGTCGCAGCTTACCGATGGGCGCCTGGATGCGGTCGAGGTGCGGTTTGATGAAGACGCGCGCTGGCTGGCGATGGAGCGAGGCGATATAGAGGTGATTTGCAATTTCGGAGCGGAGCGGCAAAGAATCGGAATCAGGCGAAATCCGGAGGAAGTAATCTGCTCCGAATGCGACTATGCCCTTGACGCCGGGATGATAGAATTGCCGGCCGATTCCGTCGCGATCCTGGCCTAGTTACTTTCTGGGTTAGCTTCGCTAAGTACGCTTTATGTCACCGTCCAGATGCAGCCGTAATTGCTGGGCACAGTGAATGTCTGCGAAACTCCCGCTGCAATGCCCATCAGGTTCTGTGTACCCTCGATCTGCTCGATATAGTTGCCGTTCTCCGGAAAGGCGAAGCTTGCCGTCTGCTGCTGATTCGTAAAATTCACGACAACCAGGCTGAAGATACTTCCAAGCTGCCGCGAAAACACCAGCAAACCGTTCGAGTTGAAATTGCTTTCGTCGTTATAGAAGAAATGGTTGCCATCCGTGAATTGTCTTCCGCCACGACGGATCTTTGTCAGTTTCCGAACTAAACGGATGATCGGCTGGCCGTCGTTATCGTAAAAATAATTCCAGCGTACCGGGCGATACAACATCACGCGCCCGTAGCCGCTTCCTGGAATCCAATAGTTTTCGCAGAATTCCTGCCCTTCGGAGAGCAGCGGCGTCCCCTTGCTTGTCAACAACGCAATTAGATAGGGCTGAACGCTCGGCCACTTTCCGTCGCGGTCCCCCTCCTGAAGCAAAACATCGTCCGGATTGTTGTCGATCGGGACCGTGCCGAAATTGCAAATGAACCGCTGATGATCGTGATTCTCCACGTATTGAAGCGCGGTCTTAGGAATTGTGTCATTATTCGCCGTCACCGACGCCGGATATCCATTCAGTCCCAGTTGCAGTCCCAATTGTGTAATCGCGCCGGGGGTTCCGACCGCACAACTCTCGGCCGCCCCAAGCGTGCCGTCCTGCCACGTGCCCGTGCTGTAACTTCCATAAAGAATCTCGGGCGGATTCGGCAGGTACTCGGCAATCTGAATCAGACTGATATTCCCGGCTGAATCGAAGAACCGCTGGTAATGGTCCGTCGCCCCCGCCTTCGATTTGATGTACTGATACGTTGAGTAAACGAGGTTGGCATACCCCGATCCCGTTGGACCGTCCCAATACTCCGGCACATCGTCGAACCGGAATCCGTCCACGTGAAACGTATCCAACCAGAACTGATTTACCGAGTAATAGTAATCCTGCGTGAGCTGCTTGGAAAAATCGTTCAGGGTGCCGTAGTCTCCGTTACCGTTGTTGAACGGATTAGGGAGATCGTTCTGCAAAGCGTTATAAACCTGCGTGTACGCGAAGTCATCGCCTGTGTGGCCGTACACCGAATCCACCACCACGGCGATTCCATTCTGGTGACATTCGTCCACGAAATGCTGAAAATCGGAGGCTCTGCCAAAACGCTCCGCGACACAGAAGTAGCCGATCGGATCATATCCCCAGTCAATCGTGCTCAAGACATTGGACACGGGCATAACTTCAATGCAGTTAATGCCCAGATCTGCCAGGTAGGGTAGCTGCTTAATTGTGCGACCGAGGTCGTTGCGAAACTCGCTGATCATCAATTCGTAAACAATGGCGTTCTTAAGCGGCGGTGTTTTCCACTGAGTTTCGTTGGAGGAAAACGTGTAGGGAGTCGCCCCTACAGTGATCGCCGACAAACGGCCTACACCGACCTCACGCGAGAACGGATCGATGATGAAATCGATGTCGCCGCGCACAGGACTTTGAATCACGTATCGATAGACATAACGACCGGGTTTCCCGAACGCAGTCGAGCCCGGCGGAGCTGCCGCGGTGTTTAGATCGATGGCCCCGGACCAATAATCGCCGTACGTCGCGTCTACCGAGTGAGTCTGCCCCACCACCGCTGGTTGAGCCGCGTGCAGGTATTGGTCCGTCTCATGAATGACCTTGACGGAGACTCCATAGCCTTTCCCCGAATCGACGCCCGGCAGAAAAATTCCGAACTGGATGACCTTGGACGATATTTCCAGCGCGCCCAATTTGTTCATGGGAAGATATTTCATAAACGCCGCCGAGCGTGGAGTAAACAGTAATTCGCCAAGTATATCTACTTTCAGCGCACGTCACGGCGTTTCCGATCAGCTGCTGACGAGGCTAGGAGGCGATCTCGCGGGCGAAGGTGGTATTCGGCCAGACGGACTCAATCTGAACCCTGAGAGCTTCAATGCCATTCAGCCGGGCGTCGCGGGTCCGTTCGGTCAAGCGACTCGCAAAGCGGTTAGCCGTCGAGTAAGCATTCACGGCAATGGTTCGGGCGATTTCTCCGTGCTCGCCCTTCCCGTTTTCATAGGCCGAACGGGCTTGGCCGACGTACGTAAGCCCAAAATGCACCTGGCTGCTGATTAACTCGCACAGATACTCCTCATTACTCTCTCTAGTGCCACAGGCCACTCGGCGCATGGTGTAAAGCCCCACCTATCTTTTGTGATTCAGTCGTTGCCGATTAGACTCCGTAATTACTGATCGTCTTTCATTCAGCGTGTCAGGCCGAGGGACCAGTTCTGCAAAAGTGCCGCATGCCGGGTACTGAGTGTATAAGAACTAACCAAAACTGGCGAGGTGGGATGAGAAGTAGCTGGCAACCGGAAAACTGTCTCATGTGGCCTCCGTTCCGCTAAGAGCGGGAATAGAACCCGCGCCTACCGCGATGGCCGGTGGGCGGGTCTCTATTCCGCTGCTGGCATTCGCCGCGCTCGCGGCCGTATATCTCTTTTTCTTTGTTCGGGTTCTGACTTGGAATCCGGACGGTGGAATTTATATCTACGGGGCGCAGATGGTCTTGCGGGGGGCGATTCCGGCACGCGACTTTGTGGAATTGCAAGGGCCGGGGTCGTTCTACTGGCTGGCCATGTTCTTCAAGTTCTTTGGTGTAAGCTTCTTAACGGCTCGGGCCGTGCTGCTAGTCACGGGTACGGCGACTGCGACCTTGCTGTTCTACCTTGGCCAACGCATTGGCGGAACAGGTATCTCGGCGGCGCTGGTGGTGCTTGTCACCTCGATCCCGCTGGGAGTCATGACGAGCCCTCATTACGACAGCAATCTGTTCGCGCTGGCGGCGTTTGCGATTTTCGTGCACGGGGCGGAAGGGATCCACAGAAGATGGTCTTTTTTAACGGCGGGCGCCTTGGCGGGAGCGACCAGCTGCTTTCTGCAGCAGAAGGGGTTCTACTTAGCTTGCGCGTTCGTGCTGACGCTGTTCATCTTGCACCGGGCACGTGCACGCGGCGCGGCGATGCTGGTCGGGCTGGGATTTTCGGGGGTAATCGCGGCGGAATTGCTGTTGTATACCTGGGCGCACGCGCTGCGATATCTGGTCTATGCGAACCTGATCTGGCCTCTATCGACGTATGAGAAGGCGAACTCGGCGCCGTACGGATTCATACTGCGCGAGGGATTCTGGCGGAGCTGGTATCCCGCGCTGCACGCCATCTTTCCGGGGCCGGTGGCGCTGGGCCTGGTATTCATCTTCAGTGTTCCCTTTCTCCTTATCCTGGGATTACCGGCGATTTTGCCGCTGCTCGCTTACAGGTGGCGAACGGACGCTTCCGAACGAAGACTGATTCCGTACTGGGCAGCGGGGATCGCGATTTGGGCTTCGGAGCTGCACCGCTGGGATTTGGGGCATCTGAGAAACGGCTGCGTTCTGCTACTGGTGGTGTCTTTCGCGCTTCTAGAACGTCGAAAGCGCGCAGTTGGCAAATACGTGGCTGCGGGGATCACAGGATGCGCAGTGCTCTATGGGACCGTGAATGTAGCGGCGGCGAGCGGGCAACGCGTTCCGATTCAGTCTCGCCGCGGGACACTCTATGGCTCGACAACGGACCCGGTTCTGGAGTTCCTGCAGACGCACACCACGCGAGGCGAAGAGGTTTTTGTTTACCCGTATCAACCGATTTACTATTTCGCCGCGGACGTTCGCAACCCAACGCGATACAGCAACCTGATGTACGGGATCAATACAGACGCACAGTTTCATGAAGCGGTCGAAGATATCGAAAGGAAGCGGGTGCGCTACGTGCTTTGGGACACCGTGTTCTCGGGCGAAGGTTTGCGCAACTTATTTCCGGCGTACCGGCCACCTGCCAAAGACAAGTTGATTATGGAGCCGTATCTGGAGAGGAATTACCGGCAGATCGGGTTCGAGAACGGGTTTCGGATATTAGAGCGGAAGAGGTGAGGAGGGGCATTACACCAGCTCCGGCGGAAGAGAACTTGCTGGAATCGTCATGACGCATCTTGATTGATCATGATAGACTAACTGTGGGGAGGCGAAGGGTATGTCTCAGACGCGAGAGAAATTTGCTACTCAGGTCAATTCCGAAATCCTCACGGCCCTGCGATTGCTCGCGCAGAAAGAGGGCCGACAACTGCAGGCCCTTGTGGAAGAGGCGTTACGGGATCTGATCGAAAAGTGCACGAATGCTAAGCCCCGGCCGCACGTAATGGGTGCTTACCTGGCCAGCCATGAGAGATATGGCGCTCTTTACAAGAAGCTGGCTGAATGACCGACCACCTAACGGTGGCCGAAGTGCTCGCGATTCATGCCGATCAGATTGAGCGTTACGGGGGTGCCCGAGGTGTTCGAGATTACGGGCTTTTGGAAGCTGCTCTCTACCGCCCACAGACAGGTTACTACGCGGATCTCATTGAGGAGGCAGCGGCGCTGTGGGAAAGTCTCGCGCAGAATCATCCTTTCATCGACGGCAACAAGCGGACGGCTTTTGCGGCCACATATACTTTCCTCGCTATCAATGGCGCACGCCTCACGGCGAATGCGAACGAGACGTACGCCTTTATCGCCGCCCTTTATGACAAGAACCAGTTCGCGTTTGATGAGCTAGTTCGCTGGTTGCGCGCTCATGTAAAGCATGAGCGACAAAATCAAGTTCTATAGAGTACTTTATATGCTAGAGTACTACTGGTATGAAAAGACCGGCCAATCCGTTCGCACGCTCACCACGACGACGCTGGAGACCGAAAGAGATGACGGAGGCACCTCTTCTTGATCCGAGGCTGCCGGCGAGTGCGATAGAAGCGCGCTACGCGCTGCTGATCAATCCGTTTTACACCAAGGACCCGAACGCGAGCTTCGGTAAGCATGTCCTCACGCCGACGCTGGCGTTGACCAGCTTTGCGGCAACGACGCCTGACCATTGGCGGGTCGAGTACTGGGACGAAAATCTCCTTCACGGGCGGCCGCCGGTTCAGCCCCTTCCTGCGCTGGTTGGGATTACCGTGCATCTGACATTTGCGCAGCGCGCGTTTGAACTGGCGGACTGGTACCGGCAGCGGGGAAGCAAAGTGGTATTGGGCGGGTTGCACGTGCTCTCCTGCCCCGATGAATGCGCATCGCACGCGGACGCGTTGGCTGTAGGCGACGGCGTACAGCTTTGGCCCCGCATTGTGGCCGATTTCGAATCGGGAAGACTGGAGCAACGCTACTCGGCGACGTATGAGAGCGATTACCGCAGCGATCCAGCACCACGACGATCGATCCTGCCGCGGAAAAGCTTTCTTACGACAACGAGCTTGATCGCCACCCGCGGCTGTCACAACCGGTGCGGGTTCTGCTACCTAGCGACCGAAGGGCTGCGCATGCCGTACCGGATGCGTGACCCGGCCCAGGTGGCGGCCGAATTTGAAGCGGACGATCAGCCGTATGGCGTGTTCATCGATAACAATCTCGGCTCACGCAGGGACTACTTGCGCCTTCTGTGTCAGGCGCTTCGTCCCCTAAAAAAGATCTGGAGCGCGGCAGTTTCCATTGATGTCACGGACGATTCCAGTTTGATTCGGGAGATGGCGCTCGCGGGCTGCACGGGAGTGTTCGTTGGATTTGAATCGCTCACCGACGAAAATCTGTTGGAGTCGCGCAAAAAGACGCCGAGAACCGCCGAGTATGCCCGGAGGGTTCGCCTTTTGCACGATCATGGCATCCAAGTCAACAGCTCGTTCGTACTGGGATTCGATCACGACAGGAAAGATGTTTTTGTGCGAACGGCGGAGTGGGTTGAAGAGAACCGTTTGGAATGCTCCACTTTCCATATCCTCACACCTTATCCGGGGACGCCGCTCTTCAAGCAGATGGAGGCAGCGGGCCGCCTGTTGCACCGCGATTGGAGCCGGTACGACACGGCGCATGCGGTGTTTCGTCCAAAGCACATGACCCCGGAAGAACTCGAGCAGGGTTACGCATGGATTTATCAGCGCCTTTTCTCGCATGCTTCGATCTGGCGGCGACGGCCGGAGGATTGGCGCGCGGTTGCTCCGTATCTGGCGATGTCGTACTTGTATAAGCGATCGAATCGATTCTGGCATCTGCTGATCCGGCACGATTTGGTGCATACGGTGTGGCGGCCGCTGGTGGAGCTTACGCGGCTGCGTCATTTGCGGTTTCGAGAGGAACTCGCGGCGCGCCAGACATTGCGCGGGACCGCAGGCAACGTTGTCGCAGCAGGAGTGTAAGAGGGGCACTTCTCCGTTCGACGGCAGGCACGAGGTCCGTACCGCAGAAAATGAGGAGAGGTCCCTAGTGGCGGACTGGGCACCGAAATTTCCAGCCTCTTTTGCCAAATGTGGCCGAGAGTCCGCTATTCCTCATGGGCAACCTGCGAGTGTACGTATACGAGGCCGCTGCAGGCGGAGCGCCTGCCCCCAAGCTATGCGGATCAGTTGCAATAGTTGCGGTCCAAATTACGGAACTGGACGCTCCGGCGAGGTGCTTGGCGCGTCCTGAAGAATGATCAGATGGCGGTGGTACGGGCGAAATCAGCCTTGGTGCCTCGCGATCAGCTCGCGAACGGCTGACACCAGATTATGAGGGACATTCATTACAGTCTCGGAGGATTCTATACCTGCCTCATCTTCCACTACGGCCTGTTCCTCGCTCTGCTCGTCGTAATGGGCAAGCACTTTGTTTATTTTGTCCTCGTCCCACCCAACCGGAAATTTGGTCTCGCTCATCGATGCTTCTTCGCCCGCCGCCTGCGATACGCCGCCAGCAGCTTTCCTCTCAACTCATACGCTGTGATCACAAACAAACCGCCGGGCTCCGGAGCGTAGATCACCGGAGATATCTTCCGGAGCTAGTTTGACCAAGCGCCACTCTTGAGCCCTCATGACCTGGGCGGCCTTCGCCAGGTTTTTCCAGAATCTCGATCACCTCGTCTTCGTCGATAGTGTGACTGTGAATATGAGGCACACCGGTTGCAGGATCAATATAGAACCGAACCTGCACATCTGCCTTCGCTGTTCATTTTACCTTCGAAAAGCATGTGGCGACCAGGCGGACGCGAAGCGATCGCTTTTCGTTCAGCCGGGCCCGCTGCCGAGTCAAGTCGTCTGGTGCGTGAGGTGAAGTTCGATCATCGACCGACGATTTAGCCATTCCAGGTTTTCAGTTCCAATAGTTACGGTCCAGATTACGGAACTGGACGGCTTCGGCGAGGTGCTTGGCGCATACACCTGGCGAATGATCCAGATCGGCGATGGTACGGGCGACGCGGAGCATGCGGTCATGCGCACGGGCGGAAAGGTTCATGCGGCGAATAGCCATTTCGAGAGTGCGCTCGCCAGCTTCATCCAACGCGCATAGGGTACGTAACTGGGAGGGCGGGATCTGCGAATTGTAAAAGCCGCGCTGGCGCTGCAAATCACGCGCGGCCTCGACACGCTCGCGGATTTGGACAGAGGACTGGCCGTCGCTGCGGGAACGAAGCTCCTTGTACGGCACGGCCGGGACTTCGATATGGAGATCGATGCGGTCCAGCAGCGGCCCACTGACTTTTGCGAGATAGCGTTGAATGATGCCGGGCGTACAGCGGCATTCGCGCGTGCTGTCGCCGTAGAAGCCGCAGGGGCAGGGATTCATGGCCGCCACGAGCATAATGCGCGCGGGAAACGTCAGCGTCCCGTTGCTGCGGGCCAGTGTCACAGAGCCTTCTTCCAGGGGTTGGCGTAACTGCTCCAGTACGCCGCGGGGAAATTCCGGTAACTCATCCAGAAATAGGACGCCTTGGTGGGCCAGGCTTACTTCGCCGGGCCGGGCACTGCCGCTACCTCCCCCAATCAATCCCGCATCGGAAACGGTGTGATGAGGAGCTCGAAAAGGGCGGCTGCGAAGAATGCCGATCGCGGCGGGAAGGACACCGGCGACGCCGTGGATCTGGGTTGCTTCCAATGCCTCGCGAAAGGTGAGCTTTGGGAGGATACCGGCGAAACGCTTGGCCAGCATTGTTTTGCCTGATCCAGGCGGCCCGATCATCAGCACGTTGTGATTGCCGGCCGCGGCGACTTCCAAGGCTCGTTTCGCGGTGGTTTGGCCGCGCACGTCGCTGAAATCCGGCACGGCAGGATCACTCTGCTCCAGGTCAGGAATGATCGGACTGACAGCCTGAAAGGCCGAGGGCTCATTCAAGAACTGAACTACCTCGGCCAGATGCTTCAGGCCGAATACCCGGACGCCCTCGGCAACGGCGGCTTCCGCAGCGTTCTCGGTCGGCACCAGAAGATTGCGAATCCCGCGCCGGGCGGCGCAAACGGCGATCGATAAAGCACCGCGGACCGGCCGGAGGCTGCCGTCTAGCGACAACTCCCCGACGATCAGGTAATCGTCGGTTCTTGCCACCGTTCCCATCGCGCCCAGGATGGCGGTGGCCATTGGGAGATCGAAACCGGCGCCTTCTTTTCTCACATTGGCAGGGGCGAGATTGATGGTGACGGACTTACTCGGATACCCAAAACCGGAATTGAGCAGAGCCGATTTGATTCGCTCCCGACTTTCCTTTACCGCAGCGTCCGGCATACCGACGGTGACGAAGTCGCGGTTGGTGCCGGCAGGATACATGTCGACTTCAACATCGATCACATGCGCGTCGATACCTTGAATTGCCGCGCTGAACGTACGGAATAAGGCCACACAGGCTAGTAGGCGGTAAAGCGCTCGATTCTCAACTGAGAGAAAAAGGGGAGGTTAGCCGCGCCGGCCCCACGCTCCGCCTCCCATCAGGCCAAGATCGATGATAATTGCGATAAAAATTGCGACCAGTTCGCCTGTCGTTAGATGTCCCGGGTAGAATTTCGCGATGTACGTGTAGACAATCAGCGTGAGGGGCAGGAAGAGAAAGCCCAGTATCGGAATTATGATTCCGTGGTACACCCCGGTGAAGAAGTTCGTGAACAGCCATAGAAGGACAATGGCAATTCGGGGAAAAGCGACCGCGAGGATCGCAAGAAGGCATGGCATAGTCTAAGGGACCCTCTCCTCACGAAGACTGTACCATCGGGCTTGAATTGTTCAAAGCAAAAGGGTTACTGCCAGTACTGCCAATGCGCGGTAGTTATCACATATCCACTGAGAATGGCATTGGTAACAGCGTGCATGAGGATGCAGCTCGCGATCGATTTCGACCGGATCATCCAAACGTTGTAGATAACGCCGGTGAGCAAGCCAACATCCCAATAGGGGCCGTGTTCGGCGGCGAATAGAATTGCGGTCGCCCAAAATGCGAAGGGTGAATAACTTCCCAATGGCACTGTTTGGAAGTCGCTTTGGATCAGCTTGCGCATCAGCCAGCCACGCCAGAACAGTTCTTCTACAACAGGCACAATGAGAACGGCCCGGACTGTTCTCCAGGTAAGAACCCACGGGTTGTGTAGCGCAGCCGATTGAAGCGACGAATGGATATGGCCGACCAACGAATTCGAGAACAGAAGGTTATCGCGATAACCGCTATCGACGAACTCGGGAGCAATCCAGAGCACGAAGACCAGTGCGCCGATCGCTACACTGGAAAACGGTTTCGCAGGGCGGAGCGAGATCTCGCGCGGCCAGCAGATCCAGCAGACCGCCGCAAGGATTAAGACTCGTGTGGGCGCTTCAATTTCCGGCGCGAGACCCAGCCGAGGGCCCACCAGTAGAAGCAGCATGAAGGCGATAAACGGCGTAATGTATTTCGCCGATGGGTGCTCGTCGCGCCAGCTTACAACGTCAGTCTGACTGGCCACTGAGCTCAGCCGATGTGACTCACAAAGGAACGAATCTTGTCTTGTTCAGCGGGCTGGGTGGTATTCTTCAAAGCTTTCTCGGCCTCTTCGCGGGCTGCATCCTTGTTACCTTGCTTCAGCAGCGCCATCGCGAGATGAAAGCGAAAGGAGCCATTCTGTGGGTATTGCTGCACGTTTTGGCGGAAGATTTCAAGCGCTTGCGAATTAAGATTTTTCTGGTAATACACGTAGCCGAGGGTGTCGGAGATGTCAGGGTTATCGGGAACCTGCTTTTTGGCGCGCTGCGCCAGAGTCATAGCCTGATCCAAGTTGGAGCCGGATTCGGCGTTGATATAGGCCAAGTTGTTGAGAGCGATCGTATTTCCGGGGTCGACCCCCAGCGCCCTGTTATAGGCTTCGGCGGCTTCTTTCTTTCTGCCCATCTGTTCAAGCAGCATTCCTTGATTCACAAACGCCCCGCCGGCTCGGGGGTCGGCATTCCCGGCCTGCTGAAACGATGCCAGAGCGGCGTCTCTCTGCCCGAGTTGAAGCTGCAAGACTCCCAACCTGTTCCAGAGGTCAGCGGAATTGGTGGCGGTTTTCAAAATGTCCTTGTAGTTGTCGGCGGCCTGTTGAACTAGCTGTTTGGCGCGCGCAGGGTCAGTTTTGGCGACTTGGCTGCTGGCCGCCGCCTGAAAATTGGCCAGTTCGAATCTATATGAGCTGACGGTCGGATTCTTCTGAACGAGATCCTGCATGCCCTGAATCGCCTCGTCTGCTTTGCCCTGGACCAGCTTCATGGTTTGCAGCCCGATATATCCCCGGACATCGGGCGGATTCGGAGGATTGCCCTTCCAGAGAGCGGCAAACTGCTCAGAAGCTTTGTCGTAATTTTTCTTGCTCATGTAGAGCGCTGCAAGCTGGAGGCGGGCATCATTCATATTCGGGAACTGCTGGACAAGCAATTCCAACTCTGCCTGGGCCTTGTCGGGCTCGTTCAGGCCGATGTGAGCGCGTGCTTGAATCAACCGCGCATCCGAATTCTGGGGTTGTGCCGCGAGCACCGGGTCGGTCAGCTCAATGGCTTTTGTGTGCTGACCGCGGTCTTCATAGATTCGTGCTGCCACAATGCGGGCAGGTATATAGTTCGCATTCAAGCGAATCGCGTTGTTGGCCTCGGCGAGAGCTTTGTCCATATCGCCGGTTTCGAAGTAAGCCCTAGCAAGGTCGGTATGCATACTCGCGCTGTTCGGGACGTTCTGGACCAGGCTCTTAAGATCAGGAAGCGCCTTCTTCAGGTCATTCCGGCTACTTTGCTGGACCAGAAGAGAGGCATAGGTTTCGTTGACCGAAGCATCTTTGGGGTACTTCGTCACGAGCTCCTTCGACAGGTGAAGGGCTTTATCGCGATCTCCGGTGAGTTGATAGAGGGCGACGATTTTCTCCTGATATCTCACGGCATTCTTCGGATCCTCCGAAACACCGTCCTTGAACTGTTGCATCGCTTGATCACGCTTTCCGGTGCGGGCGTAGAAATCACCCATCAGTTCGTGCCCAGTGGGGAAGTCCTTCTTGTTGTTCAGAACACGTTTCATTACGGTCTCAGCCTCTGGAAAACGATTCGTCGCTGCGAGATAATTCGCCAGATTCGTGAGTGCTACCACGCTTGTGGGATCGTTCTGAACGCGCTCGCGAAGCAGCGGTTCGATTTTGTCGCGCTGATTCGTCCGGCTGTAATAAACCAACAGGAAGTCATAGCCAGGACCCCAGGTCTTGTCGTGAGCAAGCATGTCCTTAATTAGAGAGAGAGCCTGATCTGGTTTTTGCGCCGCTGCCAAAGTTTGGGCATACCACCCGACGAGATCCCGTGAGTATGGCTTTATCTGATTCGCTCTTGCGAAAGTTTCCAAGGCCTTGTCGATGTTCTTGTCGACAAGTTCGAGCAGAGCCTGCAGGCGAAGTCCGTTGAAGGAGTTCGGGTCCTGAAGGAGTTTCTTGTCCAGCTCCCGGACTTCGGGAAGGAGGTTCTTAAATCTGGAGGGATCGTGCGAGTAGGCCGCCAGATAAATCTCGGCCAACTTCGTTGTGGCGTCGCTGTTGTTAGGGTTTAGATCCACGGCGCTGCGAAGAAATCTGGCGGCTTCACCGGCGTTTCCGGCATCGAGTAGATTCAGTCCTTCGCGATAGTAGGGCTCGGCATAAGTCTTGTTCTTGGAGATTGCCTTTTGGTACAAGATCGAAGCTTCTTTGTACTGCTTCCGATCGTGATACTTGTTCGCGGTGGCCACCAGTTTTTGGGGGCTCTGCGTGCATGCCGTGGATACAAGAAGAGCAAACACGGGCACGAGGGCAACTAAGTGCTTCATAAAATTCGACGCTTACTTGGATTGTAGGTGAAAGGCCAGGGGCCTTCAATCATCAGTGGGCTCAGATGAAAAGAGATCTCCCCCACCATTTTCCCAGGCTTTCTTGAAGTACTCGCCCCAGAATCCCGCTATAATTTGCGTTGCATGCGAAGAGTGCAAGCGATAATTGCCGGGATCCTGATATCTGCGCTATCTGCGTCTCTCGGGGACGCTGCGCCTCAGGCGGCGAGAACGACCTCTGGGCAAAAAAAGGCCGCCGAGCCAGCCCTACCTCCGGTTACGTTGCCCGCTGAGCCGGGTCTTTACGCCGTTATTTATACGTCGATGGGGACGATCGTTTGCCTGCTCTTCGAATCGAGCGCTCCGAAAACGGTAGCTAATTTTACTGGGCTAGCAACAGGGACCAAGGCATGGACTGACCCGGCAACGGGCAAGCTCACTCACCGGCCGCTCTATTCAGGCACGACATTTCATCGAGTGATTCCGGGATTCATGATTCAGGGCGGAGATCCGATCGGAGACGGGACCGGCAGTCCTGGGTATCAATTCGATGACGAAATCGATCCGAATCGAAGTTTTGATCGCGCGGGGCTTGTGGCGATGGCAAATTCCGGACCGAACACAAATGGCTCACAGTTTTTCATTACGGTCGCCCCGGCACCTCATCTCAACGGTCATTACTCTTTGTTTGGTGAAGTAGTGTCGGGGCAGGATGTCGCCGACGCGATCTCGCAAATTCCCCGCGATGAGAACGATAAGCCGCAGACACCGGTTAAGATCCTGAAGATCGCGATCCGGCACGTCCCAGCTCAGGCGGCGAGCCCGAAACCGTAGTCAGTTCGCGGGCTCTTCCCAACGAGCTGTTTGTCCGGAGCGTAAGACAGCCTCAATAACGCGCATGTTGGCGAGCGCGTCTTCGAGGGGGACGGGAACGTCTGAGCCCTCTTGAATTGCGCGAGAGAATTCGTCGCCTTGTATGGTGTATTGATCGATTGCAGCGAACTCTTCGATACGAGCGCTACGACCAGCGAGCTCGGAGCCGTCATCGACAAAGATCTGGCTAGGGCGGTCAGGCGGGATGTTATACGGAATTTCTATCTCGATCCGGCCTTTGGTTCCAAAGATCTGCATTCGCTGGAACGGCACGAGCTGCGTGCTGCAGGTGAAGACGGCCTGCCCCGGTGAGAAGTCGAGGAGGGCGGAGCTGAGGCGGTCTGTTCGCATCTCGGGGTCCCGCTCGATGAGACCTAGAGCACGGGTGGGCTCGCGCTGAAAGAGAAACCGGGACATCGTGATGGGATAGCAGCCGATATCCATGAGGCCACCGCCGCCCATTTCGAGAATATTGCGGATGTTTTTCGGATCGCGATTGAAATAGCTGAAGGCGCTCATGATTGCGCGCAAATCGCCGATCTCGCCGGAGCGGACAATGTCGCGGGCGCGAAGCCATTCGGGATGCGTGCGAACCATGAAGGCTTCCCCGATCCTGACGCCCGTCCGGTCACGCACGGCAATGAGTTGAATTGCTTCATCGGCGGTGAGAGAGATCGGTTTCTCACAGAGCACATGCTTGTGGGCTTCAGCCGCACGGATAGACCAGGGAACGTGAAGATGATTCGGAAGAGGGTTGTAGACGGCGTCGATCTCGGGATCGGCGAGCAGCTCTTCATAGGAGCCGTAGGCGCGCGGGATGCCGAGTTTTTGCGCAGCTTCGCGAGCCCGGGCAAGATCGCGGGACGCGATACCGACGATTTCCGTTCGAGTGCCTTTCTGCATCCCGGGGATCACCTTCTTCAGAGCGATGTTGGCGGCTCCCAGAACACCCCATTTCACTTTTCCTGACATGCCTTCGAGTGTCGCACCTGAACGGCACAGGGTTGTTTGGCTTTGCTACGCTGAAACGCGTGAAACTGTACGATATCGATCCGGGACCGGATAGTCCGGAAGTAGTGCGGGCCATTATCGAGATTCCCAAGAACTCTGCGAACAAGTATGAATACGACGGCAACTTGGGAGTGTTTCGCCTCGATCGGGCCTTATACTCGCCGATGCACTATCCGGGCGACTATGGCTTTATTCCTGGAACGTTAGCGGAAGATGGGGACCCGCTGGACATCATCATCATGGTGGATCAGCCAAGCTTTACGGGGTGCTTGATGGAGGCACGGCCAGTGGGACTGCTGCATATGGTGGACCAAAAAGAGAACGACCAGAAAATCCTCGCAGTGCCGAACCGCAATCCGCGATTTGACAGTATCCACACGGTAGACCAGGTTTTTCCGCACGTGCGCACGGAGATTGAATACTTCTTTTCAATCTATAAAGAACTGCAGGGCGTCAAGACGCAGATGAAAGGGTGGAGCGGCCCACGAGATGCTCGGCGGGTCATTACGGAGAGCCGGCGAGCGTATCTCGACAGACACGGAGCTGCAGCGGAGACCATTGCCAGTGAGGTGAATACGGCACCTGAGTAGGGGTGGGCATGGCCGCGTAAGCGTTAACTTGGGCCAAAGTTGTCTCCGTATTGCCGACCTCCATGTAAGTCGAATGTCAAGAGAAAACACACGTCTCCTGACGCGCGCGTTTGAGAAGCGCGCAAAACCGTCTATGCCAAAACCCACAGCTCGCATATGTGCCTCTCGGCCGTGGTTCCTGCCTTCGCAGAACCGGACATCCGTTTGCTGCCTCGGGCCTTGCCGGCCGTCGCAGATGATTGAGTTTGTGTTCGCTGCCAGTCCCGAAACAATTCGGAGGGAGCCTCAGGATTTTCTCCATCGCTCAGTCGGCGACCTGCAGGACCTGGCAGCCTGCGCACTGTGTAATCTCGGTTTTTCTGCTTGGCAGGCGGTTACGCCGCTGCCGTAAAGTTTTCAGCGGGCACAAATGGCCGCTGCCCACGATCTACGGCGAGCAGATAGGTGACCATCTTCCGCGCCACTGCCATCGTCGCGCGGTTGGTGCTTCCTTTTTGCTTTGCCTTTTCGTACACCAAGGCGAGTTCATGACTGTTTTTGGGCGCCAGCTTGGCGGCTTCCACGAGAACCCGCTGGATGTGCTTGTTGCGCTGTTTGGAAAGAGGCGTTCGCAGGATTTTGTCTGCTGAGCTCTTTTCGTCGCCGCACAGTCCGCAATAGCTGATGGCTTGCTTCACCGAGCGGAAGCGGGATACATCACCGATCTCGAGCGCCCAGGTCAATGCAGTGATCGGGCCCACTCCGGGTACCGTCCTGAGGTTCTTCAATCGCTCAGCGAGCAGCTCGCCGGGATATCGTTACGCACAAAGCAAGCACTCCTGCGACTCAGGATCGGAAGCCGATCTAGGCGGGTTTCGGACGCGCCTGAATCATCGGCTGATGGTTAGTTTGGATGTCACGACGCCAGCCGTCCACTTGACGGATGGTCGACCGCTGGTACACAATTCTTGCGACTGAAATCCGTCAACGATCAATGCGCACGCTGAATACCTGTAACGGGCGGAGGTCAGCGTCGCGTTCTTTGTCGGTTTGCGGGTTTGCGACGTAGTAGAGATTGTTCCGCACGATTACTCCAGTGGTGATGCCGTCAAACGCTTGGTTACGGCGCTCAAGAACTTTCATAGCAAGGATCTGTCGCTGGCTCTTACTCAAACCCAATTCGACGATCCGAGGCAGCATCGGGCCGTTTTGAATTGCGATTAGGCTTCCTTGAATCGCATAAAGGCCATCTATAAACGCCAAACAGACATCGCGTGGATGGATCATAGGCATCACCGCCCCAGATGGAAGGTCGATCACATCAATACCGTCGCCCCAGGTCGAGACGTAAAGCAACGTGCCATTGGCAGAGATGGCGATGCCGTTCGCAGCCCTAAACTTGTGCTGCGGAGCCATTCTTTGAAGCGCGGTGGTTCGGGAGGGCAGTTGATACACAGAACCCTCGGCGGTATCGCTGACATAAACAGTGCCGGTCGAGGAGATAGCGAGGTCGTTGAAAACGTGCTTGCCTTGAATAGACGCATTTCGCTGAAGTTGGCCGGTTTCGAGATCGTAGCAGCGCAGGCTCGCGGCAGATGGTGTGTTGTTTGTGGCCCAGACTTCACCGCGGGCCGAGTCTATTTTAATGCCAAGTACGTAACCTCTTTCTCCGGCTTTCGGCATCACGAAATTGTGGCAGTCGCCGCGTAGGGAACATTCGACAAGTTCGGATCTCGCTGCGTTTCCCAAAAGGAAAGCTTTTCGCCTAACGTCGAAAGCAATGCTCTCAGGACGAACGTCTCGCGTGCCTAGAGTCGTGATCAGCCGACTGTTGTGAACGGGCGGTGTCTGCCGGCGTACCTCGTCAACGATCGATTTGAATTCAGCGGTCGGTTGGAGTTTTGCAAAGTCTGGATCTCGCGAAGGATCGAAGCCGAGATTTGCCGCCACAACCTTACGCAACCATCGCAGCGCCTCCGAAAATTGGCCGCCCGCCGCGTAGGTGTTGGCGATTTGCAGTTCGATTGCGCCTCTATCATTAGCCGTTGAGAGCAGCGTTTGTAACCGTTTCAGTTCCTTAGTGAATTCATGCTCATCTTCGGCCGAGAGTTTCTGGTTTGGCGGAAATTGTGCGCACGTCGAAGAGGCGAGCAAGATAAAAGCTATCGCACCCCGGACAGAGCGCACCCATTCACCCAGCCTCATTGGATGTAAAGACGGAAATCGGTGGTCGGGGCATCGAATCCCAGATTACCCCAGGAGTACGGCAAACCGGAAGTTGGCGGAGTTCCGACCCCGTTTGTGCTTCCAATGGAAAGTGGCTGATGATGCTGGAAGTGATGCGGTCAGGCGGCCGGTCGGGCATTCAGTTCCGGTGACTTGCATAACCCGCGACTTGGCGCGACCATTTACCCGAGCCTATTTCCGTCTCGTAAGAGCAGTCGATGATCGATATACTGATCTTCGACTGCTATGCCCAAACGAAAACTCGATCCGCTCCCCCCTGCCGCTTTCCAGATTCTGTTGTCCCTTGCTGGTGAGGACTTGCATGGTTATGGGATTATGCGCCAAGTGGCGCACCAGACCGGAGGCCGCATGCGACTAGGGCCGGGCACCTTATACAGCTCTATACAGTCACTTCTTGAAGAGAAGCTGATTGAGGAGATTAATCCGAATGACGCGAAAGATGCTGAGCAGGATCGTCGACGCGTTTACCGGTTGAGCGCGGCTGGCCGGAAACTGGCCCGCAACGAGGCCGAACGGCTGGCAGACCTGCTGCGTGTTGCGCGCGCCAAAAACATCTTGCGGGGCGATTATGTCTGAGAAGGTCTACGCTTGGTTGCTGTCCTTTTTTCCGGCACATTTTCGAGAAGCGTACGGTAAGGAGGCGCTACAGCTATTTCGCGACCGTTGGCGGGGCGAGCGCGGCTTATTCCTTCGCCTGCGACTCTGGGGTGATCTGCTCGCCGATTTGGCCATCTCAATTCCTCGCGAGTATTGCTTCGCCCGAGCGAGACTAGGCGGCGAGTGCGCCGGGTCGCAGTTTGCAGCGATCCCCGGTTTCCATGTCCTACGAGATGATCGAATTCACCCAACGTCTTTGCTCGTGGGGAGTGTGCTTGCCGCAGCTGCGCTTGGCGGATTGGCAGTTTTGAGCAGCGTTGGAACTGGCCGTCTAGGTGAAGCGCCAAGCGTCGCATTGAAACGCTCCGTTGACTCCAGTCATGGTCCGGTTCGAACCGTGGCGTTGTCACAGGGGAGAGGCGTACCGGATACGCCAGCGGAAAAGGTGTTTAACGCCTGGCTGCTGGCCTTCAATAGCGGAAGCCCGTCGGCAATGCAGAGCTTTTCGAAACTCTATGATCCCCGTGAGAAAATGTCCAGGTTTGTGACTCCCCGGTTCCGTACAGAAACTGGCGGATTTGAGGTGCTGTCGGAAACGAGTCCCGAACCGACGTTCATTCATTTCTGCATAAAGGAGATGAAAGGCCCAACGAGGGGATTGGGGAGTATGCGTGTTAACCCGACTCCAATACCGACCGTGGCGATGTTCAATATGGACGAGATTCCGCGAGGTGCGGTCATCACAGAGATCAAACTAAATGCCGCAGAACGGCACCGCATCATCGAAGGAAGTATCGCGAATCTGAACGAGTATTATGTCTCGCCGAAGGTTGCACAGCAAATCGCAAATGCGTTGACGGCCCATGAAAAAAACGGGGATGACAATGCTGAAACCGATGGAGGATTCTTTGCCGAAATGCTGACGGCCCAAATGCAGGCCGTCAGCCATGACGGACATCTGCACCTTGTGTATAAACCGTACAAAACGCCGGAAGGTGCTTCCGTTGGACCGAGTCCAGAGGAACGGGCGCACTATATGGAAGCCATGAAGCGCAATAGCTGCAGTTTCGAGGAAGTCCGTGTTCTACCGCATAACGTCGGCTACCTTAAATTGAACGCGTTCCCCGACGTTGACGTTTGCCGATCCAAAGTTGAAGACGTGATGAAGAGCTTCCGTCATGCCGATGCAATCATTTTCGATCTGCGCGACAACAGGGGCGGAGACCCGCACATGGTCACTCTTATGTGCAGTTACCTTTTCCATCATCGAACCCACTTGAACGATATCTATGATCGCCATGAAAACGCCACTGAGGAGTTCTGGACAACTCCGATACGAAGCAACACGTTAGCTGACAAACCAGCCTACGTGCTAACTTCGTCCAACACTTTCTCCGGTGCCGAGGAGTTCAGCAACGATCTAAAGAATCTAAAACGTGCAACTCTTATCGGTGAGACTACCGCCGGGGGAGCGTATATCTGGTGCAGGAACGCCGCATAGATGAGCACTTCTCGATACAAGTTCCTTTTGGGCGGCCGATCAATCCCATCACAAAAACGGATTGGGAGGGAACTGGGGTTAAGCCAAATGTGAACGTGAACGCAACAGTCGCGCTCGATACAGCAGAGAAAATGGCGGCGGCCAAGCGTCCTTGAGGGCGTTCTCGTACCCAGCATCCGCGCCCGATAATCAGCTTACTGTCAACATTACTGGAAAGTACTGGCTTGAGCGGATGAACGCGCAAACCAGAAACTCGACAGATGTCCTTGCAAGTAACCCCGCAGGAAATGTATGAAAGCGCGAAAATCCCGCTTGTTCGAGCTTTTAAGTTAACGCATATAGGGCAAGATCTCTGCCCCGGAAGTCGACAGAGCCTCAAACGAAGGAATCGCCGCTTCCGCCGTCGTCGAAACCGCCTCCATCGAGGCCACCTCCATCATCGCCGGTATCGTAGTCGGCGTTATCCAATTGAGCGTTGTCGCCGTATTGGCCCTGATTGTCGACGTTCTGACCCTGGTCGTCGTAGCCGCCGCGATCGTCGCCTGCGTAGTCCTGCTGCTGGGGCGTATCGTAATAATTGTTCTCGATTACTTCGGTGGGAGCGCCCGCGAAGCCAGGACCTCCGCCGAAGCCGCCAAACCCACCTCCATAACCCGGATGTGAGAAGAGAGACTGGATGCCTTCAAAGGCCAATGCGCCGGCTGCAACGCCCGCCGCTGTTTGGGCGGCTCCGCGCAGGAAGCTCGGGGCGCCGCTGGGAGCCGAGATGGTGGGAGACGGAGACGGAGGTGCATACTGCGGGGGTGGAGGTGCGGAGTACTGTTGTCCTCCGTACTGCTGACCCGCTTGGGAGTAGCCGCGAGCGCCACCTTGGGAACCCAGAAAACTGCCGCCAGAACCGACAGGAGCGGGTTGGCCAGTGCGCTGTTGGAGTTCCTGGATCTGATGCTGCGCCTGCTGTAAGGCCAGATTCTGAATCAGCACTGTCTGAGTCATCATGTAGAGCGCGTCAGGGCGCGAACCGATCTTGGTACGAATAAAGTCTTCGGCTTCTGGATCTCTTGGCGGCGCAGGAGTTTGCGCGAGCTTGGCCGCCAGATCCTCGAGCATTTTTCGTTCGTCGGGGGTCATTGTGCCTCCTTCGTGGACGCTTAAATAGACGCAGACCGCCGGGCATTCGTTCATTTTTAAGGGCGGCTTGCATACGCGCCCGCGCTCGTGACAGTGTAAGGATGTATGCTGCTGGAAGCGACTCCGTCCGTCGAGCAGGAGATTAACCCGTGGGAATCCGCGGCCCATCGTTTTGACGAGGCCGCCGAACGGTTGAAGCTGGACGATGGAATGCGGAAAGTCCTCCGCCAACCGGCGATGGAGCTCACGGTGAACATTCCGGTGGTGCTGGACGACGGCCGCATCGAGGTGTTCACAGGATATCGGGTTCAGCACTCCATCGCTCGAGGGCCGGCGAAGGGCGGAATTCGTTTCGCGCCGGATGTTTCACTGGACGAAGTACGAGCGCTGGCTGCCTGGATGACTTGGAAATGCGCCGTAGTGAATATCCCATTCGGCGGCGGCAAGGGCGGCGTAATCTGCGAGCCGCATCTCCTAAGCGAAGGCGAATTGGAGCGCATCACGCGGCGATACACGGCAGAAATCCTTGAATTCATCGGACCGGAACGGGATGTTCCCGCGCCGGATGTAAATACCAATGCCCAAACCATGGCTTGGATCATGGATACGTACTCGATGCATAAGCGGCACACGGTGACGGCCGTAGTTACGGGCAAGCCGCTCGAGCTCGGCGGGTCTCTGGGGCGTCCGGAAGCGACGGGGCGCGGCTGCATGATCGTGACCATGGAAGCGATGCGGCGATTCGGGTTGACACCGGAGAACACCCGTGTGGTGGTGCAGGGTTTTGGGAATGTCGGCGGAATGGCAGCGCGCCTGATGAGCCAGAGCGGATTCAAAATCATCTGTGTGGCCGAGTACGACGGTGCGGTTTATAACCCACACGGGCTGGATATTGATGCTTTGGTGCAACACCGGACGGAGATGGGCTCCATCACCGGTTTCCCGGAAGCCGAAGACATTGATAAGGACGATTCGTTGCTACTCGATTGCGATGTGTTGATTCCGGCCGCGCACGAAAACGTGATCACTTCGGCAAATGCAGACCGGATACGAGCAAAGATTCTGTGCGAAGGAGCGAACGGGCCTACAACGTTTCTTGCGGATTCCATTCTGGCGGAAAAGAAAGTGTTCGTTATTCCGGATATTTTGGCAAATGCGGGCGGAGTGACGGTTTCCTATTTTGAATGGGTGCAAGACCGGCAGGGTTATTTCTGGACAGAAGCGGAAGTCAACACCAGACTCGACCAAATCATGATTTCGAGTTTCAATGACGTGATCGGATACGCCGACAAGCACGCTGTAAAGAATCGCACCGCAGCCTATATGCTGGCCCTGGATAGGGTGGCATTCGCAATCAAGAGACGTGGGCTTTAC
Source organism: Acidobacteriaceae bacterium (assembly GCA_019244055.1). Taxonomy (GTDB): domain Bacteria; phylum Acidobacteriota; class Terriglobia; order Bryobacterales; family Bryobacteraceae; genus Bog-105. Next base: position 32,610 of record JAFATG010000358.1, on the reverse strand, counting down.
GCGTAAGTGTCCGTTGCTCAGGCGGGCGGTGGCGGGCACGTGAGTACAGATGCCTCAACCCCGCTAATGCGGCAGTATCAGGCCGCCAAGAAACAGGTTCCGGGCGCGCTGCTGCTGTTCCGGCTCGGCGACTTCTATGAGCTGTTTTATGAAGACGCGGTGACCGCGGCGCGCGAACTGGAGATCACGCTGACTGCTCGCAACAAAGAGCGTGGAGAGCCGATCCCGATGTGCGGGGTTCCCTATCATTCAGCGGATAGTTACATCGGCCGGCTGATTCAGCGCGGGTACCGGGTGGCGATCTGCGAGCAGATGGAAGAGCCGGGACCCGGCAAGAAGCTGGTTCGCCGGGAAGTAACACGGGTGTTGACGCCAGGGACGGCGACCGACGCCAGCCTGCTTCGTTCGCACGAAAACAATTACCTGGCCGCGGTTTACAGCAGGAACGGGCGCTGTGGGCTGGCATATGCCGATCTCTCGACCGGCGAATTTCGAACGACCGAACTGGCCGAGGCTGAAGTCATCCCATTCATCGAGACGTTGAATGTACGGGAGGTGTTGTATCCAGAGGGATTCCCGATAGGCGCGTCAAGCCTGGAGACACCGCTCGATCCATGGGTCTTCGGAGGCGACTACGCGGGACGGCAAATTCTCGAGGTATTCCGGTTGCTTTCGCTCGACGGCTGCGGGTTGAGCGATAAACCGCTGGCTACGGCTGCCGCGGGCGCAGTGCTGCATTATCTGCGAGAGACGCAGAAATCCGCGCTGGGACATCTGGATCGTCCGGCGTTCTACCAGCGCACGGGCCACATGGTGCTGGATGCGGCGACTGTGCGCAACCTCGAACTGCTGGAACCGCTGTTTGCGGGAGAGAGCCGGGAAGCGACGCTGATCCATGTGCTCGACAAGACATCTACCGGCATGGGCGGCCGGCTGCTGCGGCGCAGGCTGCTCAATCCATCCTGCGACCGCGAAGAGATCGAGGAACGCCTGGACGCGGTCGGAGAATTGAGCGGCAAAGTCATTCTGCGGCAAGAATTACGAAAGGCGCTAGGCAGCATTCAGGATCTCGAGCGGTTGTTAGCGAAGATCACGCTCGGGACCGCGGGGCCTCGCGAGGTGCTGGCGGCAGGACGATCACTGGCACAACTCCCGCGAGTGGCCCAACTCACCAAGGATCTCGAGACACGCGCGTTGCGGCAAGAGATCGATTTAGTAGATGAAGTGCGCGAAAGGATTCTTGCTGCGATCGCTGAGGCGCCTCCGGTCAATCTGGCAGAGGGTGGAACGATTCGCGACGGGTTTAATCCTGAACTAGACGAGCTGCGCAATATCAGCCGTCACAGCCGCGAGTACATTGCGGCGATCGAAGCACGCGAGCGCGCGGCTACCGGTATCCAATCGCTGAAGGTACGGTTCAACAATGTGTTCGGCTATTACATCGAAGTTTCGAAGCCCAACCTTGCTTTGGTACCCGCGAGCTTCGAACGGAAGCAGACGCTGGCAAACGCGGAGCGATTCACGACTCCTGAACTGAAAGAGCTGGAATCGAAGGTCCTGGATGCGGAGGAGAAGATTCTCTCGCTGGAGCGGGAGATTTTTCAGCAAGTTCGCCTGTTTGCGGCAGGTCAGGCTCCGCGGATAAAAGCGGCAGCCTCGGGTATCGCCGAGTTGGATGTAGCAGCGACACTAGCACACGTCGGTATTGAGAATCGCTATCACAGACCGCGGTTCTCCGATTCAGGAGAAATGCGGATCGACGCCGGACGCCATCCCGTTATTGAAAAGCTCAGCGAACCGGATGGAGTGCGCTTCGTTCCGAACGATTTGTATCTGCACTCGTCAAAAGAATATATAGGCGTGATTACCGGCCCAAATATGGGCGGAAAGTCGACGTATCTCAGACAAGCAGCCCTGATTTTGATTTTGGCCCAAATGGGTTCGTTTATTCCTGCGGATTCGGCGCTACTGCCGGTAGTGGACCGAGTGTTCACGCGCATTGGGGCGACGGACAATCTAGCCAGAGGGCGTTCCACCTTCATGGTGGAGATGACGGAAGCGGCCGCAATTGTAAACACAGCGACCGCTAATAGTTTCATAGTACTTGATGAGATCGGCCGGGGAACGGCTACTTACGATGGTTTGGCCCTCGCTTGGGCCGTGGTTGAGTACATCCACGAGAGTATAAAGGCGAAGACGCTCTTCGCCACCCATTACCACGAGCTGACGGAACTCGCCGAACAACTTTCTGGAATAAGAAATTTACACGTCGCCGTGAAAGAGGCTAATGACCAGATCTTATTCATACGAAAGGTAGAACCGGGTGCGGCAGATCGGAGTTATGGTATCGAAGTGGCCCGATTAGCGGGCTTACCCCTGCAAGTAATCGAGCGGGCGAGGTCCGTTTTATTGCATCATGAAGTAAGGGAACACTCGGTCAGTGACGAACTGGGGCCGGGTGAGGCTAACGCTCCCCTACAAATCAGACTTTTCGAGCCCATGAATCAAGGGCTTGCCGATCGAATCCGGGGGCTCAACATCAATGAGCTCCGGCCGGTTGAAGCTTTGCAGATTTTGCAAGATTTGCAGCAAGAGTTGCGAACGAGATGAGAATAGCAGGTATTATGAGCGGGACTTCGCTCGATGGTATCGACGTCGCGATCGTCGATATCACCGGGTCGGGCTTTAAGGCAAAGATTAACGTCTTAACCAGCCATTCTGTCCCTTATCCAAGAAAAATACGTGAGGCGCTACTCGCGATTTCTAATATGAGCGCATTCACGGGCGACATTTCACGATTGAACTTCGTTCTGGGAGAGTTGTACGCCGAGGCTCTGGAAGAGACCGCCGAGCGTGCGCAGATTCCGCTGAGCACGATCAAGCTCATCGGCTGCCATGGCCAGACGATCTTTCACGAGGGTCAAGGCGCGCAATACCTGGGGAAGAAAGTCGCGAGCACGTTTCAGATTGGCGAATCAAGCGTGATCAGCGAGCGCACGGGCATCGACGTGATTTCGAACTTTCGTGAGCGCGACATGGCCGCGGGCGGACGCGGCGCGCCACTGGTTCCCTATCTGGATTACATGCTCATTCGACACCGCGGGCGAGGGCGCGTTGCGATCAATATCGGCGGCGTAGCAAATCTGACCGCCATTCCGCCGAATACGAGCAGTGATCGCGTGATCGCTTTCGATACCGGCCCGGGAAACATCATTATTGATCAGTTGGTGACGCGAATCACCGCCGGCGGACAAACCTATGACCGAGACGGAGTGATCGCGGTCTCGGGCGAGGTGGATCCCAAGCTCCTGGCAAAGCTGCTTCGCGACAAGTATTTTCGCGCCAAGCCGCCGAAGACAGCGGGTCGCGAGCAGTACGGTTCTGACTACGTCTCGAAGCTGCTCGATACCGAACTGAGCAGCGAAGACCTGATCGCCACGGCGACGGCTTTGACTGCAGAAAGCATCGCGCTCGGAGTGCGTAATTTTGTTCTGACCGATATGCGGGTGGACGAGATCTTCGTCTCAGGCGGCGGAACCCATAATCCGACCCTGATGAAGATGCTGCGGAAGGCGATGGATCCGATCCCGGTGATGGAGACGACCGAAGTAGGCCTAGACGTCGATGCGAAGGAAGCGATTGCCTTCGCGGTGATGGCTTACGAGACTGCCCATTGCCGGCCCTCCAATGTACCAATGGCGACGGGAGCAAAACGGCCCGTAGTGCTTGGCAAAATGACGCAGAACGGCACGCCACGAAACGGAAGCTCGAATGGTGCCACACCGATCAATGGCGCGGTCCGAAACAACGGGACGGCCACTCACAAGGTGAAGGCGCCGCGCTCGACCCAAGTCAGCCGGCAGACGGTTGCGTCGAAGGCGAAAGCGGCGACGCGGTAAAGCAGAAGTAGCTGGAAAAGGGATGACGGTTTAACATCGCGATCGCCATCCCTTGCCAGCAAGCCATTCTCTCCACCAGCGCTGATCTTCTTCCATTGCGCGCTGTTGATCTAAGGGCAATTCCGGACCACGCTCGGGGACAGGATGGAGCGTCGCCAAGCCAACTTGTTCGCGTAATTGATTTACGCGTTCCGAGTCCGCGAGCTTCCAGGGGCGGGTTCTGCCATCCACGGGATCATCGACCCACTGCGTGCCATATCGTTGTGGCCGCCCCTCCTGCATTGCGATCCGGTCTTCGAGGTAGGCTGCATGCCAGCGCAGAACGCGACCAGCATCCGCAGAGGCTTGTAGAAGCGCCAAACACTTCCGCTGAAATTGCGGGTCGCCAATCGCATGCTGCGCAATGAGCCATGCCGCTTCGGCGCCGTCCTTGCCTACCATTTCCTCATCCGGCCAGCCATACACGTCGATCAGTTGTTTGAGGCGATCTGCGTTGTTGACGTGCACGGCTTCCATGCGCGGAACGTAAGCGCCTCCGAGTTCACCAGAGTCGACGAGCTCCTCCCGTACGCGCGCGTCTCCAGCACGCATGTCGATCAGCTCCTGGCGGAGATCCGGATGAAGCATTTAGGCGTGCCTCGCTTTTTGGACCGTTATGCTCCGAGTCTACGTTCGGCTCCGGCGTCCAGCAAATGCAGGATTACGCGGAACGGCATGCCCGAGAGTTCCGGCTTATCTTGGATATCGGCACGCACATCGAGAAGAGCGCGTTCCAGCAGATAAGTATCGAGCAGAATCTGTTGATCCGCTTGCTGCGGAGGCAAATAGGGAGCGCGTTCGGCAGCTCTCCAGTAGCCACGGATGAATGCGGCGCTCACGTGCGAGTACCAGAAGCGGCCCAATGCTCGAAGCTCGGCGCGTAATACACTGTCGTTCCCTTCCTCGAAAAGGATGCGCCGGACCGTTGTTTGAGCGGCGTAGCCGAAAGATACCAGCATGCTCGCGACATCGCGGAGCGGGCAGCGCTTTATGCGCCGGCTACTGAGGTGCTGATCCGGATCGCCTTCAAAATCGAAGATGACGACGTCGTCACCCGTAATCAGCAGATGGCCTAGATGGAGGCGGCCATGGAAACGCTGCCTGACTGAGCTGGGCCGCTGCTCATAAATCGCCCGGAACTTCGCCACGATCGCATTTTCCTGATCGAGAACCTTCGCTGCGAGGAGCATCACTTCCGGTTGCATATCGGCGTAGCGCTGGCGAATAAACTCCAACCGGCGACTAGTTAGCCCGATGCAGGCGTGAAAGAGGCTTTGACGGTAGAAGTCATTAAACGGCTCCGACGCGAAAGCGGGGTCATCGATTCGCCCCAAAGCAATATGCATTTCAGCTACGCGCTTGCCCATGGTCTCGGCGAGCGCGAGATACGGGCCAATGAGGCTGGTTGCGAGTGGAGGCGGGTCAGACATGGCAAAGCCCAGGGCGTAAATGTTGGTCGGCGCGGAGCTTTGCAGGTCGGGCTTGGGTTCATCGAGTGCCCTACCACGCTGCACAAACTCAACGAGACGATCCCGCGTTTGCTGCCAGGCAGTTCCTTGGTTTGGCACAAACACGTGAAGGACTCCGATGGTGGTGGATTCACCTGTTTCCGGGACATACTCAAGGGAACCAGCAAACGGCGGCGCATTCCGAAACGGAGGCGATTGGTTAGTCAGAGCCTCGCTCAGCTCGCTTCCCGGATGGGGTCCCGCCTCGATGCTCCGAAGAAGTTTTAGGATGAAGCGGTCTCCAAATTTAACTGTGCTGGCGACTTCCGAGACCTGCAACTCGGGTGCGAAATCGTCGCGCTTTGTGTTTCCAGGATTCTTGAATTGCCGCGTTGGGTTGGCTAGGATCGTGCCCTGCTCGCCGCTATATCGCCTTCTTCGGGCAAATATATCCAGCAATGCCCTGCAGAATTCATTTCTGTGAATGGCTGCATAGAGCAGACCCTCGGCTCCGCTCGAGTCGCGGAGGTCTGCAATCAGGGCATTTGGATACGTATCTCGAATGCTTTGCATTTCGTCTCCGGTGACAAGACCCATGGGAACCAAAAGGTCATCGGGATCACCAGTCGTGTATTCGGCATGGACGAACACCAAGCGATACCGACCACCGAGGACGGAAGCTGCTTCGGTCAACTCTATAGAGCGGAAACGGCGGTCCTTGGAGCGGAACCAGGGACGAGATTGCAGAAATCTGGGAAGAATGGCAGCGATGCTGGCACGCGTCTCCGGCTCCCACACGTCGGCTAACACCGGGACCGCCACGACCGGCACGCGAAGCTTACCCACTTCGATCGAGCGCGTCGGAATCGTGGCGGCAACTTCGCGCTGTTCGAGTGAGAACCAGAAGAACGAATTGGGGCCGAGCGTGACCGGGTAATAGTCATCGTTGATAACCGGGAAATCAGCTCGCCCAAACAGTTCCACGGGCGCGTTAGCTTTGAAGCGTTGAAGATCGAGCTGAACGGCCTGCGCGAACCGGGACAGATTCGCTACCACGAGAATGGTCTGATCCTCATAGCGGCGGATGTACGCGAGCACGTGTTGATTGGCAGGTTGCAGAAACTCGAGCGTGCCGCGGCCGAAAGCTTTGTACTGCTTGCGAAGCGCGATGATCCGTTTGGTCCAGTTGAGAAGGGAATTGCTAATGTCCTGCTGCGATTCTACGTTTATCGCTTCGTAGTGATAAGCCGGATCGATGTTCACAGGCAGGTAGAGCATCTGCGGATTCGCGCTTGAGAACCCTGCATTCCGATCGGGACTCCACTGCATGGGGGTGCGGACGCCGTTTCGGTCACCAAGATAAACGTTGTCACCCATGCCGATTTCGTCGCCATAGTAAATGACTGGGGTTCCCGGCAGAGAAAACAACAGAGCATTCATCAGTTCAATTCGCGACCGGTCATTGCCGAGCAGGGGAGCCAGGCGGCGGCGTATGCCGAGATTGATGCGAGCACGCTGGTCGGTCGCATAGACACGGTACATGTAATCGCGCTCGTCGTCGGTGACCATTTCCAGCGTGAGCTCGTCATGGTTTCGGAGGAACATTGCCCACTGGCACGTCTCGGGAATACAGGGCGTGCGCTTCAGTATTTCGACGATCGGCAGCCGGTCTTCGAGATGGAGCGCCATGAAGAGCCGCGGCATAAGCGGGAAGTGGAAGTTCATGTGACACTCATTGCCATTCCCGAAATAGGCAACGGCATCTTCCGGCCACATATTGGCTTCCGAGAGCAACATGCGATGCGGAAATCTGGCATCGAGATGCCGGCGCAGCTCCCGCAGAAACGTATGTGTTTCGGGTAGATTCTCGCAACTTGTGCCTTCGCGCTCGAAGAGATAGGGAATCGCATCAAGCCTGAATCCGTCCACGCCCATACCGGCCCAGAAGTCCAAAGCGTGCATAATCGCGCGGCGGACAAGCGGGCTATCAAAGTTCAAATCGGGTTGGTGGGAAAAAAATCGATGCCAGTAATAGGATTTTGCGATAGGATCCCAACTCCAGTTCGATGGTTCGAAGTCTTTAAAGATGATGCGCACGCCCTGATACTTGTCCGGCGTATCACTCCAGACATAAAAGTTGCGCCACTTGGAGTTAGGTTCGGCGCGGCGGGATTTTTGAAACCATTCGTGCTGGTCCGAGGTATGATTGATGACCAGCTCGGTGATCACACGAAGCCCGCGCCGGTGGGCCTCTCTGAGGAAGTTTTGGAAATCTCGGAGCGTACCGTAGGCCGGATGGACACTGCGGAAATCCGAAATGTCATATCCGTCATCCTTCCAAGGCGATGGGAAGAATGGAAGCAGCCAGATGGCTGTGACGCCGAGATCTTCTAAGTAATCGAGCTTTTCGGCTAGTCCTCGAAAATCGCCCATGCCATCCGCGTTGCTGTCATAAAAGGCGCGAACATGAGCCTCATAAATAATCGCGTCCTTGTACCAGAGAGGATCCCCGTCAAACCCAACGTCCCGATGCGAGTGGTCCATATCGTTCGAGAGAGGCCCGGCAAGAGACCGCCCGGCGTCTGAGGATGTGACATCGATTTCGAGATGTCGGTTTCGAGAGCCTCTGAATCGGGGCGATCGTATGCTGGAAATCTATGATGGCTCGGATCCTATTTCTGACATATGGGACTGCCTTTCCGGGCGGCGGATCTGCGCCTCCGCAACACTGAGATGAGGGCAACCACGGATCGGTAGTTGGCGCGAATCGTTCTCAATACATTCGGTTCGTTTGGCGATCTCCACCCTTACCTGGCGATCGCGATCGAGTTGCGACGACGTGGCCATGAGGCCGTGGTGGCGACCTCGGAAGTGTATCGGTGCAAAGTGGTGGGCGAGGATGTTGGCTTTGCGCCGGTACGGCCGGATGTCGGCGAGTTACTGGCCAATACTGAGTTACTTCGGAAGATATGGGACCCGAAGCGGGGATCGGAGTATCTCTATCGCGACTACCTGATTCCGAGCACTGAGAAGAGCTTTGAAGACTTAATCGCGGTTTGCAAAGGCGCTGATCTGCTGGTCACGCATTTTGGAAATTGTGCAGGTCCCGTCGTGGCGCAATATTTGAAGCTGCCCTGGTTATCGGTGGCTCTTCAACCGATTGTGTTTTTTTCACGAAGTGATCCTCCGGTCGTGGCGGTTGCACCGTGGTTGAGACACTTCTACCGTTTCGGCACGTTTCCCGCACTACGGGCCTTAGCGAAGGTAAGTTCGGCGCGATGGTCGGGAAGCCTTCTGGAACTGCGGCGCCGCTTTGGGTTGCCCACTGAGCAACATCCGTTGTTTGAAGGGCAGTTTTCGCCGATGGGAACGCTCGCACTGTTCTCACGGCATTTTGCAAGACCGCAACAGGACTGGCCACCAAAGACGGTAGCGACGGGATTTGTGTTCTATGATCGGCGCGGCGAAAGTCTTGGTGGAGCAGACGGGCTGGAGCCCGGCTTGGCGCGATTTCTTGATCAGGGATCCGCACCAGTCGTCTTCACGCTGGGTTCCTCGGCTGTTATGCAAGCGGGGACGTTCTTTCGAGAGAGCGCGGAAGCAGCGAAACACCTTGGAGTACGAGCGGTGCTGCTCGTGGGAGCGTCAGAAGACCACAGCCAAGCAGAAGATCTGCCGGAGTCTATTTTTGTGGTGGATTACGCTCCGTTTTCGGAATTGATGCCGAGAGCCGTAGTGAATGTTCATCAGGGTGGAATCGGGACCACGGGCCAGGCGTTGCGAGCGGGAAAGCCGATGGTCGTCGTTCCGTGGTCTCACGACCAGCCCGACAACGCAGAGAGGCTGCGGCGGTTGGGCGTATCGCGGACTATCGGCCGTTCGGAATACACAAGCGAACGCGTAGGACGCGAGCTGCAGGGCCTGTTTCAGGATGGCGAGTGTAAGCAGCGGGCGGCCGATCTGAGCCGGATGATTGCAGCCGAGGACGGATTGCGGAAGGCGTGTGACGTAATTGAGGACGTTTTGATGGCCGCAGATAAACGCGGATAAACGTGGATCCTCACCGTTTTTTGCGAACGAGGCGACGGGCCTTCCGCACGACAGTCGGTTCGGGAGCGAAGGCTTCATTGACCAGAGTTTCCTGCTGGTCATGATGCAGTTTGTGGGCACCCGGTGCAGGGCTGGCGGCGGTCGGACGCCCGACATACCGGAGCTGTCTCTTGGCCGGCCCATTGCTTCCAGCAGGATTGATGATCGACTGAAGCTGCTCTTCGACGAAGTACCAAGCTCCCATATTTTCCGGCTCCTCCTGTACCCACAGCAGCTCGGCGGCATCGGAATAACGGCGCAGGATGTCGGTGAAGCGCTGGAGCGGGAACGGGTATAGCTGCTCCAGACGAATGATTGCGACGTCATTGCGGCCGAGTTCCTGGCGCCTGTTGACCAGGTCGTAGTAAACCTTACCGGAGCATAGGAGCAAACGACGGATGTGGCCACCTACATACTGCGAATCGCCGATCACTTCCTGGAACGCTCCGCTGGTCAGCTCTTCCAGGCGGGAAGACGCAGCAGGATATCGCAGCAGGAACTTGGGCGTGAAAACGATGAGCGGTTTGCGGATGCCGCGGCGGTCCGCTCCGCCGTACATCTGGCGACGCAGCAGATGGAAATACTGAGCTGGAGTCGTGCAGTTGCAGACTTGAATGTTGTTTTCGGCGCAGAGCTGCAGAAAGCGCTCAATTCGCGCGCTGGAATGTTCCGGCCCTTGACCCTCAAGGCCGTGAGGAAGCAGCAGAACCAAACCACTGGGCTGGTTCCATTTTGTTTCGGCTGACACGACGAACTGATCAATGATGATCTGGGCGCCGTTGACGAAATCGCCAAACTGAGCCTCCCAAACAACCAGCGTCAGTGGGTCGGCGACGCTGTAGCCGAATTCGAAGCCCATGGCAGCGAACTCGCTCAGAGGACTGTCCACGACCTCGAATTTGGCTTGCTTCGGGTCCAGGTGCTTCAGCGGAATATAAAGTTCGCCGGTTTCATAGTCGCTGAATTCCAGGTGACGCTGCGTGAAAGTGCCTCGCGAAACATCCTCACCGCTGAGACGTACCGGCGTGCCTTCGAGAACGAGGCTGCCAAAGGCAAGCGTCTCGGCAAATCCCCAATCGATGGGGGAGCCGCGCAACACCTCGCGCCGCTTTTCGAGCAAGTTCTTCAGTTTTGGATGCAGGTGAAACTCTTCCGGAAAAACGGTGCATTTCTCCACTACTCTCGCGAGATCGTTATAATCCGCTGCTGTGGAAGGAATCGGCTGCGCAATCTCTTCGGCGGGAACTTCAGCAAATTCTTCAATGATGAATTGCTCACGGTGTTTCTTTGCCTCGTCGTAGGTCTGGTTTAGGCGGTTCCGGACCTGAGTTCGTAGATTATCGATCTGCGCGTGCGGAATGAATTTTTCACGAACCAAGCGCTCGGAGTACTGCGTTGCGACGCTCGGTGTGTTCTTGATTTTCCGGTACATCACCGGCTGCGTGTAGCTGGGATCGTCCGCCTCGTTGTGCCCTTGACGACGATAGCCAATGATGTCGACCACAACGTCGCGTTTGAACTGCTGGCGGTAATCGTACGCCAACTGGGCGACGCGGATGCACGCCTCGGGATCGTCCGCATTGACGTGGAAGATGGGCGCTTGAACAGAGAGGGCGACGTCCGTTGAATATACGCTGGAGCGGCCTTCGAGTGGATTCGTCGTGAAGCCGATCTGGTTATTAGTGACGACGTGGATTGTGCCGCCGTTCTTGTATCCCTCGAGTTGCGAGAGCTGAAGTGTTTCGGCGACGACTCCCTGGCCGATAAATGCCGCGTCGCCGTGAATCAGGATAGGGATCACGCGCTCGCGCTTTACATCGCCGATGCGGTCCTGCTTCGGGCGAACCAGGCCCTGAACGACGGGATCAACGGCCTCGAGATGGCTCGGATTGAAAGCGACCGAGACCAGAATCTCTTTGCCAAGAGTGGAGCGGTGAATGCCGCTGGCGCCGAGGTGGTATTTTACGTCGCCTGAGCCCTGAACGCTTTCCGGATCGGGCTCGCCCTCGAATTCGGAGAAAACCTGGGCCATTGATTTTCCGACAACGTTCGCGAGAACGTTAAGGCGGCCGCGGTGCGCCATGCCAATGACCACCTCGTGCACATTCTCGTTCGCGGCATGCTCGAGGATTTCGTCGAGAGCCGCGATCGTGCTCTCTAATCCCTCAAGACCGAAACGCTTCTGACCGACAAAACGCGTCTGCAGGAAGTGCTCAAACTCTTCTGCTTGAAGAATGCGGCTGAGAATGCGATTTCGGATCGCATCGTCCAATTTCCAGGAATTTGCGGTGGCTTCCATCCGGTCCTGAAGCCACTGCTTCTGCTCCGGATCCTGAATGTGCATGTATTCGATTCCGATCGAGCCGCAATACGTGGCGCGGAGGCGATCCAGAATCTCGCGAAGAGTTTCATACGGCTGCATGTACTTCGCAATCGCACCGCTGGGGGCCTTTACAGCGCCCGCGAGAAAGGGGCGATCGAGATCCCAGATAGAAAGCCCGTAGGAAGCGGGATCAAGTTCCGCGTGATAGCTGGGTTCGTTTCCGAGAGGGTTAGTGTTCGCCAGCAGATGCCCGCGGATTCGATACGAGTTAATGAGCTGAATGACAGCGGCCTCTTTGGCTACGTCAGTGTTAACCGAGCCGAAGCGGTCCGGCGCAATCTGCTGATCCGTTTGCCAGCGAACCGGCATGTAAGGGATGCGCAGATCGCGGAAAATAGTGTCGTAGAAGCCGTCCTCACCTTGCAGCAGTTGCTGCAGCTTCGCTAGGAATGCACCGGATTCGGCGCCCTGTATGATGCGGTGATCATAGGTGCAGGTGATCATCAGCACCTTACTGATGCCGAGCATAGCGCGGGTTTCCTCGGTGGAAGCAGCAAACTCGGCGGGGTAATCGATCGCGCCCGTGGCAATGATCGCTCCCTGGCCTGGCATGAGACGCGGTACCGAACCGAGTGTTCCGACCGTTCCCGGATTGGTAAGCGATATGGTCGAACCTTCGAAATCGGAGACTTGCAGCTTGTTGGTGCGAGCGCGCGCGACGATGTCGTCATAAGCGGCCAGAAACTGCGAGAAGTTCATGGCCTCCGCGTTCTTGATATTGGGAACCTTAAGAGAACGGGAGCCGTCTTTGGCCGCGACATCGACGGCCAAACCGATGTTTACGGTGTTACGGACGACGCGAAACGCTTCACCGCCATTTTCGGCATAGGCGTGATTGAGAGCGGGATTCGTTTTGATAGCCTTGACGATCGCCCATGCGATGAGATGCGTAAAGCTCAGCTTGCCGCGGCCCTGTAGCGCCCGCTGCCGATTGATGATGTTACGGTTCTCTTCGATGACGCGAACCGGAATCTGACGCTGCGAGGTGGCGACCGGAATCGAGAGACTCGCAGTCATGTTTTCGGCGATACGAGCGGCCGCGCCGCGCAACGGCACAAGCTGATCGCCGGGGCCGATGCTCTTCGGCTCCTGGCGTGCGAGTGAGGGGGCGGTCCTGGCGAGTTCGGTTTCCTTCTGCGGCGGCGGCGGGGTTTGGGGCGGCTCTTTCTGCGCAGCCGGTGGCTCGGGAGGCTCCTGTACCGGAGCGGGAGGCTCTTGCGGAGCTACGGCTGCAGCAGTAGCGAAGGGTTCGGCGGGATCGCCATTCGGGAAAGCATGAGTTTCGCCGTTCTGCCCTGATTCCTCGAAGAGATGAGCCCAGCCTTCATCAAGGCTTTTTCGATCGAATTGATATTGGTGATAGAGCTCGTCTTCTAACCAGCTATTAATACCCAACGCGGGGTCATTTCCTTGAGGCATGTGTGTGATTCGCCAACCGTAGCGACCGTGGGGAGCGAAGGTGGCCCAAGTCTTGAGGGCCCACCCACAGGAGGTTTGATTCCGTACCTTTATTGTAACGAAATTCAGCAATTTTGCCGGATTTCGGCATCGAAGTTACACTAGCGGATGAATGACTCTGGAAGAATTGGAAAGAGAGTACGTTGCGCTCCGGCAGCAAGGCGAAGCTGTACGGAGCTATCTTTGACGCACCCGCGAAGAAAAAAGAATTAGAAAAACTAGAAGCTGAGATAGGCGATCCGGATTTCTGGAGTCAGCCCGAGAAAAGCCAGCGCGTGATGCAGCAGCGCAAGCGTCTGGAGGAGGCAATTCAGAACGCGAGAGCTGTTACCGCCGCGAACTCCGATATCGAAACGCTGTTTGAGCTTGCCCGCGAGGGAGAGAACGTAAACGGCGATCTGGAGCGTGAGCTTCGCGCGTTCGAATCGAAGCTGGAAGAGCTCGAAACGGGAATGCTGCTTTCGGGCGAGAATGACGCGCGAAACGCGATCATCACCATCCACCCTGGAGCAGGCGGCACAGAGAGCCAGGATTGGGCTGAAATGCTGCTGCGCATGTACCTGCGCTGGGCGGAACGGCACAAGTTCGATTCGGTTGTGACGGACAGGCTGGAAGGCGAAGGGGCCGGCATCAAATCGGCCACCCTTGAAATCAACGGCGAGAACGTTTATGGCCAGTTACAGTCGGAAGTAGGCGTACACCGGCTGGTTCGGATTTCACCCTTCGACGCGAATGCGAGACGACACACGTCATTCGCCTCTGTCTTTGTGTATCCGCAGATTGATGAGGCTATCAAGGTCGATATCAAACCGGAAGACTTAAAAGTTGACGTATTCCGGGCAAGCGGAGCGGGCGGACAGCATGTCAATCGAACAGAATCGGCGGTCCGGTTTACGCATTTGCCGACCGGAATTGTCGTGCAGTGCCAGAACGAGCGTTCACAGCACAAGAACCGCTCGAGCGCGATGAAACAGTTGAGGGCCAAGCTGTATGAATACGAACTGGAGAAGAAGCAGGCGCAGGACCAGAAGCTCGAAGACACCAAGCTCGAGATCAACTTCGGTAGCCAGATTCGCAGCTACGTACTGGCGCCCTACCGAATGATTAAGGATCACCGGACAAAGCTGTCGATCGGCGATGTGGATCGCGTACTGGACGGCGATATCGACGCGCTCATCCACGCGTATCTGGTTTGGCGAAAGACCGGGCGCACGTACGGCGACGGTAAGGAAGATTTCCTCGAGTAGCGCTGAATGATCGTCCAGCCTACCGAGGAAGCGCTGGCCCGGGCTGCAGAGATCATCCGCAATGGCGGGCTGGTCGCGTTTCCCACCGAGACAGTGTATGGGTTGGGCGCGAACGCACTCGATGCCAGGGCAGTGGGCCGCATTTACGAGGCTAAGGGGCGGCCATTTGCAAGTCCGCTAATCGTACACGTGGCGGACGAAGCGATGGCGAGATCGTTGGCGGCGAATTGGCCGGAAGCGGCACGGAAACTCGCCGAACGATTTTGGCCGGGACCGTTAACGCTTGTCGTAAAAAAAGCCGCGGTTGTGCCGGACACGGTGAGTGCCGGCCTTGATTCCGTGGGGCTCCGGGTTCCGGCGCATCCGGTCGCGCTCGCTCTCATCCGGAAGGCGGCTGTGCCGATCGCGGCGCCGAGCGCAAACCGATTCATGCAAATCTCACCGACGACGGCGGAACACGTGAACACGGGATTGGGCAATCGCGTAGATTTGATCCTTGATGGAGGGGCGACGCGCGTCGGCATCGAATCGACGGTTGCGTCGCTCAGGCGCGATCCGCCCGCCGTGCTTCGTCCGGGCATGATTTCGCAGGAAGAACTAGAGGCGGTGACGGGACGAGCATGGGACCGTGAATTGGAGCTGCCACACATTTCGGAGTCCCCAGGTCTGCATGCGCGACACTACGCGCCACGAACGCCGTTCTATGTTTTGGAAGTGGGAGCGCCGAGACCGGCGGGCAGAGGCCACGTAATCCAAATGCCTTCGCGATTAAACGAATATGCCGCGCGGCTTTATCTTGAATTGCACAAAGCGGATAAAGAGGGCTGGGATTGGATTGCCGTAGAGAAGCCGCCGGAAACGTCGGAGTGGACGGGAATTCTAGACCGGCTGAGGCGAGCCAGCGCGAAGTAGGATCAGGCTTCGATCAGCTCAAATGCTTTGCGATGATCGGCCAGGAACTGCTCGAGTCCCTTTTCGGTCAACGGATGATGGAATAACTGCTGAAGGACCTTATAGGGCAGCGTGCTGATGTGGGCGCCGGCTTTTGCTGCTTCGACCACATGCAATCCGCCACGGATGGAAGCCGCGAGCACCTGTGTTTTGAAGTCGTAATTGGTATAGATCTTGACAATATCTCTGATGAGATCCATGCCAGGCCAGCCGAGGTCGTCGATGCGCCCGATAAATGCGCTCACGATGTAGGCTCCGGCCTTAGCGGCTACGAGCGCCTGCGCAGCACTGAAACAAAGCGTCACGTTGGTGCGGATGCCCTCCCTGGAGAGAATCGAGACCGCTTTGATTCCCTCCTCGGTGAGAGGAACCTTCACGACGACGTTCTTGTGAATCCGGGCCAGACGCTTTCCCTCTTCGACCATTTCACGCGCCGTGGTGGCGACCACTTCCGCGCTGATGTCCCCGTCGAACATTTCGCAGATGCGTCGGATTTGATCCTCGACTGGAACTCCCTCTTTCGCAATCAAACTGGGATTGGTTGTTACGCCGTCGATTACGCCCCAAGCGGTGGCCTTCTTCAGCTCATCCAGATTGGCTGAATCGAGAAAAAACTTCATCCATTGTCCTCAGATGGCAAATGGGTGGCTAAAACTCGAAAGGTTGCTCGAGCGCCTGGCCAGTGAAATGCGCTGTTAACCCTGATTGCTATCACCCGATAGTATCAAAAGATGCCGAACGATCCCTGTGCGTTGCGAATTGTTCCGGCGCAGGAAAGCCATCTGGGTTTGGTCCTGAGCTTCATCCGTAAGCTGGCACAATATGAACGGCTTACAGATCAGGTAGTGGCCGACGAGGACACCCTTCGGGAGTCTCTGTTCGGCGCGCATCCGGGCGCGGAAGTCCTACTGGCGTACGTTGGGGACCAGCCCGCCGGCTTCGCGGTCTTTTTCCATAATTTCTCTACTTTTGAAGGGCGGCACGGCATTTACCTAGAGGATCTTTTTGTCGACGAGGAGCACCGGGGACGTGGTATCGGAAAGGCGCTGCTAGCCTACCTCGCCCGGCTGGCGAGGGACCGCAAGTGCGCACGTCTCAACTGGGCGGTGCTCGATTGGAACCGGCCAGCTATTGATTTCTACGAAAGACTAGGCGCTCAACTTCTCAATGATTGGAGGATTTGCCGGCTGAGCGGCAAGGCGTTGGAAGAATTAGCGAAAAGCAGTTCCCTCCTATAATCGTGGAGAATGTCTGTACCCGCAGCAGTGGCGAAACGCCTGGCTGGTATCCCACAACTCACAAGGTTGGAAGAGGCGCCGCTCGCATTACATACCCGTTTCGGTATCGGCGGCCCGGTCGCATTGCTTTGCGACACCAATAACGAATGTGCTTTCGTGCGGGCGCTCGAAATCGTCAAGAGTGCAGCCGTGCCGCGGGTTGTTATCGGCGGCGGCACAAATTTGATCGTTTCAGATGCCGGATTCGATGGCGTGGCGCTGCGTTATTCCGGGTCGGATATCAAGCGCGAGGGACCGGTGCTGCGGGTCGAGGCAGGCGCAGTGCTGCAGGATGTCGTCGACGAGAGTATCGGCCTCGGATTACAAGGCATTCAGACGATGACGGGCATTCCCGGCTACCTCGGCGGGGCCATTTACGGGAACGCCGGGGCATACGGACAGTCCATTCAGCAGGTCATCGAATGCGTTCGTTTTACAAACGGAGAAGCGCAACTCTCGGTTAACCGGGATGGATGCCGCTTTCGCTACCGGGACAGCATTTTCAAAGACCGGAAGGACTGGATTATTTTATCCGCCGACCTTCGATTGAGCGAAGGCAATGAAAGCGAACTGCGGAATAAGGCGGACGAGATCCGCAGGATTCGAGATGCGAAGTACCCTCCGACCATGAAGTGCGCCGGCAGTATCTTCAAGAACCTGCTGGTGGCGGATTTGCCCGCCGGCGTGCGCAGCCAAGTCCCGGGCGATGTGGTGAGGGAGGACAAGGTTCCGTCGGCTTGGTTTCTTGAGCAAACGGGTGCGAAGGGTATGAGACGCGGCGACATTCAAGTTGCGATGTATCATGCCAATCTGGTTTACAACGACGGCAAAGGCACGGCGGCAGATCTCGTTGCGGTCATCTCCGAACTCAAGAGACGAGTGCAAGAGAGGTTCGGGTTTGAACTCGAAGAAGAGGTCCAGTATGTCGGATTTGATTGCGCGACGGTTCGTGTATAAATCATGAGATTGACGGGAATTTTTGTTCTCCTTGCGATGGCGCTTTGGCCGGCCCAGGCCGAGGTTTCGATTACGCTGATTCTGCTCAACGGAAAGATCTGGACGGAAAACCCGCAGCAGAAGGAAGCGGAAGCGGTCGCGGTTAGCGGGGATCGCATCGTTGCGGTGGGTTCGACCGAAGAGATTGCGCGGCTGAAACAGCCCTCCACCAAAGTTATCTATCTAGACGGCCGCCGGGTGCTGCCGGGGTTCAATGATGCGCACGTCCACTTCTACTCCGGCGGTGCGGCGCTGGCGGGTCCGCAACTACGATATGCAAAGAGTCCGGAGGAGTTTCGTAACACACTGGGGGAGTTCGCGAAGCACCGGCCGAGAGGCGAATGGATTACCGGCGGAGATTGGGATCACGAGAACTGGAAACCGGCGAATCTGCCAACGCACCAACTCATTGATTCCGTAACGCCGGATTGGCCGGTCTTCGTGAACAGGCTTGACGGGCACATGTCGCTGGCGAATGCGCTGGCGTTGAAGCTAGCAGGCATCGATAAAAATACGAAGGATGTTCCGGGTGGCGTGATTGTGCGCGACGCCAAGGGCAATCCAACCGGAATTTTGAAAGATGCAGCGCAGGACCTGATGTACCGGGTGATTCCTGAACCGTCGCCCGATCAGATCCGGACGGCGATTCGCGCGGCGCAGACCTACGCGAACGCGAACGGCGTGACGAGCGTACAGGATATGTCGGCGGCTCCGAATATCTTTCGCGTATATCAAAGGATGATGCATGCGGGTGAGCTGACAGTACGTATCTCCGGACATCAACCGTTGCCCGAATGGAAGCATCTGGCCGATGCGGGCATCACGGCCGATTTCGGGAACAGCGATTTGCACATCGGCGGATTGAAGGGATTCGCTGACGGGTCACTTGGCTCGACAACGGCACTTTTCTTTCAGCCGTACTTGGATGCGCCCAATACCAGCGGGATTCCGAGCGCGGAGCTGGCCAATCCAGAACAGATGTGGAAAAACATTCAGCAGGGCGATGCGGCTGGGCTCCAGATTGCGATTCATGCCATTGGAGATAAGGCGAACAATACAATCCTGAATTTCTATGAGCGGTTGGAACGCGAGCATGGCCAGCGCGACCGCCGATTGCGAATCGAACACGCGCAGCATTTACTCGCTTCCGACATTCCGCGCTTCGGCAGACTGCACGTGATTGCTTCCATGCAGCCCTACCACTGCATCGATGACGGCCGCTGGGCGGAAAAGCGCATCGGCGCGGAACGAGCGAAGACCACCTATGCTTTTCGTTCTTTACTCGATGCCGGCGCAATTCTGGCCTTCGGATCGGATTGGGATGTTGCGCCTATGACCCCTCTGATGGGCATTTACGGCGCGGTAACACGCCGAACGCTCGATGGGAAACATCCGGATGGATGGGTCCCCGAGCAGAAAATCACAGTGGCCGAAGCCGTGCATGCCTACACCATGGGTTCGGCCTATGCCAGCTTCGATGAAAAGATTAAAGCTTCGATTGAACCGGGGAAACTGGCTGATTTCGTCGTACTGACCGAAGATATCTTCGTAATCGATCCGATAAAGATTGCCGATACGAGAGTGTACGTGACGATCTTCAACGGTCAGCCGATCACCGAGCCTGCTCACTGCTGCTACGAAAGGGACCCAAGCGGACTCCTGATTCGTCCAGCAGATGGCGCACTCGTTCCGAAGTGAGCGCTTCGAGTTCGAGAACTCTCGATTGTTTCAGCCGGGTGGCTGCAGTTTTCAAGTCCGGGCCCAAAAAGCCGGGGTGGCACATGAATTCGGTAATGCCCTCCTGAAGGTTCCGGATGGACTTAAGAAACGTCTCTTCGGTGAAGGCGCCGGTTAACCGAAAGCCGAGAAAGTGATCGGTCATTTGGACGTTATATTCGCGGGCGATGCGGCGGAAATAGCGTTCACCGATTGCGGAGGGCAAGCGGACGGCCGGCGCAGTCTTGTCCAGAGGCAGGCGAACAAAGGGAATCAAAAATTCATGCGCCAAACGCACGACCACGCGGAAGACCTGCGGCACCAGATGGGTATGTTTGTGGGTGTCGAGATGGGTGGGCGAGATTCCGGCAGAGATGACTTTTTCTATTTGCGCGCGGAGTTCCGCGTAGATGTCGAGTTTGCGCTGAAATAGCGCAGTGAGAAGCAGGGCCGGCTTATCCGGCAGCGGACGGCCGGTCGCAAGAGATCGGCCCTGCACCAAAACCAGATGGCAACCAATATCGAGGGCCGGGGTCTCTCGGGCCAACCGAATTGCATCATCGAAGGCTTCACCGTTGGCCATCAGCGTAGTTGAAGTAAGGACTCCGTGTGTATGGGCGTAGATGATTCCGGCATTCACATCCGGCGTGAAACCGAAATCGTCCGCGTTGATGATGAGCTGCTTCAACTAGAAGATGCGTAAGCGGATAGTCATGAACTTCTTGGGGTTGGCGCGGAAGTCCTTAAGGAGATTGTGCAGTTCGCGAGTAGTTCCCGTTGCGGAATCGTATAGCGCCGGGTTCACCAGTAACTGGCCGATTGTACCCTCGCCCGAATTCACCTTATCGAGAGTGGTGTCGACTTTTCCGAGCGTGGTAGAGATCTGGTTGGCGAGTTTGTCGCTCTTGAGGATCTGGCCGGCAGTGCCCTTACCTGCATTCAGGTCGGCAAGAATCGTGTTGAGCTGATTGACCGAGTGATCCAAATCCTTGTAGAGTTTTGGATCTTTCAGCAGCATTCCGGCCGTTCCCTGACCCTGCTGAACACCTTGCGTGATGTCGTCGATTCTCCCCACCAAGGTTTCTACCTGCCGATACAGGGTATCGTCATTCACCAAGTGGCCGATTGTCCCCGTTCTCGAATTAAGAGTTGTGGCAAGCTGTTGCACCTGCGAGACTGTGCCTTGAAGGCTGTTGTATAGAGTTTCGTCGACCAACAGCTTGCCGATCGTACCTTTGCCATTTTCAACCTCGCCGACAATGTCCGACACTTTGCTAACGATTGTCTGAAGCGAACCCAGCAGGCTGTAGCCTTGTTGTACAAGTTCGTCGAACTGACGGGTGTCGGCCGCCTTGAGGGTTGCACCCGGTTGAACGGTTTGCTGGGAAACGCCCTTGGTGATCTGGAGATATTTGGTGCTGCCCAGAAGATTATCTGAATCAATTGACGCGATAGAATCTACCGGAATCTGTTTCAGCATCCCCTGATCGACTTTGAAATCAACTCTGATTGCTCGGGTTGGGTTTCTCGAACCCGAGAGATTGACGCCAGTCACTTGGCCGGCACCGATGCCATTGATACGAACAGGAGCGCCCTCTGTCAAGCCGGCGGCATCGGACGTATACGTATAAAGCGGCACTTGTTTTTGAAACCAATTCATGTTGCCGGTAAGCAGAAACACAATCAGTGCAATGCAGGACAGGGCAACGATCCCCAGAATGCCTACCTTTAGTTGCGCGACGCTTACCTTTTGTTTACTCGGCATAGCTACTCCTCGTGTTTCACGAATCGTTTGACATAAGGGTCATTGGATGCTTCGAGTTCCTGAAGCGAGCCGAAAAAGACGACCTCGCCCTCTTTCATGACGATAAATTTAGTACGCTTCTTCCGAACCGGATCTTCCTCTCCGACCGGAATGAGTTCCTTCTGCTCCCGGTCATAGTAGAAGCCGGCCATGAGCTCACCGTCCTGAAAGCGGTAGGTGACAATTAGCGAGGCGCTATTCCGAACATCCCGTTCCTTGGCGATAAGAGCCATGATTGTGTTTGCGGTTATGGGGTCCAGACCGGCAGTAGGTGAATCATAGAGCACAAGCGGCGGCTCAGTTACAACGGCTCGAGCGATCCCGACCCGGCGGCGCATTCCCCCGGATATTTCGCTGGGAAATTTGTCATACGCCCGTTCGAGTTCGACGAATCGAAGGGCATCGCGCACCCGGCTTTCGACTTCCGCATCTGTTAGATTGCCATTTTTATTGGTGGTCTGGCGATTCAGCAACGGGTAGCCAACGTTCTCGCCAACCGATAGCGAGTCAAATAATCCGCCTTCCTGGAAGACCATGCCGGCTCGACTCCGCAGCGCGAAGAGCTGAGTTTCGCTCATCGATCTAACATCGTCACCGAAGAGTTTGATATCCCCTTCATCAACCGCCACCAAGCCCAAGACGGCTTTCAGCAGGGTGGTTTTCCCGCTTCCGGCCGCTCCCAAAATCATGCGCGTCTCGCCAGGTTTGAGGCTGAGGCAGATGTTGCGTAGCGCCCAGACAGATTCGTACTGTAGATTCACATTACAAAATTCGAGAAGGGGCGCGTCCGGCATTGGTCAGAGATTCACAAAGATCTTGTCGATCAGAAATGTCGCGAAAAAGATCCAGATAGATGCCGCGACGACAGCTTGCGTTGTAGCGCGCCCAACGCCCTGTGTTCCGCCCGTTGTTCGAAGGCCGTATAGGCAACCAATGAGAGAAATGATCATTCCGAACACAAACGGCTTTCCCAAACCTTGCCCCAGGTCATTCAGAACGAGCGCTCGCCACGCGCTCGACCAGTATTGACTGCCGCTTATGACATGTAGGAGCGGCACGGAGACCAGGTATGCGCCGAACAATCCCACGGCATCCGCCACAACAGTGAGACAAGGAAGCATTAGCGCCATTGCAGTGAGGCGAGGCGTAACAAGCTTCTGTACGGGATCAGTGCCCAGAGCACGCATGGCGTCAATTTGCTCGGTCACCTTCATCGAGCCGAGTTCGCTCGCGATGCCGGAAGCGTTGCGGCCGGCAACCAGTAAGGCTGTGAGAACCGGTCCGAGCTCGCGAACGAGGGTGAGAGAAACGATGGTGCCAACCTGGCTACTAGCTCCGTAAGTATTGAGCGCACGGGCCATTTGAAGAGCGATAATCGCGCCACTGAAAATGCCAGTGAGAAGGACGATCGGCAAGCTTCCTACGCCGATGATGTCCATTTGCAGGTAAACATCGTCGTAATAGTGAGGCCTGCGAAGAAGGTTTTTAAAAGCTCGGCCGGAGAGGAAGAGAAACTCTTGGAACGGTCCGATCCAGGCGTTCAGGAGCTCGAGCAATCAGGAGCCCCCGGCAACGACCTCGCCCACATGCCCCGATGCTAGCATGTCGGAGCCACTCGCCAGTTTAGCCCTCCTGAATGGACCCTATCGCTAATCTGCTTGTGAGGGAGTTTCTTCTTTGACGAAATTTGTATTGAGTTTTCTCAGGGCATCGCTTGCAGCATCACTTGTCGCATCACTTCTTTGGGGCGCCGATTCGTCGCTCGATCCGAAGCCAGATGCGCGATACAAAGCAGATCTGCTGGTGGCTGTTGCGCATCCGGATGATGAGACCGAGATTGGCGCCTACCTGGCGCGGGCGATCTTCGATGAAAAGAAGCGAGTAGCGGTAGTGTTCGGAACGCGAGGCAATCAGGGCGGAAACGCGGAGGGCCAGGAACAATCTGCTGCTTTGGGCCTGACCCGCGAGATCGAGGCACGGCAAGCGCTCGCTCATTTCGATGTGAAAAATGTCTGGTTCCTGAATGGTACGGATACGCCGAGTCAAGAGGTCTTGCATTCGCTTGAGGCTTGGGACCACGGTGACTCGCTAGGCCGTTTGGTCCGACTGGTTCGATTGACGCGCCCTACTGTCATCGCGACCTGGCTTCCGGATTGGGCAGCGGGAGAGAACCACGGTGATCATCAAGCAGCGGGGGTACTCACGACTGAAGCTTTCGATATGGCGGGGGATCCCACGGCGTTTGCAGAACAAATCGTCCCGCCGAGAAATCGCGATGACATCGGAAATTTCACCGAAGGATTACGGCCGTGGCAACCCGAAAAGCTGTACTTTTTCAGCGACACGGAACATCCGGAGTCGCTGAACGGCAAGGGGCCGGCGTACCTATCAAGTGAGAAATCAGCAGCGCGCGGCGTTAGCTATGCCCGGCTCGCGGCTGAGGAATGCGCATTTCATTTAACGCAAGGCGACACGGGCCAAATGGCTGAAGCCGCACTGGCGCACAACGATTTTTACTATTTCGATCAGCCGGTGCGCTTCATTTTCGGAAAATCTTACGTGAACTCAGATGTTACGGCCGATCTCTTTGCAGGAACGATTCCGAATGGCATCGCTTATAAGCGTCCGCCCGGATTCGTGTTGCAGGAGCCAACAGGGCCACGCCTCAGCCTAGGAGGGTCATGGAATTTTTATCACTGCTTTTGGCAGGCTCATGGACTGGAGGCTCTCGAGAATCTCTTTTCACCCGAGATGCTGTTGAACTATTCAAGCCAGGTGTCGGTCCCGATTCTGATTGAAAATCCAACTGACGCGACACTCGCCGTGACCTTTTCGGTCGCCTTGCCAGAAGGCTGGAAGTGGATGCGGCGTCCGCTGCCGAATTTTTCAGTTAGTCCGCGCGACACCTTGCGCCTCACGTTCCAAGCGCAGACACCAGAAGCAAAAATCAGCGGGTGGAAAGAAATCGTTGTGCAGGCGGTGTCGGCACAGAAAGACATCGGTGCGATTCACATCCGGGTGAAGCTAGACCCGGGCGCGATGCCGCAATAATATTTGAACAAAACGCGATTGCGCTTAGTCTATCTAGAAAGCAGTGTATCAGGGAGGTTAGTTTATGTTCGCAAGATATCTCTATTCGCTGGCAGGCGCAGCAATCGCCTTTCTGCTCGCAGCAATGGCGTTTGGCCAAGCGGTGTCGGGCAATATTTCCGGGACCATCAGCGATCCGTCCGGCGCGGCTGTACCGAACGCGACCGTCACGATTACCGATCTCGATCGCGGAGCTGTCTATCACGTTCAGAGCAGCAGCGACGGTAATTTCTCACAAACGCACCTGCTTGCCGGGCATTATCAGGTGACTGTAGAGAGTCCCGGATTTGGCAAGTTCACCGCAAACGCAATGGTCGAGATCGACGCCACGACTCCGTTGGATGTCAAGCTGGCGCCAGCGAGCGTGCAAACTAGCGTGGAGGTTACGGATGTGACGCCGCTGCTCACCACGGACCGGGCCGAGATCGCGACTACCCTGACCGGCACTCAAGTGCAGCAACTGCCGGTGCTTGACCGGAACGTCACGAATCTCCTTCTTATTGTTCCCGGAACGCAGCTCAACACGTGGCAGCACTCCGCGGCTGAAAATCCACAACAGGGCATTCAGGCGAACGCCAATGGCCAGTTCTTTACGGCGAACGGCTTCCTGCTCGACGGAACGGAGAATGACAGCGCGATTCTGGGAATCGCAGTCATCAATCCGGACGTTGATTCACTGCAGGAATTCAAGGTCAGCACGAGCAACTATGAGGCGGAGTTCGGCTCCGCAGCCGGCGCTCTCATCCAGGCAACGACGAAATCGGGCACGAACCAGTGGCACGGATCGCTGTTTGAATACTTGCGGAATAACATTACGAATGCTACGAACCCGTTCACCCAACTGAATCCGCCGCTCCGCTGGAACCAGTTTGGTGGCTCGGTGGGGTTTCCGGTCCTCAAGGATAAGCTTTTCGGTTTCTTTGACTATCAGGGTACGCGGCGTAGAACGGGAGGATCGGTTCTTACGACGGTGCCTACCGCGGCAGAACGTAACGGGGACCTGAGTGCGCTGCTCGGCAATTACATTTGCGCGGACGGCAGTGTCTCCACCGGGCCGTGCGCAAATCCCGCGATGGTTCCAACGACGGAGGGTGGGACAGTGGCTGCTCGAGATGGGATGGTGTTCAACCCCAACACGGGCGCCGCAGATGGCTCCGGACGCGAGGCCTACACCGTCAACGGCCAGCCAAACATGATCCCGGTCACCGCCCCCATGCAGAAACTGTTGTCGCTGCTTCCGCTTCCAAACAATGGCAGCAGCTTCTTCAACAACTATATCAGCGACGGCGTTCAGAGGTTTAATACGGACCAATACGACGGGCGTGTCGATTACAACTGGAGCACCAAGACTCACATCTTCGGCCGCTACACCATCGCGGATTTCAACAACTACGCGCCCGCGGCTTTCGGCGATGCCGGCGGCGGTCCCAGTGCCTTTCAATTCTCGGGTGATTCGATTGACCGTAACCAAAGCCTCGCGCTCGGACTGGATCACACCTTCAGCCCTACCCTTGTGACCGATGCTCGCTTCGGTTTTTATCGCTATCGAATTCGCGTCCAGCCGAACGACGCCGGCACTACGCCGGCGCAAGATGCCGGGCTGCCGGGATTGAACACGGGATCACCATCAACGACGGGATTACCCGCATTTTATATTGTTGGGAGCGGCGGCTTCAACTTTGGCTATGGGCTTAACGTAAATCAGTGCAATTGCCCGCTGAAGGAGACCGAAAACCAGTTTCAATGGGTGGATAACTGGACCAAGATCACAGGGAATCACACCATCAAATTCGGCGCGGACATCCGGCGCGCGCAACAGCAGAGAATCCCGAGCGATACGCATCGTTCGGGTGAGATCACCTTCAACGCCTCGGAAACGGGTGATTTCGGCATCGACCAGCTAGCTGCGGGAAGTGCTTCTACCGGCTCGGGGCTCGCGTCCTACCTTTTGGGACTGCCAGCCACATTTGGCCGCTATTATACGGCTTATGATTACTATCCCGGACTTCGGCAAACACGTCTGTTTTTCTTTGGGCAAGATTCGTGGCGGGTCACGTCAAAGTTGACCGTGAACTACGGCCTGCGCTGGGAAGACTATCTGCCGCAAGTGGCCGCAAAACCGGGCGGGGCGGGCAGCTTTGATCCATCCACGGGCGAGGTGCTTGTTGCCGGAGTGGGCAGCGTTCCCATAAATCTTGGGGTGCAGGCATACAACAAGCTATTCGAGCCGCGTATCGGCATTGCTTACCAAGCCGCGCCGAAAACGGTCGTGCGCACGGGGTTTGGAATCAGCGCTACGCCTTCCGGACTGGGTTCCGTTTTCGGGCAAGGTGCCGATTACAATCCACCGATCGTGAATGCGCAAAGCGTGACTCAATCTAACATATATTTCGCGCCGTTCAATCTGCTCAACGGACCGCCCGTGCCGGTGAATCCACCCGTGGGCTCAAACGGACGTTATCCGCTGCCCAATGGAATCGGAATCAACTACTTCACGGATCCGCTGAATTCTTATCGGATCCCAGAAGTTTATTTCTGGAACTTCACAGTTCAACAGCAGTTGACTTCCACCATGGCCTTGGAAGTCGCGTATGTAGGAAACGTCGGCCGGCATCTATACGAGAATGTGAATCGTAACCAAGCCGTGCCTGGTCCCGGTGACTTGAATCCTCGCCGTCCCTTTTACAACCCGTTCGGTCTGACACAATATCTCACCCAATATTGCAATTGCACCAATTCGAACTACAACGCGCTGCAGACCAAGTTTCAGAAGCAATTTTCGCGCGGACTCGATTTTTTGTTTACCTATACGTGGTCGAAGGCTATGGATTACGCGTCAGAAGGAGCCGGGGGTGCGCCTTCGAACATCTATGCCCCACAGAACGACTACGGCCCGGCGTCGTGGGATCGGACCCAGGAGATCACGTTCACCTACAACTGGGACATTCCTGTCGGCCGTAATCGTCATTGGAACCTCGGTAACAACGCCGTTGCGGATGCAATCGTTGGCGGCTGGCGGTTGAGCGGCGTCAACACCTGGGGAACGGGGCTACCCTTTACGCCGACCGTGGCAAATGCCCCGCTGTTGAACGATCCGGATTTTTCTCAAGTGCGAGCGGACGTGATTGGTAACCCGAGCGTTCCAAATCCCAATGCGAGCCAATGGTTCAATGTGGCAGCGTTTAGCGAGCCGCTGCAGCCGTTCCGCCAGGGGACCGCGGGGCGCAACTCTCTTCGCGGACCCGACCTGTGGGAAACCGACGTTTCCCTGTCCAAGAACGTAATACCGAGCGAGCGCTGGAGGCTCGAGTTGCGTGCCGACGCGTTCAACGTGTTCAATCACGTAAATCTGGGGAATCCAAGCTCCACGATCGACGCAAGCGGGGCGGGGCAAATCACGTACATTCAAGTGCCAATGCGGCAGATGCAGTTCGGGCTGCACTTCCAGTTCTGATTTGCGCCCCGGGCCGCTAGATTACGGAACGGTGCTGGACAGTAGACTTTGAAGCAAGAGAGAAGCGCGGTTCAATCGGGGGATCGGCCGCGCCCAGCACGCGAGCGGCAGTGTACTCTCCGACGGCCGGACCATGTTTAAAGCCGTGACCAGAGCCTCCACCGCAGATCCAGACGTTGTCGAATGCCGGATGGCGATCGATGACGAAATCGCCGTTTGAGCTGTTCTCGTACTGACAGACTCTTGAACCGACTATAGGCGAGTGCGCCAAACCAGGAAAACGCTCCGACACGTAGGCCCGCGCTTCTTCGGTCTTCTGTGGAGAAGGAAAACGGTTCCCGGTATCCGGGTCAAATTCGGGTCCGTGCAAGTCGAAGGCGACCTTGAAGCCGCGCGTATCCAGATCGGGGAAGCCGTACATTCCGCCGTTATCGCCGAAATCAATCCAGACGGGCATCTGGGGCGGCTCGAAGCGGCGGTCCCCGGAAAGCGGCCCAAAGAAGAAGACCTCCTGGCGCGTCGGGAAAATTTTCTTGCCTAGTACGTCGGGCAGAACTCTTCCGAGCCAGGCTCCACAGGCAAACACGAAGGCATCCGCGCGTATGGGCGAACCATCGGAAGTAAGAATTTGTTCCAAGTGACCGTTGCCCTCGGGCGTGCGCACGGCGGCATGGCGGAACTGCCCGCCATCGCGCATAAACTGAGCAACTACCGCTTGCACGGCTTCGCGGGCCATGAGAGCGCCGCTGTTCGGTTCGAAGATCGCGCCGGCGCCGGGCTCGACTCGAATCTGGGGATAGAGCTTTTGAGTTTCGTCCGGGGCCAAATCCTTGAAGGGCACGCCCACTTTGCGCAGCATTTCGCGGCTCTCGTTCGCATACGCATTGTCCGGCTTGGCGATCCACAGCACGCCCGTTCGATAGAGCAGTGAGCGGCCGGTCTTCTGGAAAAATGCGTCCCACTGAGCGAGCGATTTTACGGCCATGCGCGTGTAGATTTCGTCCTTGCCGTAGGAAGCGCGAATGATACGCGATTCTCCGCCCGAACTTGCGCGCATATTGGCCGGTCCGTAGGCATCGAGCAGAAGAACGTTATGGCCGGCTTGGCGAAGTTTATACGCGGTCCAGGAACCGAACACGCCGGCACCGATAACGGCGTAAGTCTTATCTGTTTTCGTCACGTTTGCAATCGCGCCCGCCGCGAGCGCAGACAAGCCCCATTCGCGCCTGGTGATTAAGGTACTCAATTCTAGATCTTACGAAGCCGGCTTCAGAGGCCGGAGAGGTGTCGCGTTTCTCTGGCCGAGACAAGCGACATCGCGAGGATGAAGACCCCCACTGCCAGACTATTCGTCAACCGGGGACCATTTCCGGCATAGCCATAGACCCACGGCGAAACAAGGATCCAGACAGCCAGTACAGCGTTCACGTAGCTGAAGAAGGTGGTTCGGGCGGGTCCGATGAGCCGGATGAGTGAGCACACAAACATGACTGCGCCGACGATCCATGCATTCCACGGGTCGCGATAATCAGAGAAGCCGTCGGCCCAAGGCGAAACGAATAACCAGAGCGCGCCTACTGCGCACATAAGGCTGACCGTTTGAGCTGCGATCAAGGTGTCTCGCCGCGTTGGCGTTTCTTTGATTGTCGGATGCATGTATGTCGCCATGAGAATCTCCTCTTGTTTAGACGCGGAAATGCCAGCTTGGCAATATGATTTAGTCTAGCTGTGGCGTGAGCCAAGGAACCAATTAGAAACAAAGGAGAAATGCAGGACGCTTATGAAAGAGTTCAAGAAATTCCTTCTGCGTGGAAACGTAATCGATTTGGCGGTCGCGGTGGTGATGGGGGCGGCTTTTGGAGCGGTCGTGACAGCCCTGGTCACGGATCTGATTACCCCGCTCATAGCCGCAATTGGGGGCAAGCCTGATTTCAGGCAGATCTACTTTACCGTTCACAACAGCAGATTCTTGATTGGCGATTTCATCAACGCACTGGTGTCATTTGTCCTCATTGCGGCGGCAGTGTACTACTTCATCGTGCTGCCAATGAACGCGCTCATGGCGCGCCTGCGCCGAGGCGAAGCCCCGCCGGATCCGACGACGAAGAAGTGCCCCGAGTGCCTGAGCGAAATTCCCATCGCGGCGAAGCGGTGCGCCTTCTGCACATCCGCGCTAACGTGAGCAGTTTTGCCGGCGTTACTTACCGGTGAACCGCGGCGCGCGCTTCTCTAGAAATGCCGCAACACCTTCGCGGAAATCTTGCGAACGCCCCAGTTCGCGCATCAGGTCGCGTTCGAGATCCAATTGCCGGTCAAGCGCGTTTTCGCCGGAAGAGTAGATGGCTTGTTTGATGCGGGCCAAGCCGCGCGTGGGCGCTGAAGCCAGTTGCGCTACAAGCTTGTCAACAGCGGCTGAAAAATCTGCATCGTCAACGCACTGCCAGATCAGTCCCCAAGCGGCAGCTTGCTCGGCTGAGATCTTATGCCCCAGCATCGCCATTCCCACGGCTCGCGCACTGCCGATCAGCCGGGGAAGGAAATACGTGCCACCGGTGTCGGGAATCAAACCAAGCTTACAGAACGACTCAATGAAGCTCGCCGACTTCGCCGCAATGACGATATCGCACGCGAATGCCAGGTTTGCTCCGGCACCTGCAGCGACTCCGTTGACGGCGCAAACGACCGGAAGCGAAAGCGAACGCAAACGGCGGACGAGCGGCGCGTAATACGCTTCGATGGAAGCGCCGAGGTCGATGGCTTCGCCGGGCGCCAGAGCACGATCGGAAAGGTCCTGTCCCGCGCAGAAACCGCGCCCCGAGCCCGTGATCAGCAGCACGCGCACGGCTTCGCTGCGCTCCACTTCCCCGAGCGCCTGTTGAATATCGAGATGCATCGGGACGTTGAAGCTATTTAGCTTGTCGGGACGGTTCAGGGTCAGCCGGGCGACGCTGTCGTCGATCCCGAACAGGATAGTTTCGTAGTCATTAGACATGAGCCCGGCTTTGCGCCACGCGGAATCGATTCGCCACGAACGCAGTGTCGGTCAGAGAAGAGTTCGCGGCAGGATTGGCTCCCGATGCATGAAAATCACTATAAGCAGCGGATTGATTCACGAATACGCCACCGGTCAGATTGCAGGAGAGCGAGACGCCCGATTCCGCTGCTGCGTCACGAACCTTATTGAGGACTTTGTTGTCGGTTGAGTAAACAGACATCGTGATGGCGCCATGCTCGAGCGCAGCGCGTTTGGCAATCTCGATGCTTTGTGCTGTGTTCTGCGTGGCAACGACGAAAGCAATGGGCCCGAACAGCTCGCGCATAAACTTTGCCTCATCACCCGCGGTGGCCTTCAGGAGCAAGGGCGTGTATACGCGCGCTTTTTCGAATTGGGGATGCGGAAGCTGTTTGCTATCGACGACTATCTCGCCAAGACCGCGCGCTTGCTCGATGCGATGCAGAATATCTTCGTTTTGAATGGCGCCCAGGACTTCGACCGCTCGTCCCGTATCCGATAGGAGCTTGCTAATGCCTTCGCCGATCGCATTCGCGACCTGATCGAAACTCAAATGGCCTTCCGCGGTATCGATCCCCGATTGAGGGACATAGATGTTTTGCGGCGCAGTACACATCTGGCCCGAGTACAGCGACAAGGAGAAGGCAATGTTGCGCACCATGCCCTTCAGGTCGTTGGTGGAATCGATAATGATCGGGTTGACGCCGGCCTTTTCCGTAAACACTTGCGCCTGATGCGCGTTGCGTTCGAGCCACTCGCCATTACGCGAGCTGCCGGTGAAGTCGATGATCTTGATTTCGGGGCGGAGGGCCAGCTTCTGCGCGACATCATCGCCCTTTTCATGCGCGACCAGCGTAACAATGTTTGGATCGAGACCGGCTTCGGCCAATACGCCGCGGATAACCTGAACCGTAATCGCCAAGGACAGAATGGCGCCCGGGTGCGGCTTCACGATCACTGCATTTCCGGTTGTGAGGCTAGCGAACAGACCCGGATAGCTGTTCCAGGTGGGGAACGTACAGCAGCCGATCACGAGTGCGATACCGCGAGGCACGACGCGATAGTGCTTCTCCATTCGAAGAGGCTCATTTTTGTCTTGCGGCTTCTCCCAGCGGGCAGTCTTGGGAACGCGGCTGATCTCCGACCACGCATACGCCACGGCTTCGAGGCCGCGATCCTGGGCATGCGGGCCGCCGGCCTGAAAGGCCATCATGAACGCCTGACCGGTGGTGTGCATAACCGCGTAGGCCATTTCGAAGCTCTTCTTATTCAGTCGGACGAGGCTTTCGAGGGCGATACCCGTCCAGGTTTCGGGTCCAGCGTTCCGCCAGGCCGCTTCCGCGCGCTGGACCGCCGGGATTAGATCGTCCAGGTTCACCTTTGGGTACGTGATGCCGAGCTCGAATCCGAATGGCGATTCCTCGCGGCCGGTCTTGCCTGTCGTACCGGGCTGATCCAATGGAAACGGCTTGTGCAAGAGCGCATCGAAGGCTTTCTTGCCTTCATCGTTCGCCGTTTCTCCATAGGCTTTGGGGCTTGGCATTTCCGAGAAGGGACTCCAATAGCCGCGAGTCTGGATCGCTGCAACAGCTTGCTTCAGTAATGGCTGATGGCGAGCAAAGAAATTTTCTGGCACGTTCGTTTACCTGGTTTTCAGTTGTCCTGATCGTAATCGACGGTGATTTGATCGGTAATTGGATAGCTCTGGCATGTCAGCACGAAACGGCGCGCGATTTCATAGTCTTC
>JAFATG010000051.1 GCA_019244055.1 Acidobacteriaceae bacterium | reverse complement strand
ATTGCTTGCCAAACTGGCCGCGTCCGCCGCAAACGCAGTCGCCTTCCTTCAAACGGCTCTATCTGAACTGATCCGGCGATCTGCCTCACACGGCTACTCCGCCTTATCGCCCCGGATCACTCCAGATAGATTTCTAGCGTCACACATGATCTATGCGGCGCTTGCGGTACTCTAGCTCTCGATTACGCACTCCCATCCATAGGGAACGTAAGCTACTGCGTCACTTTGATGCTGGTAAGTAGTTCTTCGCAGATTTAAATGCAGTCAACGACTGCGATACAGTATTCAGCAATCCGTGCTTCATGGCGGCCGCAGTGACTCGTTCACGCCGGACGGCGCGGCACATCAAACTGCCTTAGAGATCAACTGGAGCTCCATGCCGAGATCGCTCAATGCCATGATTATCAGCCGCCGAAATGCGCTGCTTCTAGCAGCAACCGCCAGCGTGGGCGCCGCATCCGGACCATCCGTCCTCGCCTCTGACAGCGTAAAAACCGGAGCGCATCAGGAATCCGGAGATTGCTCCACGCCGCGCTCTGCCGTCGCGAAAACGCATTATGGCAAGGTGCGGGGCTTCCTGGTTGACGGGGTCTTCACTTTCAAAAGCGTACCGTATGGCCAGTCAACCGGCGGTGAAAACCGATGGCTTCCCGCAAAGCCGCCCGCCCCCTGGACTGACGAATATCCGGCTCTGGTCTACGGCGCGAATTGCCCGCAGACCTTGCACCCCTGGACCAGCATCGAGCAGACCTTCCTCTTCGACTGGGATGACGGATGGCAAAGCGAGGACATGCTCAAGCTGAACATTTGGACATCCAGTCTGAGCGGCAAGCGTCCTGTGATGGTGTACCTGCACGGCGGCGGGTTCAGCTTTGGTTCTGCATATGAACTGCCCTCGCATGATGGCGCCCAGATGGCGCGGCATCACGATGTCGTGCAGGTTTCAGTCAATCACCGTCTGAACATCTTAGGGTTTTTGGATGTCTCCGAGGTTGGAGGAGGGGCGTATGAAGACTCCGTCAATGTGGGAATGACGGACCTGGTCGCAGCGCTGAGATGGGTCCATGACAACATCGAGAACTTCGGCGGGGATCCTGACCGGGTAATGATCTACGGCCAGTCTGGCGGCGGATCCAAAGTGACGACTCTGATGGGTATGCCATCCGCATCCGGTCTGTTCCATCGCGCTTCAGCCCAATCCGGCGGCGGCGGCAACATTCCCACTCGGGAGCAGCAGAGGGAACTCACCCGCGTGATGATGAAAGACCTGGGCCTTGCCTCCAACGATATTGAGTCGCTGCAGAAGATGGAGTGGTCCAAGCTGATGGCCGCAGGGAATGCCGCGGCGGGCAAAATCAACCCTCCCGGAGCATTCATGGGACCCGGAGCTGCCGGAAAACCTCGCGTGGGTTGGTCGCCCTGCGTCGATGGCAAGGTGATCAACATGAGGTCGTTCTTCGACGCTGCTCCGGAAGTGTCGAAGCATGTACCCATGCTCATCGGTTCGGTCAGCGAAGAAGGCAATCAGATGTCTTCTCGTCCTACTGAACAGGAG
Organism: Acidobacteriaceae bacterium; assembly: GCA_019244055.1. Classification (GTDB taxonomy): domain Bacteria; phylum Acidobacteriota; class Terriglobia; order Bryobacterales; family Bryobacteraceae; genus Bog-105. The sequence goes on along the minus strand of JAFATG010000051.1, from coordinate 4,278 downwards.
TGGCACGCAAATCTGGTCAAAATGTATGGGGAAGAGAAGGCCACCGCCATCGTCGCCGCCTTGAAGAAAGCTTACCCGGGGAAGAAAATACAAACTCTGTCCTACATCTGTTCCGGGCGCCCGGGACTTAACGGACTGTCGATGCGCAACAACGTTGTGAAGATGGCTAAGCTGAAGCACGACCTCCAAGCCGGGCCCGCCTACACGTATTACTTCACATGGCAGACGCCCATTCTCGACGGCGTGCCCGGTGCATGGCATACCGCCGAACTACAGTTCTGCTTCGATAACACCAAGCGCTGCGAACAAGGGACGGGCAACACACCCGAGGCGCAGGCGCTTGCGAAGAAGATGGCTTCTTCCTGGGCGGCTTTCGCCGCAACCGGCAAGCCCAGTGTCCAGGGACTCAGTTGGGAACCGACCGACCCCGAAACAAATAAAACCCTCCTCTGGGATAACGATTCCCAGATGGTAAATGACCCAGAGGGAGAAGCTCGCAAGATTATCTTGAGCTGACCATTGCTGACCAGTAATGCGTCCTGTTCTTAGGACGTCGGCTAAACTCCACCCTTGGCCGTCAGGGCGGATCTATCCGGCAGTAGCCATCCAGTTTCCTGATGGTGTGTGTCATACGAAAAGGGTCCGGAGCAACACGGCAAGGGGAAGCCGACGTACGATTGTGCGAAAAGCGTTCGGCAACCAGGCGAACTGTGCAGACGCACAATTCATGCTTCCGCAGTGGCCTTGCTCAGCTGAAGCGTGGGACTTTGAAACCGTATTTATTTATTCGCAGACGTTTGATTTTCGAGTCGAGCGTGCGCGCGCTTGAAGTCCTGGTTTCGCTGCTGCCCCGGATGTCCTTGAGATTTGTCCGCGGGATGGCATTCACCGGAAATATCGATTCCGGAATCCTCCTTAGTTTATCCTTCCGTGGCGGTTTCTGGTTGACAGAATCTCTGACCCTTGTTTAGTCTATGCCTTGGGGCGTTTCGGCGTATGAAGACGAGAACACGGCGAGATCTTTTTCCGGGCGCGCTGGATCTTTTTCCGGGCGCGCTGGAGATGATGGTCCTGCGGACGCTGAAGCGCCGCCCGATCCACGGCTATGCGCTCACTCAAGAGATCAAATCGGCATCCAGGGATCTGCTGCAAGTGGAAGAAGGATCGCCTAATCCGGCCTTCAGCGAATGCTCAAGGATGGCTGGGTTCGATCGGAGTGGGCGATCTCATCAACCGGTCGACGCGTAAGCTCTATACGATAAGTGCGACCGGCCGCAAGCATCTTGACCGCGAGGTGTCCAGCTTCGAAGAGATGCTCGAAGGCATACGGCACGTGTTATCGCCCGCCTAGCTTATGACCTGGATTCAGCGGTTATTCCGTCGCCGGCAGGTGCTTCAGGACCTTTCCGAAGAGATCGAACAGCATATCTCCGAAAGGGCAGAGGAATTGATTCGAGACGGAATGCCTTCGGCAGAAGCATTCCAGACGGCCAGGAAAGAATTCGGCAACGTGACACTTTTCAATGAGGAAAGCCGCGAGGTCTGGGGAGGACAGTTCTGGGAGACATTGGCGGGTGATCTGCGGTACGCCGCCCGGCAGCTCCGCAAATCGAAAGGGTTTGCAACGGCGGTCATTTTGACACTAGCGATCGCCATCGGCGCGAACACCGCTATATTTTCAGCGGTGCGCAGCGTTCTGCTGCAGCCGCTTCACTTCGCCGATCCAGGGCGGCTGCTCTGCCTGTGGCGCGGCGATGGGGAAAACTATCCCTGGTACACGTTTTCGTATCCCCGTTTTTCGTACTTCGAGCAGCGCCTCACAAGCATCGCAGAACTCGCCGCCTATGACGACGAGACCGTCACGTTTTCGGATCACAGCGAACCGGCGCCAGTGGAAGGCGGCCGAGTCACGTCAAATTTCTTCTCGGTGCTTGGTATAACCCCGCAAATCGGCCGCGGTTTTCTAGCCAGCGAAGACCACCACGGGGCGGCCGAAGTGGTTTTGTTAAGTGACCGGTTCTGGCGAGAACGGTACCATGCCGATCCCAAGATAATCGGGCACGCGGTTGTGATTGACGGCGAGGAGTTCACGGTGATCGGCGTGCTGCCGCGCGGCTTCCAGTTTCAAAGGGGTTCGGTGGACCTTTGGCGCAGCCGAATCGTGGACACGCGAACATTCGCCCCCACGAGCGTCCGATTGGGCGCAACATACCTGACGGTGATCGCAAGGCTTCGCCCTGGCGTTACGCTATCACGCTTACGCGCCGAACTGGCCGTGCTGGCCGAACGCTACCGTCAGGAAAATCCAGACAACAGCGATATCCTCGGGCCGGTGAGCGGTGAGACGCTACAGCAGAAACTCTTCTCGACGGTACACATGACGCTCCTCGTTTTATGGGGCGCGGTGGCTTGTCTTCTGGTCATCGCCTGCGCAAACGTCGCAAACCTCGTGCTTGCGCGCGCGACCGCGAGAGACCGCGACGTCCGAGTGCGCGTTGCATTGGGAGCGAGCCGCTGGCGCATTACCCAACAACTGGTTACCGAAAGTGTCTTCCTGTCCGTCTGCAGCGTCTTCCTGTCGCTGCCGCTCAGCGCGTGGGGAATGCGAGCTGTGGTGTCCGCCCTTCAGGCGGTGGAGTCTTCTGTTCCCGACGTGCACTTGGATGTTGCCGTGACGCTTTGCACCTTCGTGGTCGCCATCGCCATTGGTGTTTTGTTCGGGCTGATTGGGCTCGGGGTGGCCGGGCTCGGGAAGGGCCGGTCCGGGATTCACTCCGGGGAACGGGGAAGCTCCGCATCGATGTGGAGTACACAGCTGCGCAACAGCATCGTGGCGGGACAAGTGGCAGTGTGCCTTGTGCTGCTGGCGGCGGCGGGATTGCTGACGCGCAGCTTCATCCGGATGGCCACGATGAGCACGGGACTGCGCGCAGATCACACTCTGATGGTCTCGTTGGACCTGATGCCCGACCGTTATGGGGCCGCGCAAGAGAGGGTAAACTTCTACGACGAAGTGCTGCGACGCGTGGGGACCATTCCAGGAGTCAGGGCAGCGGCCATCGCTTCCAAAGTGAACCTGGTCAGTAGCGGGCTCGGATACATGCTCCAACTCGAGGGCGCACCGGACCTTGGCTCCCGAAACCCTGGCGCAAGCGGGCGTAGCGTGAGCCCGAGTTATTTCAGGGTCGTGGGCATCCCGTTGCTGAAAGGGCGCATGTTTACGGATCACGATACGTCCACCTCCTCGCGCGTGATCATCATCAATGAGGCGTTCGCGAGGAGATTCTTTCCCGATATCAATCCACTCGGCAAGCACATTATCTATTCAACGGATCGCATCAACTGTGAAGTCGTGGGGGTGGTCGGGAACGTCCGATCGGGCGTGCAAGATACGGGTGTGGATGAGGAGCTGTACCTGCCTCTCTCCCAGCGGCCTTGGCTGGTGGCAAAGCTGCTGGTGCGAACGAACACGTCGACCGGGATAGCGGGCGCGATTCGCAGCCGCATCCAGGCGGTTGATCCCCAGCAGGCCGTCGCAAATGTTGTGCCCCTGGAGCAAGTCATTTCCGAGAACCTGGGACGGCCGCGAACAGCGATGCTCGCGGTTACGGTCTTCGCAGGTTCCGCGCTTTTCCTGGCGGCGGTGGGTATTTACGGAGTCATTGCCTACTCGGTGGCACAACGCCGAAAAGAGATCGGCATCCGGATGGCCTTGGGCGCCGATACGCATCGGGTGAAGGCGATGATATTCCGGCAGACGTCCCGGCTTCTTGGGTTCGGATTGATTGCCGGCGTCCCTCTGGCGCTCCTGTTGAGCCGGCTTTATACGAGTCTGCTGTTTGCAGTGGAACCGGGCGACCCGGAGACTTTCGTGGGCGTCATCGGCGTTCTTTTCGCGGTGGCGTTCATCGCCAGCTACCTGCCCGCGGTTCGAGCCGCAAAGGTGGAACCGGCGATTGTCCTTCGCATCGACTAAGGTTCGACTCAGCCATGACTGAAGACAGTCGAAATATAAAGTGGGCAGCCTGTGGAAAGCGGGCGGGGCGGGAATGTCTCTATATGTTCTGGCGACGGGTTTCACAAATCCGGAGGGACCATCGGCAATCTGCAAGAACTTTGTGCTAATCGCCGGTAGTCGTTAGACATCTGAGCTTGTCAGTCAAGGGATTTGGAGCGAAAGTTTGCTGAATCCGGCGCAGGTTTTCCACTGAAGTTGCACAGCCGAATCGCCCTCGTTGCGAGCGCGCCGGCGACGGGCGGTCCCATGCATCGCCTCGT
>JAFATG010000042.1 GCA_019244055.1 Acidobacteriaceae bacterium | reverse complement strand
GTACAGCAAGTGCTCGAGGCGGAAATGGAGGAGGCGGTGGGAGCCGAAAAAGGCGAGCGCACACCCAACCGGCTCGGTTATCGATCGGGATACTATCCCCGCACGCTGCTGACGCGGGTAGGCAAACTGGAGCTAAGGGTTCCGCAGGACCGGCATGGACGGTTTCGAACCGAGGTGTTCGAACGCTATCAGCGGAGCGAAAAAGCGCTCCTGGGAGCGCTGGCGGAAATGTACGTGCAGGGTGTTTCCACGCGCAAGGTCAAAACCATTCCGGAGGAGTTGTGCGGACATGAGTTTTCGGCCTCGGCCAGCAGCCGCATCAATCAAGGTCTGGATGAGGAGCTGGAGAAGTTTGCTTGCCGCCGGCTGGAGGAAGAATACCCGTATGTGGTGGTGGATGCGCGCTACGAGAAGATCCGCGAAGACGGTGTAATCCGCAGCCAGGCGGTGCTGCTGGCGATCGGCATTAACTGGGAGGGCCGGCGCTGCATGTTGGCGGTGGAATTGGCCAACCGAGAGAGCCAGAGCAGTTGGAAGGAGTTCCTGGCCCGCTTCGCGCAAAGCTGGGAGGCTCGTTATCCGGCCTCCGTGGCGGCCTGGCGCAATCACTGGAATGAGCTGACGACGTTTTTCAAATACCCGGTCGAACTCCGCCGCATGATCTACACCACCAATGCCATCGAAAGCCTGCATTCGCAAATGCGCAAAAATATCGCCAATCGCAAAGTCTTTCCCAACGATGAGGCGGTCATCAAGATCCTGTTTCTCAACCTTCGCAATTTTGCAAATCGCTGGACAAAACGGCAGGGCTGGGATATCGTGATGAATCAGTTGATGATGATCTTCGGTGATCGGCTTAAGCCCGACTTAGTCGATTCACTGTGATCTTTGAACGGCTCCGCCCGTTTACACAGTTTCCGTTACAGTCTCTTTGGATCCTTTCCCGCCGCGTTGGGACAGGTTCAATCCCCAGCGTCGCAGGTGGCTGTCGCGTCCGAACGGCCCAAGAATATGTTGCGCACACTCGACCAACAACATTCTGGCGTAGCCATTTCCCGCTTTAGTGATTCCAAGCCGCGGGTCGCAACCGCCAGATTGGCTGCGCTTCGGTTGTAGGCCGAGATAACAGGCCACATCCCGGCTGCGCTTAACCGACTCTGGTCACCGATCGTAAGTACAAACGTCAATACAGTCAGACCGCCGATGCCGGGCACTGACAATATCGGCGAAAGCTCCGCGCCTCGATCGACTGACATTGCTTCAATCTGGTCGTCATAGGCCTTAATGCGATTCAGTGAGTTGCTGGATCTGATCCATTAGAGGTGAACAGTACGAGCGTTAGCTGGTCGGGGATATGGCCCCGGCAATTTCGTGCGAATGCGTCAGCTGTACATTTCGGCAGACGATATCCTAGCGGCTTCGCAATCCCCCTCGCTGTGTTGATCAGCAGCGTCCGAGCTCGGAGGAGTGCCGCCCGTGCTCGAATAAGGCTCAGGTCACGCTGCGATTCTGCGGAACGGTGTCGAATTGGACAAAGAATAGATGGATCGACGCGAGCATATCGCGCCAACTTGAGAGCATCGTTCTTGTCGCTCTTCTTCGTGCTGCCCGTAATGGCCGCCAATTCGCGGACATTAGCCACTATCACCTCATTGCCGAGTTCGCTCATCAACAAGGCGCTCACCCAAGAGAATGCGTGCCGGCTTCGAGTGCAACACGCGCACATTGCAGACCATCGAAGCGCGCTACAAGCGCTTGCTGCGTAAGTTTAACGCGCCCTTCATGGATGATCTCGCCATAGTTATCCAACATGCAGACTTGAGCCCATCGATCACCCAGGTCCAATCCAATCGTGAACTTACCGCGCTCGACGTTGCGCGCCCGAGTTTCCAGCTGTTTCCGCATTACCTGATCTCCTTTTGGACGGAAATTTACCAGGTCGTATTGACCGCGACCTGCTCATCCCATCTGGATCGAAGCCATGCGCTGGATCGAAGCCATGCGCTACCTGAACATGGATCTATTGCGCGAACAAGACAAAGCGCGCGGGCAGGTCGGCGACTGCGATGACCTTAATATCGTTGCATTCGTAAGGACTGATCGAGCGGACGGACATCCTATCCAGCTGCCACAACTTCAGTTCGGGGATGAATCCGCGCCCCCTGGTATACAAGTTCCCGGCTGTCGCGAACCATTTACTATCTGCGCTGAAGGCAGATGTCATCATCCACTCGTCGAATAGAACTTTTGCGCGCCCTACCTGACTCGATGTGCCACAGAGCTATCCCGTCGGTCGGTTCGTCTTTCCGTTCGACAAAGTTCGTTGACATCCAATCACCATGGGGGCTTAGAGAAAGGTGGTAGGGAAAATCACCGATTGGCAGAGAAAAAGCCTTACTCCATTTCCCAGTCGTTTTCCGCCACACTTGAATTCTCGATTTTCTTTGTCTGCAGACGCGCCAGCGCCTGAATCTCCATCGTCGGTCACCGCGAACCTGCTCCATGGACATAGTGTCCCTTGTCTTCAAATCGCTGCACAGTCCTTGTGGCTAGATCCCAAGTACCAAAATTCACGAGTCTTTTTCCGGGCTCATCCAGCTCACGTGATGAAGCAAAATGAACTTGATCTGTTTTATTCCTATCGAATTGCAAAGCGTCGTCAAGTCGCCAGTTGGGCGGCAACTCGGGAAGAATCCCTGATCGAAGAAAATCCCAAACTGTAGCTCTCGTTACACCCGCGGACGCGAGTCGGTTGCCGGTGGGACTCGCCGCGAGACCTGACAAGCTTAGGCGCACTGACGAGAGCACCCTGCCCTTCGCCGATTTTGTGAAATCCCAGAAAATGAGTTTGCTTCCCCACCACAGACCAGCAACATGAGCCCCGTCATCGCTAATGATCTGTTGGTCGAAAGGGTGCTCGGAAGAGAAGGTTTCGTTTTCGGCAGCAATCTCCCGACGTGTTGAATGGAGCCGGTTTTCAAATTGAAGACAGAATTTTCCGTTCGTCTTCTTTCCAGACACAGAGCCATTTTCCGTCGCCGCTGAAATGTAAGCCGCCTATTCCTGCCGGATTTTCCAAGTGATCAACCAGGTTTTGAACGCTGGTGTGACTCAGAAAATCCCATGAACCCGTGCGCAGGCATTCGATGGCCCAATTGTGCCCCTCCGGCCGCCGCGCAATCATTAGCATCTTCAGAGACTCGGAGAAAGAGAGGCCGGGACTGGCGAAATCCGGCACCCCGTCCGGCAGGCGCGTGGTGATTTGGCTCACCGACAATGCCGAACGTACCGATGGGGCGAACGGATTCCAGCAGCGGGCAAAGCCGCACTGTCCATACGGAAAGCGAGGCGATTCGCAGTCTCGACGAATCAGGAACAGTTGTCACGCCGTTACTGCTTCGCAGTGCTGCGGCGATGGCGTGGGCAGCGCCAGTGATGGCCTTTGAAGCGCCTTTCCGGCATTCACATCCGCAGGGCGACGCACAAAAGTATGCGGAACTCACGGGCGGCGAGGCGATCAGTCTGAAGGGCAAAAGAGTGGAGGAGCGGTTGGGCGAATTGATCAAAGACCTACGTTCGCGATATACGATTGGGTACCGACCAACGGATGAAAAGCCGGCCGGAACTTTCTGCAAGGTACAGGTGTCGCTCGCTCCGTATGGTGCTCTAAGGCTGCGGGAGTGGAAAGTGCTTGCGAGAGCGGGGTATTACAGGAAGTAAGTTTGCCGGCACTAGCCCGTAAAACCGCACTTTGATGTATTTCTGAAATCCTGGGACGAGGACTCCGGTGATGCATGTAAATCGAAGAGAGTTTATTGGCGCGATCTCTGTCGGCGTAGGCGGCGCGGCAGTTTCGGTAGGCAAACTGCATGCAGGCGATAAACCGGCCGCGGCGTTTACTCTCGGGCTGGGTACTTATACATTCCGGAACCAGGACATCGCTGGGCTAATCGAGAGGTGCCGCGACCTGAACCTACGCACAATTGAGCTTTCACACCCTCAATTTATGCTGCCGCAAGCGGATCTCTCCACTTTCTCGACCGTTCGGCGACAATTGGTCGCCGGGGGTGTCGACCTTCGATCTTGGTTTTGCGGAGACCTCACGAAGGCTTCCGATATAGACCGCATGCGCGAGGGCGCTGGTCTGTTTGGAGTAAGGACGGTATCAGGTTCGGCAACACATGAGCTTTTGGATGCTGTAAATGCTGCTTGCGACAAGGGCGGTTTTCGGTTCGGTATTCACAATCACTACTTCGCCAATCGCAAATTCCTCTACGAATCACCCGATGAAGTCTTGAAAGCGTTGTACGGCCGACCAGCACTGTTTTCGACGTTTGACACAGGACACATGATCGCGTGCGGCTTCGATCCGACGAACGCGTACGAAAAGCTAAAGTCGCATATCGGCATCATCCATTTGAAAGACGAAGATGCGCCCGGGCACTGTGTCGTCATTGGGAAGGGCAAAGGAGACATGGCTCATTTCCTAAGGACAATCAGCCAAGATCACTTCGGTGGACTCGCGGCCATTGAGTTTGAAGAAGGATCAGACCCGAGGGAAGAGGTAGCGCAATGCGCCGCCTTCATCCGTGATCAGGTGTCACTAGGAGCACTTTGAGCAAAGGGGCGAAGGCGTTTACATGTAGTGTTTATTGACGATAGATCCACGTCTCCCTCGTGCCCTGATCATCATTCGCATAACCCCCGGCCAGCAGCACTGTTCCATCGGCCAAACGGGTTTCGGTCATGAAATGCCACGGTTTGCTTAGCTCACCCGGAACAATAAGGAAAGCCCCCATCCGTGGATCATACACTTCAGCGCTCTTGCTTCCGCCAGCGATTAGCACACATCCTGACCCGACGGACGCCGCTTCCGGAAGCTTGAAGCGGCTTTCAGTCAGGTGGGCAGTCAAGGCGAACTTGCCCGTTCGCGGATCGAAGATTTCGGCGCTATTCAGCGTTCCCTGCCAGTCGTGTTCGTTCGAGCCTCCTGCAAGCAAGACACGGCCGTCCCCGAGCAAGCCGGCCGTGTGTTTGTATCGCGCCTGTCTCAGGCTGCCGGTTGGAGTGAATCGTCCCGTTTTCGGATCGTATAGTTCGGCTTCCGCGGTAACAGTTGCACCGCGGCCTCCGGCGATCAAGACTCGACCGTCACGCAAAGACGTCGCTGTGTGTGACACCCGCCCGACGTGCATCGATTGCACTCGTTCGAACGTGTTTGTAGCTGCGCGAAAGAGCTCAGCAGAAGCAACGCCGCCCGGATCGTCACCGGCAGCTCCGCCCGCAATCAGAACATCTCCATCAGGGAGCAGCGTCGCGCTCGGAGCTCCGCGTGGAACCGTCATCCGTCCAGTCGCGGTGAACTTACCTGTTGAAGGGTCATAGAGCTCCGCAGAGTCTGTGCAGTTATGAGAGACCCAGCCTCCGGCGATCAGCACTTTCCCGGAGCGCAGTAGAACCGCCGCGGGCTCAACACGGGCAATGTTCATGTTCCCCGCAGGACGGAATTGGTCTCTAACAGGGTCGTAGAGTTCGGCAGAACTGTAGAATTCCTGATTCCGCCGCATACCGCCTGCAATCAGGACTTGTCCATTTCGCAAGAGCGTTGCTGTATGCGCAGACCTCGGGGCCAGCATTTGCGCTGCTCGCGCCAGATGTCCCACTCGGGCCTGCTCGCGAACCGCTGCTTGCACTGTAACCGTGGGCGGAATCTCGACTCCCAAATTCGAAGCAATGGCAATCCCAAGAAAACAGCGCAACGGGATCATAGAACGGTGCTCCTCTCGATCAGCAAATAGCCTACACCTTATTAAGCAACGGTGCTCCAGGCTAGGCCCAATTCTGCCGATAAGTTATAGAGCTATGAGCGTGGCCACTGAGACTCGCATTGGACCATACGAGATCGTGTCGACACTCGGGGCGGGGGGCATGGGCGAGGTATTCCGGGCCTGGGATCACCGTCTCCAACGAGAAGTAGCCATCAAGGTGGTGAAAAACTCAAGCGGAGACCCTGAGTGGCAAAAGCGCTTTCTCCAAGAGGCGCGCGCGGCCGGGGGACTTAACCACCCCAACATTCTCACGGTCCACGACGTTGGCCTTGAGAACGGATCGCCCTATCTCGTTACAGAGCTCATCGAGGGGGATTCGTTGCGAAGTCTCCTCAAGAAGGGCGCTGTGCCGTTCGGCAAAGCGATCGAGATCGCCATGCAAATCGTGGATGGCTTAGCGGCCGCTCACCGGGCGGGTATTGTTCACCGGGATCTCAAACCGGCGAATATCATGATCACCAAAGCGGGATTGGTGAAGCTGCTCGATTTTGGGTTGGCCAAGCAGGTCAATGCTGTCCCTGGGGAAAGCGCTCACGAACTGACCGAGCCCGGTCTCATTATTGGCACGGCTACATACATGAGCCCGGAACAGGCGCGCGGCGAGCAAGTGGATATCCGGTCCGACCAGTTTTCATTTGGGCTCATCCTGTATGAAATGCTCGCGGGTACGCCAGCATTTGATCGGGGCAGTGCTGTACGGACAATGGCCGCCATCGTGGACGAGGAATGCCGTCCCCTCGCCACTCTCAATGCCACCGTTCCCGCGCCGCTCGTCTGGATAGTGGAACGATGTCTGGTAAAAGATCGCGAACATCGTTACGCATCTACCTTTGATCTTTACTACGACCTCAAAACCGTCGAGGCCAAAACGCGCGGGCTTAATCGGGCTGAAGCTCCAGGAGCTGCAACGTCCCGGGGTCGAGCTGCCGCACTCTGTTCCGTTCTGATTTGCCTTGTCTTGGCCGCTGTCAGTGCCCGGCTCTTTTGGACTCTGAGTCGGAGCGTCAATTTCCGCGAGTATCGTCTGACGCCGCTCGCGACATCGGGAGTCTTCGAAGGGGAGCCCGCCTGGTCACCCGACGGCAAAAATATCGCCTTCACCGGAGACGTGGGCCACGTGCGCCAGGTGTTCGTACGAAACTTGTCGGCATACACGGCGGCTCAGATTACCCGCGCGGCGCAGGATTGCAGTCAGCCATTCTGGTCGGCTGATGGTACTCGAATCTTCTACCTTGCTGGGGACGAATCCGGCGCGAGCGCCCTCTGGTCCGTGGGCGCGACGGGCGGAGTTCCACAACGGCTGAGAGGAAACGTGAAATCGGCGTCCATTGGGCCTAATGGCGCGTTAGCGTATCTTGCACCTGAGTCTGGCGACGGACTTTCCCTTTGGATCGCACCCGACGCCCAGTCGTCGAATGCTCTAAAGTATCGTGACAGCCGTTGGCCCTACGCCTCTTTTAGCAACGGCCACGTATCCTTTTCGCCGGACGGTAAAGCGATCGGCCTGTGGCTCGCTTCCTGGGGCGGGTCTTCCGAGTTCTGGGTCATTCCGTATCCTGCCGGTCAGCCTCGACGTGCTTTCACCTTTGAGGACGGAATCTATCCCTTTCATTGGATGCCGGATGGTCACCGCATCCTCTTCGGCGGCGTACTCCCAGGAACGATCGGTTCAGATCTGCATACTGCCGACGTCGGGTCCGGACACATCCTGGCGATTACGAAAACCACGCAGGACGCGTTACAGCCGGCAATTTCACCGGACTCCAAGCGCATCGCGTTCACTATATCCGAGCATGATTTTGATCTGCTCCAATTCTCGGTTGCTGATCCCACTCTCAAACCTCTGCTGGCGTCTTCGCTCAATGAATTCAGCCCGGCGTGGTCTCCCCTTGGCTCCCAACTGGGATTTGTAACCGATCGTATGGGATTGCAGCAAATTTGGGTGAAGAGCGTCGGGGATGGATGGGAGCGTCCGCTTGTTTCCCCAAAGGATCTTGGCCGTTCCTGGATCTCCTCTTTTAGCGATCTCTCGTTCTCCCCCGACGCCCAGCGCCTCGCTTTCGTCGCAAGCCGCGCCGGCACCCACTCGATTTATCTGTTTAACTATGCTGGTGGCCCACTGATCAAATTGCTCACTCGAACAGACGAAGAGCGCGCACCGAGTTGGTCGCCCGATGGCAATTCTCTGGCTTTCGCAGTGAACAAAAACGGGCAGTGGTGGCTAGCTACGGCTTCCTCGGGCGGCAACACCACGCCCTCTCTTCTTCGACAACTTCCTTCGATTCACGATGTGCGCTGGTCGCCTACCGGCAACTTCATCGCTTGCAACACCCGAGACACGCTTTTCCTCATCTCGCCTGATGGGCATCAAATGAGAGCAATCAGCATTGCTCAATGGATTACCTTTGATTGGCAGAACGATGGCGCAACACTTATCGGCGTTCTTCGTCACGCCGACGCAAGACGTTCTCTGGTGTCATTGGACATTGAGAGCGGCGCGGTGCGGGACATTTCCGCTGTCGATCTGCCTTCTGTCGCCGAGATTGGCCGGCTGAGTATTTCTCGCCAGAGCCAGCAAATCGCCATAGCCGTCAGCAAACCAAGGGGCGATATCTGGATGCTGGAAGGGTTTCCTGGTGCCGAGAGCGTCCTCGGCCGGCTGCGCAATACCTTTTTCCAAGCGCCGATAAACACCCAATAGTCGCCGGATGCGGCTGTTCAGTTTAGGGTTGGCTGATCTCGTCATTCGGCGAAAGCATCAAGGTTGCTCAACGCCGACTTTGGTTTCAGGGGTTATCTGAGTACTTGCGGTCAACACATGAAAAATGACCTTCGCGGACGGCCTCATGGCTTGCCCGCTAATGCTAACCGTGCCGCCAGTGGGGAAATCGCGGATCGTTGTAAAGTCTTCAAAGTTTGGTCGGCGCAAAGTGACAGTATGCATTCCCGGATTGACTTTCGTCTTGAACGTTGTACTTGAATCCGTAACAGCCAACCTCGTTCCGTCCACCAGAATTTCAACACCGGCGGGAACGGAACTGACTTCCAAAATTGATGAGCGCGCAATGGGCGACAACGCAAATCGCAATTGCCGCCGTTGCTCGTTGCCGCTGATGACCACGTCTTGCTCCGGCGAATCCTGGTACTCGGCGTGAACTAGTTTGATGTGATACTCTCCGGGACCTAAGCGCACTACCCTGATGCCTTCATCCAAAGGGCGCCGCAGCTTTTCGCCGTTAATCACGATGGCGGCATCGGACACGTTAGCATTGATTTCGACCGGAACGAGTAACTTCTGCCCAGCCGGCTCAAGAACGATTCTGATCGATCGCGCCGGCAACGGACCAACGCGAACCTCACCGTTCGGGCCGTCGCTCAGCCTGACACTGACTGCTTTGTCGTTCGCAATCACTCGGCCCTGCTCCGGCACAGGTTCGTATGCTTGGCCCGGCAAACTGGCGCGAGCCTCCGACGGTCCATATAGCTTAGCCGATTTTGCGTTGCAAGCAAGCATAACGTAGCGGAGAGATCTGATCTTCGGACGTTCGAAAAGAGAGACATCGCCGTCCGCCCCGACGTTTAGCGGCAGCTTCAACAGAGATTTCGAGTGCGCCACCAGCCTGAGTCTGTGAGGTCCGGGCATAATTTTTTCGGTGAACAACATAGCCGGTGATAGAGTAACCGGCCGAAGGTCATCGAGAAATAACGAAGCCGTGGACCGCAAGTGCGACTCGATCTGCAACTCAGATTCAGCTTTTGGCGCAGCAGCCGGCTGGCTCTCCGCATCCTGGTGCGGTGCCGCGGGCAGCGGCGGTACTGGCTTCGCGGCTTTGGCCAAAGGCCGGGCAGAACGTAGCGGAATTAGCACCGAGGCACGCCAAACCTCCGGCGGGAAAACCGCGCGACGGATGAGCAGCGCGGATACGCCAAGTACTACGGCAAGCAGCACCCCCAGTGCGATCCACGGCTTCCGAGGGAAAGGGATCCGGTTAGCAAACCAAGCCGGAGCGACGGCCAGTTTCTTCCGCACAACGGCAGCGAACCGGGGTTTGGAAGCAGTTGCCGGCCGCCCCAAGAGAACAGTCTTGTATGTCGTTTGAGCTTCGGCGCTCGAAAATATACGCAAGACCTGCGGAATGCTGTTGACGCGTTTGGCCGGGTCCTTCTCCATCATTCCATCGATGAGGCGCGCGAAATGCCCGAGGTTCGGACGAAGTTCGATCAGTGGGCGCGCCTTGGCCGCTTTGTCGGCGTGCCACTTGAGCCACAACGAAGGCGGACCGTTCTCCTGAGACGTAAATTGTGCAACGAACGAGTGCTTGCCAATTAGAATTTCATAGAACATGAACCCCAGCACATAGCAATCAGCAGTTTCACAAGAAGAACTCTCGCCGTTGTCGACAAATGCCTCCGGTGCAGAGTACTTGGCAGATCCGAATGCAATCGTGTCGGCCGTTTCATGGGCCCGGTTCAAGGATGGAATGTGTGGTCGATCGGAATCGTCTAAGCGAATCGTTTGTGACGACAAGGGCCCGTGCGAACGGCCGGCCGCGTGAATAGCCTCGAGCGCTTCGAGCACACGGCGGAAGATTTGCAGCACCGAGGGATCGGCCGGTCCATCCCCAAGATGGGCGGTTAGGTTGTGATACAAGGTCGCACCTTCGCCTGTGATTTCGTTCCCAGCACACTCGAAGAGCGCTGGCCGGAAACTGACAATACAAACAGTATCGCCTGAGGAGCAAGATGCCGTCGTTGCCGGGGCGTTTCGCTACCCGCCCTTCAGCTTGGGGTCAACGTTATGGCCCGCGTGTCCACCTGCCTAGGTTTTCAGCCTGTCGGCTTGTGAAGAAACGGTCCGCTCCACGGCTGGCCGTAGCATCTCTAACCCTTTGGCGTGCATGCGCGAGACCCAAGATTTCGAAAGTCCCAATCGCTTTCCGATTTCTTCCAAAGTGAGGTCTTCGAAATAGTACGCTTCCAAGACCATTCGGTTCTTTTCGGGGAGGGCCTGCAGTGCCTGCCTGATTCCTTTCTGTTGTTCCTGCCTCAGCAACAGATCGAGCGGCGCCTCAGCACTTTGGAGAGGGGGCTCTGACGAAGGCTCTCCTAAAGAAAGAAAATAGCTGGCGACGATACCCGATGCTAAGTTCTTCATTTCAGCGTAGGAAGGAGCGCCTGCGCTCGCGCCCGCCGAATGATCCACCATGTATTCGTTAGCTGCTTCTTCAAAGCGGCTGGCCTTGACGGTCTCCCGAAGTAAATCGAACACTGCTCCGCGAATCCGGTAATAGGCGAAGGTGGTGAACGCCACTCCTTTGCTCGGATCATAAGCGTTGGCCGCCTGTACTAACCCGTATTCAGCCGCTGCTACCACATCCGACCGGTCGACGTGGGCTGGAAAGCGGCCTAGCAATTCGGCGGCGACCGCGTGCGCATAGGAGATGTGCGACTCAATTAAGTTCGTCATCATGGGCTGCCAGGCAGAATGGCAGTCCGGAAGCCTTTCTGTCATCGAGGAGCAGCTCTTGCACAGCACTACATTGTAATAACGCTCGATCAGTCTTTTTGCTTACCTGTGACGCCGCACTTAGCAACTTCCTGATCAGCGTATCGATAATCAGGTAAACGCATGTCTCCCCTGCTGCCAAGCACGCTCGCAAATTCCGGACAAATTATGGAAGCACCAGCCGGAACAGCTTTGTTGGGCAGCGGTCCGAGTGTATTCAGCAAAGTACAAGAACGGACGGGCAGCCATTTCGAGCCGGTGACGGCGCAGCTCATCAGTCAGGAGCTATCCGCCGCGCCGGCTCCTTTTTCGCCCCCGTCACCCGCACTGACGGATGTTCTGAAACCGAAGTTCGAACACGTCGCCAACTCGCTTTCTGCCTTGAATGCGCGGGCCGCCACGGTAGAGCCCGCCAGCGCTGCTGAGTCGCTGCGCAACCGGCTTCAGCTACTGGATTCGCAGTTTCGCTTAATAGGCAATAATCTCGAGGAAACCGCCGCGAAAAGCGACCCCATCCACCTTCTGAGGCTGCAGAACGACATCTATCAAATCGACGAAGAACTGGAGCTGCTCTCCAGAGTTGTGGACCAAACCACCAGCGGCATCCGGTCTCTGCTCCAAACCCAGATTTGAGGTAATAGCATTTAAAGAAAGGACAATGAAGCGATTCCTTTTGCCGAAGCGACTCCTTTTGCCCTTGCCACTCATAGTCCTGTTAGTGGCCTGCACCCACACAATTGAGACGGGCTTGTCGGAGCGTGATGCGCAGGAAATCGTGGTTACCCTCCGCGAGGGAGGAATCGATGCCTTCGTAGAACCCGATTCATTGGGCAAGAAAGACAGCGCGCTGTGGCAGGTAAGAATCAGAGGCGGGGACGAAAAGACCGTAACGGCTTGGAAGGTTCTTCGCGAACATGGTCTTCCCCACGAAAAAGTTGAGGGATTGGACGATGTCTTCAAGAACTCGGGAATGATTCCGACCGCGACCGAAGAGAAAGCGCGAATGGTGGTGGGCTTGGCCGGGGAATTGACGCGAACGCTTCGGTCGCTGCCCGGAGTGGTCGATGCAAGGGTGCATGTTGTGCTTCCCGATAACAGCACGTTGATTGACGAGAAAGACAAAGCTGCGACAACCGCCTCCGTCCTGGTTCGCTATCGAGGCGACCGCCCGCCGCTAACCGACGATGAGATTCGCGGGCTAGTGGCGAAGGGCGTCGAAGGGCTCGCAGCCGAAAATGTGGACGTCGTGCAGAAAAAGACAAATGAAAAACCTTTGCCTGCCAAGATGACTGGACCGCTAGCAACCCGGGAGTGGACCACGGTCGCTGCGCTCGCGCTCTCGGCTATTACGAGTGCTGGAGCCCTCACGACGCTAATGATCAGCAAACGGCGCGGTCTTCGAATCCGGCTACTTGAACGCCAATTGGCTCAGATTTCGGAGAGCAACAGCCGCCTTGAAGGAAATACGTAATATGAGCTGTGTCGAAGTCTTTTCATACGCATTGCTCTTAAAGGGTGCTGAGCGGGGAACCCAAATTATTGAGCTTCTCGACGAAGGGAAGCAGGAAGAAGTCAAAGCAGCGCTGGAATCATTGAAGGACATCCCGGCTGCCGGTATTCGCCAACTCTGGTGTGAACGGCGCAGAGCGGACGAGCTATCTATAAGCGATAGCCTGTGAGTCATGTCTTCGAATGTGATTAAGGCGCGAACGCTCGAATCGATGGGCTGGCCCGTCGTAGTTAAGCGCAATGTGCAAAGGGCGTGCCAGGACGCAAACGAAATCATCGCGCAGGCCCAGGAGGAAGCGCAACGAATTGTGAGTGAAGCGCGCGGGGAGGCACAAGGTATTTTCGATTCGGCGAGAGAAGAGGGTTATCAGAGCGGCGCCGCCGAGTGGTATGAAGTGCTGGGAAACGCTTGGAAATCGCGCGATGATTATCTCGCCGGAAACGAGACTGCTCTGCTGAAAATCGCCGTGCGGATCGCCGAAAAATTGATCGGCGAGGAGTTGCGCACGGCACCCGATACGATCGCTGGGATCGTAAGGGAAGCGTTGCGTTCGGTACGCAGGGCGAAGAGCCTCGTCATTCAGGTGCATCCGACGGATACAGCTTCTCTTAATGAATGCCTATCCACATTGCGTAGTTCGGCGGGTCCCGCTCGCGAGATCGAGATTGTTCCCAATGCCTCTCTATCCCGGGGCGACTGCATCGTCGAGAGTGACATCGGAGTTATCGACGCGCGGCTTGAGACGCAGTTGAAAAACATCGAACGCGCACTCAGTTTGAAGATGTCAACATGAGCGCGCCATCCACCGTCGATATTGGAAGATACCTGAGCAAGATCGATCAGGCGTCGCCGGTCAGTTCGAAGGGACGGGTCAGAGAAGCGATTGGTTTGCTGGTAAGAGCGATTGTTCCGGAGGCGCGCGTGGGCGAATTATGCCTGATCCATAATTCGCGCTCGCCGGAGGCCGTCAAAGCCGAAGTAGTGGGGTTTCAGGGCGGCGATGTGCTTCTTATGCCGCTGGGCGAGTTGGCGGATATTGGCCCCGAAAGCGAAGTGGCTCCCACCGGCCGTTCACTTACGATTCGCGTGGGGGAAGGCCTGCTGGGCCGCGTGCTCAACGGCTTAGGCGAACCGATGGACGCCGCGAAAAAGGCTGCCCTCAACTGTTTCGAAGAATATCCCGTATATCGCCGGCCGCCAGACCCGCTAGAAAGAAACCGCATTACCAAGCCCATATCGATTGGAGTTAGAGCGATAGATTCGCTGCTCACCTGTGGAGAAGGCCAGCGAGTTGGTTTGTTCGCGGCGGCCGGAGTTGGAAAGAGCACTTTACTCGGAATGATCGCCCGCAATACCGAGGCGGACGTAAATGTCATTATTCTAGTCGGCGAGCGCGGCCGCGAAGTGCGCGATTTTCTCGAAGAGAGCTTGGGTGAGGAAGGCCTGAAGCGCTCGGTCGTGGTGTGTGCGACTTCGAATGAACCATCTCTCGTGCGGCTCAAATGCGCATACGTTGGTACAGCTATAGCCGAGTATTTCCGCGGCTGCGGGAAACGAGTTCTCCTCATGATGGATTCTGTGACGCGTTTCGCACGAGCACAACGTGAAGTCGGTCTGGCTTCTGGTGAACCGCCGGCTAGAGCAGGGTACACGCCATCTGTGTTCGCAGAGCTCGCCAAACTTCTCGAGCGGACGGGCAATTCGGGTAAAGGATCCATTACTGCGTTTTACACGGTGCTGGTTGCGGGGGATGATATGAACGAACCGGTTGCCGACGAAGTGCGCTCGATTCTGGACGGGCATATCATCCTATCCCGCGAACTGGCGGCACAAGGGCATTTTCCAGCGATCGACGTGCTCGAGAGCGTCAGCCGAGTCATGCCCGCGATAACTGACGATGCTCAGCGACGGGCCGCCGCGAAGATGCGCGAAGTGCTGGCCACCTACGCAAAGCAGAAGGATTTAATTCTGCTGGGCGCTTATAGGCAGGGGAGCGATCCCAAAGTGGATTTCGCTATTTCCAAGATTGAGGCTGCCAACTCTTTTCTGCAGCAATCGGCCGGTGATCGGCTGTCTGGGGCCGAAGCAGTCGAGCAATTGAAATCAATATTCTGAGGGATCAGCAATGCCGGCATTTGTTTTTCGATTGCAAATATTGCTCGACCACAAGTTAGATATTGAGGCCAAAGCCAGGGCCGCCGTGATCGAAAAACGGCGAGTTCTAGAGGAACAGCAAAGCATTCTTCTCAGGCTGGTGGAGAGCGAAGAACGGATTGAGCTGGCCATTTCCCGCACTCGAGACGAATTGCTGCTGGCAGCGGTAACGAACGTTGGGGCGGATGTCCAACGCAAGAACGACTATCTTGCGGCCCTGCGGCAAGACTTAAGTGCAGCCCATGATCAAACGCTTGTTCAGAAATTCGCCGTGGAGGAAGCGGAAATGAATCTGAACGAAGCACAAGCCCATGCCCTGGAGTGTTTGCGGGAAGCGGAAACACTGACCAGATATCGCGAAAAATTGGAAAAGCGTTTTTTCGCTGAGGCGGCCAAAAAGGAAGAGCTCGAGCAAGATGAACTCGGAACGACGACGTATCTTAACCGGAGGGCCGAAGTATGAGAATACAGAAGGCAAGTCCGGAAGGCCGTCAAGAGATTACAAATGCCAAAGGCAACGCGGATAAGAACGACCGTTTCTCGAAGATCCTCGATGAGCGGCGTAAGGAATCGATGCCGCAATTCAACTTGCCCGGTGAAGGCCAAGGCTCTGAGTTGCCTCCCACAATCCGCCAGCCCGAAAGCATCTCAAGCGCCCCAGCTTCGACGGATATTGAGCGCCTAGCTTCGGAAATCGTGGACAACATCTCTTCTCATGAAGCCGGTGGCGCGCGCTCGGTGGAAATTCAGTTCAACTCTCAAACGCTCGAAGGCTTACGGGTAAGCGTGCAAACCCTGCAAGGGTCCATTACGGTAAGTTTTCTGAGTCCTGTGTCGCGCGTCGCGGGTTTGGTGCAGAGAAACCTGGGCAGTCTTCGTTCAGCGCTCGAAAGTAAAGGGATCCGAGTGGCGCAACTCGCGGTCAGCAGGTGGACTGGATGAGTTTGCTTGAGTTCCAGACGGGCCTCGGTATCTTCGAAGGATTGGAGTCCTATTCGCGGGCGGATGTAGAGCTAATTAACCTTTGTGGAGATCTGTTCCGCCCAGATGCCGATTGGCAGCTCTGGGTCCAAGAAGGGCTAGGCGCATTGCTCGAGGTGGCCGGCGACCCTGGCGTCCTGCTGGAATGGACGAACCAGGTTGAGCCGGGCGACACTCAGAAGCTGAGTTTTCAAAAAGACGAAATAGGCATCGGCCGCGAACCGGACAATGACGTAGTGGTTCCACTGGCGGGAGTCGGCCGGCATCATGCCCAAATCAAAAAACAAGACGGGCGCTATTTTCTCGAAGACCTCGGCAGCGCGAACGGAACTTACCTGAACGAAGCGAAACTTGAGCCGCATAAACCCGTTCCATTGCATGACGGCGCGCAGTTCCTGATCTTTCCTCATCAGTTCACGTTTTCGAATCGAGAAGTTTGGAGCCGGCAAAAGCCGATTCAGGTTACAAGCGGCACTCCACGGGTTACCACGTGGAGCGAGTCGCGATCACGCGAGTTTGGCGGAATGCATCTTTTCACCGTGAAGGTGGCGCCTGACATTGGATCGGCTGTCGTGCGAGTATCGCAAGAGTTTCTCAAAGCTCTGGTGCATCGAATCAGCCATGCCGAGATCGCGCGCCTGGCACCAGCCGATGCGGGTCTGTTCGAGTTTTTGCTGCTGTCCGTGCTGGAACGCGCTAACCATCAACTGGAATTTCCTTTCCACTTTTCGCTCGTTCCGTTTGAAGCTCCGCCGAACGATGACACGGGAATTTCAATCGAATGCGTGATCGGTTTGACTGGCGTAACCGGCGAGATCGAGATATTCCTGCCGGCCAGCTTGCTGAGAAAAATTCGCCAGTTTCGGGGCGAGAGCCAACCGCCCGCGATCCCGGTCTGCTGGCCCCTAATGGCAACCGCCGGCTACTCTGATTTGAGCCTGCAACAGTTGGCAGAGCTCGAGGTGGGCGATATTCTGCTGATCGCTTCTGCCCATGGTTTGCTACTGCCTCCGACAGCTCAAGGAAGCGAGCGCGGATGGCGATTTGTATTGCTGCAATCAGATGGACGGCACCTGAGGATTGAAGATCATTTTGAAAGGAGTGAACTCACGATGGAAAGCCAAGCGGCAACGCCCGGGCCAAGCGACTTCCAGAAGCTCAACCTTGCGGGGTTGCCAGTTCGCGTACACATCGTACTTAGCCAGCTTGAAATGACGTTCGCGGAACTGAACAAGCTGAGGCCCGGAAGCATCGTGGAACTTGATCGCGAGAAATCGGAGTCTGTGCAACTCGCCGTTAACGGCAAGATTGCAGGCACCGGAGAGCTGGTAGAAATCGAAGGCCGCCTGGGCGTCCGCATCTCAAACTGGAATTCGCAATGACCTCTGCTCCGATAGGCTGGGGCGATTATGCCCGGCTGATGCTGGTGCTTTGCGGCATTCTTGCGCTCGCGGTGGTCGCGATCCGCTTCTGGCTCCCCAAGATTTCCATGTGGAACAAATCGGCTACTGGACCGATTGAGGTCTGCGCCCGTTTTCCGCTTGAGCCACGAAGGACTCTTTATATCGTCAAGGCCGCCAATTCTTATATGCTGCTTGCGACTTCGGAAGCAGGCGTGCAGCATCTCGCAGCGTTGAACGCAGACGAGTGGTCGACTTGGAACCAAAAAAGCGACACGGCCCAAGCCGCGAAATTGTGATGCGACGCCTGGCGCTAATTCTGCTTTTAACGGTGGCGCCGCGCGGCGCAATGGCGCAAAATTCCAATGCGCCCGCCTCATCTGGCATGCCGAATCCAGTGGTGCTGGTGATCATCTTGGGCGGCCTTGCGTTAGCACCGTTCGTGCTTATCATGCTGACGTCGTTCGTGAAAATTTCTGTTGTTCTGTCGATTCTTCGGAATGCTCTGGGAACGCAGTCGGTCCCGCCGAACCAAATCATCACCGGCCTGGCGTTCATTCTCAGCCTATTCATCATGACGCCGGTGGCGCGCAACATGTACCAGGAGGCGGGCGCCATAGGCAATACGCGCGACATCTTTTCGGAGGCCAGCGTTAAGAACCTCTTCGACGCGGTGAACAGAGGAAAGGAACCATTACGGCGCTTTTTGGCAAAGCACGCGCACCCGCAAGACCGGTTGTTGTTTATGAATTTGGGAGCGCGCTTGGAACAGGGCAACAAGGGCCCCGCGACCCCGACGGCAAATCTGCCGCGACCCGGCCAGGACTATTTTCAAGTGCTGATTCCCGCCTTTGTCACCAGTCAATTGAAAGAAGCATTTGAAGCAGGATTCCTGATCTTTCTGCCATTCATCGTAATAGACATGGTGGTGGCAAACGTGCTGCTGGCCATGGGAATGAACATGCTTTCGCCCAGCGTGATTTCGCTGCCTTTTAAGATTTTGCTGTTCGTTCTGGTGGACGGCTGGTTTCTCGTGGTGCGCGGTCTGGTGCTCAGCTACTCCTAGAGGAAAACTATGGATGCGAACGCCATCATCACACTCTTGCGAGAAGGGCTGTTTCTTGTTTTGCTGTTGTCCGCAGCGCCTATGCTGGCGAGCTTAGTCGTCGGCCTCACGATCAGCATGTTCCAGGCGGTTACCCAACTGCAAGAACAGACGCTCAGCTACGTTCCCAAAATTGTGGGCGTATTGATTACAATTGCGATTCTTGGGCCGTGGATGATCACGCAAACGGTGCGTTTCGCCCAGACCTTGTTTGACAGCATCGCCCTAACGCAATAATGCTGTTCCTATCGGGGGTGCAGTTGTTGCTGGACGGAGTAGGTCTGCACTACGACGTCCGCCTTTCGCTAGCCCTGTTCGCGTTGGTATTCGCGCGCGTGACCGCAGCCGTCGTCTTCGCGCCATTCTTGGGTGGTCAATCGGTGCCGGGCCGCATCAAAGCCGGCATTGGATTGATCCTCAGCGCTGCTATGCTGCCTGCCCTAACGAGCAGCACGGCGAATTTGCCCTCTTCAGGACTGCTGTTTGTCGCGCTGCTGGTCAAGGAAGCCGTAGTGGGGTCGACGATCGGCTTCTTGGCGCAACTCGTCTTCTACGGCGTGCAGATGGCAGGCACTATCGTGGATACACAACGTGGGCTGAACCAAATCACGTTCCTTGCGCCGGAGCTCGAGGGTCATCCCTCTGCTCTGGGAGCTTTACAATTTCAGGCCGCGCTGGTCATCTTCTTCGTTTTGCGAGGTCACCTGATGTTCATCGGTGCATTGATGAACAGCTTCCGGCAACTTCCTGTTTGGACAATCCCGCAGATGGCGCGAGGTATGCTGCCGCTCGCAGAACAAGCGGCTCGGACCAGCGCCGATGCATTATTGATTGGATGTCAGATTGCTGCGCCCGTGATTCTTGCCATTTTCTTGGTTGATATAGCGTTCGCCAGCGCCGGCCGTGTCGCATCGCAAATCCGTATTAGCCCCGAATCATTCACCGCAAAGGCCCTGGTCGGCTTAGGCTTCATCTGCCTAGCTAACGCAGTGTTTCTAAATCAACTGAAGCCCGCTTTTGCCGCTATGGCTCGAGATCTCGATCGGTTCATCGAAGCAGTGCGTTGAGTGAGCTACTAGCTGTTGTGGATTAGCATCGGCTGAACTCCGTGCTTCAACTAAGTTATCGACTGCTTGAGTGCCGAAGTTGCGCGGCCGCGGGCGAGTCTAATCGGGTTTTTCCGCGCTTGTAAACAAACTTCCGGTGAGACTCGATAACGTTATAAGGGGGTTCTGAATGGCGGAGAACAAGACAGAACAACCGACCGAAAAGAGACTGCGTGATGCCCGGAAAAGAGGAGAGGTGTTCAAGAGCGCGGATCTCACCCATGCTTTCCTCTTCCTTGGCACCTCAGCGGTTCTCGCCTTGGGCGGGGCCATGTTCATAGATCAATGGAAGACTTTTGCCGTTGATTCTTTCAGCTTTCGGACGATCGCCGCGCCATTGGAGAACGGCCCGCTGCTCCACCGAACCGGCCTTTACTTGATGAAGTTCTTCGCTCTCATCATGCCTCTTCTGGGCGTTCTGGTCTTAATAGCGCTGGCAGTAAATTTTCTGCAGGTACGTGCTTTGTTCGCCACTGAAGTATTGGCGCTGAAATTTGAACGCATGAACCCGGCCACGGGTTTTCGCAAGATGTTTTTCGAATCGCGCGCTTACATTGAATTCGCGAAAACGTTAGTGAAGCTGATCGTGATTCTGTGGCTGGCTTATCTGGTGTTGCGCGGCATGTTCCCTGGAATTATGCGAAGCGGCCGGCTACAGCTCAGTCAGATCGGCTCTCTCGGTTCACACGCAGCTTTCATTCTGTTGTTCTCTATCGGTGGAACGTTCCTGTTGCTTGGCGGGGCCGATTATTTCCTGCAACGCAAGCTTTACATGAAGAAAATGATGATGAGCAAGGATGAAATCAAGCGCGAGCATAAGCGGGAAGAAGGCGATCCGCAGATTCGGGCCCGGCGCCGGCAAATCCACCGCGAGATTCTCACCCAGAATGTCGTGGAGAGAGTACCTCAAGCTACTGCCCTTGTAGTAAATCCAACTCACTTGGCCGTTGCGATTCGCTATGACGAAAAGACCATGGAAGCGCCGGAAGTGACCGCCAAAGGGCAGGAGCAACTCGCCGAGAAAATGATTAGACTTGCCAACGAGCATGGCGTGCCCATAGTTCGCAATGCCCCGCTCGCGCACAGTCTTTTCAGGCTCGACGTCGATACGCAGATACCCGAGGAGCTCTACGACGCGGTTGCAGAAATTTTGACTTGGGTTTACGATCTTACACAAAGAGACTCGCTTTGAGAATCAACTACACACTACCCGGATACCGGCCCGAAACAGATGTTGCTAAGGACCTTGTTGAGTCGTTCGATTCGCCTTTCAAGAACCGGATGCAAGCATTCGAGCAGCAGCAGCCAGTGGGGTGGAAGGAACTGCTAGGCCTTGATCTGATGGCGCCTGATTCGTCGCAAGTCGCGCAGCCACAACCGGCACCCCGCGGAGCCGCCGATGCGGCCGCGTTACGGCAGCAATGGCGAGATTTATTGAGCCGGCACGGCGAAGCCGAAGAGTTCCAGAACTCGCCCGAGCCCGTCCGGCGCATGCTGGAGTTGCTGGAACGCTATCAACGAGAATCCGACCGTGTGTTCTCGCTCGGCGTATCCGAGGCGCAGCGGTAAGAGCTGTGTCCGCATCCTGGACCAATGCAGAAATCCACCTCGTCGCGGAGCGGGCTTATCAACTACATCTGCAAGGTAAGCATTTGGATGCCGCCATTATCTTCGAAGGGCTTCTCGCCATTGATCCGCGCAACGTATATTGCCTGGAAGCACTAGCCGCGCTGAGCTTGAAGCTAGGGTCAGCGGAGAATGCTATCGAGTACGCAAATCGCACCCTGGCGTTTTCGCCCGATGAAGTGGAGGCGCTCGCCTGCCGCTGCGAAGCAAATATCCTGCTGAATCGGTTTCTGGAGGCGCGCCAGGACCTGGAATTAATGAACCAATTGAGAGCCAAAACCCATGTGGCGCGACTCACCATGCGAATCGCCAACGCCGAAGAATTTTCGTCTAATTTATTGGCTGACGCAACTTCGCGAGAACTTGCCCGATAACTTGGGTGGATCGCAAAGAAAGGATCCAATCTCAGCGAAAGAAACGGAGAGTACCAATGGCAGCGACACCCAGCGTGACCAACACTGATTCGTTTTCCGCGCAGCAAACTTCGTTTGCAACCTCGGAGCAACAGGCATTGGGGGAGCAGGAGCAGGCGTATGCGCAGCAAGAGCAGCTCGAAACCCAGTCGGCGATGATGCAATCTCGACACGACACGATGATGGCCATTATCCGGGCCATTGCATCCTAGGCAGTCTCAGAGAAGGAAGGAAGATCGAATATGAGCCCCACTGCGACGATCTCGAATCCCATGTCCGTTACGAGCCTCAGTCCGGACAGTGTCGTTTCGAATCTGGAAAACGCGCTAATGCAGAATATCGGACAAGATATGCAAGGAGGTCAGAGTGTGAACGGCGGGAACGTGCAGCAAGAAATGCAACTCCTAACCGAACTGTTAAATCAGTCGAACAGCAGTGAAAACGATTCCAGCCAAAGAACCAATAGCGACACCTCCGCAAACGACTCCCGCCCTACTAACAATGCCGGCCCTACTAACAACGGCGGCCTCAACAAGGCGGAATCGAAGCTCGACAACATCTTGGAACGGGACGTCACGAACCGCCTGCAGAACGGCCAGGATCCAAACAATAACCAACTGCTCGGGCAGGAAATGAATGTATTGATCCAACTACTGGGCCCATCCGCGTGATTCAGGATAAACGAATGTTGCGCTTGTTCCAGGCGGTAACCCGCTGCGCCCGGTGAACAAGCGCAACCCCAATTCCCGGCGTTGCTCAAGCCAACTCTGTTGTGCCATAGCAGATGAGCCCCGGGCATGGCGGATACTTTAGACAGATGGCTGTACAACCATGGCTGCCGATACAGTAGCGCGATTTCAACAGATCAAAAAAGCGCTTCTCTCGAGCAACTTGAATGCGACACTCACGCGTGCCAGCGACCTCATTTTAGTCTCGTGCGTCGCGCTTATGGTCGGCCTGATGATTGTGCCTCTGCCGACCTTTCTGCTGGACATTTTTCTCACGGTCAACATCACCATCGCGGTTACGGTGTTGATGCTCTCCATCTATATCTCCAACGCCGTTAGCATTGCGTCGTTCCCCACCTTACTTCTCATCACCACTCTTTACCGGCTCTCGCTAGATATTTCCGCTACTCGTCTCATCCTGTTGCACGCCGATGCCGGCGAAGTCATCCGGTCATTCGGCAGGTTTGTCGTGGGTGGCAACTTTGTCGTGGGTGCTGTCATTTTTCTGATCATTACGTTGGTTCAATTCATCGTCATCACGAAGGGATCTGAACGAGTGGCGGAAGTGGCAGCGCGCTTCACCCTCGATGCACTGCCCGGCAAACAAATGAGTATAGACGCCGATATGCGCTCCGGGCTCATAGATTCCCAAGAGGGCCGCCGGCGCCGGTATGCTTTGGCTCGCGAATCACAATTCTATGGCGCTATGGATGGCGCCATGAAGTTTGTCAAAGGCGATGCGATTGCAGGCATCATCATCACTGCTATCAATATCGCCGGAGGGTTGATTATCGGCATCGGCATGAACGGTATGTCCGCTACCGATGCGCTTGAAACTTACTCCATCCTCACGATTGGCAGCGGCTTAGTTGCCCAGATTCCCGCGCTTCTGATTTCTATTTCCGCGGGCATGGTTGTCACGCGCGTCGCTTCCGAAGATGGTGAGACCAATCTCGGCCAGGATATCGCCGCACAAATATTGAGCCAACCGAAAGCTATCGGCGTCGCCTCTGCCGTGCTCTTCGTCATGGCGTTGATCCCGGGCCTCCCAACGATTCCGTTCCTCATCCTCTCCGCGGTCACCGGCCTTATATCCTATGGTCTTTTCCGCGCCGCGAAAAAAGCGGAGACGAGAGAACGCGAGACGCCCGCTGCGCTCGGCGCAGAGCCCCAAATCACCATTACGCTGCCCATATTCATTCAGGTCGGACACGATCTTGCGCCTTACGTCGATCTTCAAACTCCTACCGGTCAAGCTTTTTATCGAAGACTCACCGAACTAAGGAACACGCTATACGTCCAATTGGGCATTATCTTTCCGCCGATTCAAATTGCCGCGAATCAGCCACGCGCCGCAGATCAAAATTTCGTTATCTGGCTGAACGAAGTCCCAGTAGCTAGAGGCCGGGTGCGGACGGATAGCGTTCTGGTGAACAGCGATGTTGAAAAACTGCGAGCCTGCGGCATCAGTGGTGAAGAAACCACCAATCCGGCAACGGGCAAGCCTGCTTGCTGGATTCCGCGCGACGAGCGCGCAAAGACGCAAGCCGCTGGTTTTCAGGTTTGGGATACGCACGAGGTTCTCACTCTTCACTTTGCCAGTTTCCTCCGTAGTCACGCCCACGAGTTCATTGGCTTGCAAGAGGTGCAGTGGACGCTCGCCGCGATAAAGAAACACTATCCCGCGCTGGTGGACGAAGTGGTGCCGAAACCGATTTCTCTCCAGCAACTGACCGAGGTTCTCAAGCTTTTGGCCGAATCCGAAGTGTCTATACGTGACATGAAGGCGATCCTTCAATGCCTCGGGGAGCATGGCCAGGCCACGCGCGACTCCAACCAACTGGCGGAGCGGGTGCGCGTCGTTCTGCGGCGCAAGATTTGCTTCACTCTCACCGATGGCAAGCCGCTGCTCTTTCTTTACCAACTCGATCAGAGCTTAGAGGATTTGTTCCGCAATTGCATCCGCCAGAACGCCAATGGCTCATACATATCGATGGACCCGGACAGCATCGATCTTGTTGTAAAGGCTGCCCAAACGGAATTTTGCAAGCTGCCACCAACTGCCCAGCGCCCGGCTGTCGTAACGGACAAAGAAATTCGGCGTTTCGTGAAACGTGTGCTCTCTCGCGACTTCCCCGATGTGCAGGTACTCAGCTATGAAGAGTTGGCGCCCGAAATGAACGTGCAACTGCTCGGCAACATCGGTGAGGCTGCTGCGGCTCAAATCGGCCAAGCTGCACCGTGGAACGCTGCACAAACAGGCCTAGCAACACTTTCTCCACCGGCACGATAACTGGATATGGCAACAACAAGCGCGATTGATCAAATTAACCTAAGCGATAGCATGCAGATTCCTCCGCCGGATTCTCAGTCGAAGCAGCCGAACAGGTTCGTGGGTGCTCTAGGCAAAGTCGCGGGCATCGCGAGTAATGTCTTTCTTCCCGGCGCCGGCGGGATTTTCGCGGACATGCTACGTGGCATGGGCGTAGGCGCTATGGGATCCGATCCCGTGCAATATTTGCGCTTGCAACAACGGATTCAAGCAGAATCCCGCGCTTACGAAGCAGTTTCGTCCGTGCTAAAAGCAAAACACGATGCTGCGATGGATTCGCTTCGCAACATCGCTCACTAAAGAAGATAGCAATAAGGCTCATGACGTCCGCTGCATCCAGACTCACGAGCGCCGCTGCACCACGCGCTCCGGTCAAAGAGGATTTGGCCACTCTTATGAAAGCCGCAATGACTCACCGGGACACGGGTCGATTCAAAGAGGCGCGTGATATTTTCTCCGCCATTCGCGCTCTCTGTCCAACGGAACCGCACGCTGAGATCGGCCTTGGGTCTACCTATTTTTCGGAAGGACGGTTCGAAGCTGCTATCGGCCACTACCGTCAAGCTTTGAAGTTGAACCCGTGCAATGCGTACGCTTATGCGCTGCTTGGCGAATCTCAAATCTTTCAAGCTGAGTTTTCCGGGGCTCGCGTAAGTCTCCGGCGCGCGTGCGAAATAGACCCGAAGGGCCCCTACGGGCGACTGGCTCAACAGTTGCTGAGATTATTGGAATTTCTGCCAACCCGTGAACTAACAGGACAGCACCGGCAACTATGAAAATCAATCCCGATTCCCCAGATTTTCAGCGACAAATAGACTCTGCGACAACCCCGTCGAAGACCGGGAAGGCGTTT
Organism: Acidobacteriaceae bacterium; assembly: GCA_019244055.1. Lineage (GTDB taxonomy): Bacteria > Acidobacteriota > Terriglobia > Bryobacterales > Bryobacteraceae > Bog-105. The sequence goes on along the minus strand of JAFATG010000042.1, from coordinate 13,455 downwards.
TACGAGACGCTAGCTTCTAAGAGTCAGCCGAACGTTGCTACGTCCAACGCGCAGGCGCTCGCTGCCGCTGTTCAGGGAATTAGCAAGCACGATCTGACTGATCCCGTCAAGGCCAATGCCGCGATTGATCGAGCCGTTCAGGAGATGATGGAAAGAGAGTTTGGCGGCATGTGTACAGCAGATCGCGAACACGTGGCCGCCTGGCTGCGGAGCGATCCGATGATGCGCTCTGCCCTATTGCAGGGCCTCATGTCGGTGGCCAACTAGTATTCACTCGCAACAACCAGTCGCCTTTACCATTGATGACTTCGGGTCTTTCTGCGAGACTCCTGCTCTATTCTGATTTATGGCGAGTCGGTGTAGGTGCGAATAGACCTGATCATTCGAAAAGAAAACGATCCTAACTCTTACACAATTACCTGCGATTTGGCTGAACGGTTGGTTTTTGGCCGTACTATGTTCAGTCCTGTTAATCTCACTGGTTCGGAGATCTCGCGTGAGCACTTTGCTCTTTTTTCTCGCCATGGCGAAATCTGCGTCCAAGACTTGAGCAGCAACGGCACAATTGTAAACGGCAAGCCCGTGGCGCAAATGAAACCGCAAAAGCTCAGTGAAGGCGATGTAATCTCCGTCCCCGGGTATGAGATCCAACTGGGAACGCGGCTTGCCACGGCGCCAGCCCACCAGCGCCGGCACCTTGCGGTTTTGCCCAGAAAAGGCGTCTTCCGATTGAGCGAATTATTCACTTTTTGGGAACTGATTGTGATCGCGGCGGCGATTGCAAGCTTCGGATTGATCATCTATTACTTTACGCGCTGACCCGACCGGGTGCTAATTCGGAGCCGCTGTTTGCGTTGCAATGCGAATGCCGGTCAACCGGACTACCTGATCCTGTTCGATGATAAACCCGAACTGAACAGGGTTGGATTCCGAATAGAGATTGGGACCAATGGCCGCCAGGGCAGTGCCATTTATCGTGAGCGCAACTCCGGAGGGGCGGATATCGGCCTGAATACGTTCGGAGTTCTTGGCGAGATTTAGGGGAATCTTGCCCTCCTGGTGTTCACCGTGGACCCTTGCGTTCCAGGAGATACCGTGTTCCGTGATCCGGAAGCTTATGGAGCGGGCGGCATCAGAGGTACGGAACACGAGATTGAGCGACCCGCCAAACCAGTGCACGAGTGTCTTCTGGCGCTCCCATTGTGTGGAGAAAGCGACGCGCGAGGCATGTTCGGGGAGGGTGTGGAAAATGGGGCCGGGTTTCTCGCGCACCAACCAGCCGCTTTGCGACTCCCAACCAGGCCAGACATCCACAGTTCTGAAGGTGGGGGATGCTGCATCGAGCCGTAGCGGGACGTTTTTCGTTTCGCCCGCAGCTACGGTGACAGTAGAGCTGGCGGGCACACGGCCCGGCGCCGATGCTTCGAAATTGTAAGTTCCGGGTGGAACTTCTATTGCATCGCCCGTCAGCGAATGACGGACGGAGCTCCCTGGCGTAGAATAACTGGCTTGGGCGTTTGGAGGATCAAGGCTCCAGGTTAGCTTCGCCTTCAGTTCCTGCAAAAGGATGGTGCGCTGATTCTCGCCTTTCTCGAGAGTAATTGTCTGTTGCGCGTCGGCGAAGCCTTTGTGATGCAAATGTAGCTCCGCGGATCCAACAGGAAGCTGAGGAAGTTCGAGGGTTCCACTTTCCGGTACCGTACCGGCGGACTTACCATTTAGGCTCACCTCCGTTCCGGGCTGCGATTGAAGACGCAGGCGCGCCCGCACCGGTACAGGTGTGAAAGCGACCTGTTCGAGTGTATCGACACCTGGCGCTACAGAGATATTGAGCGTGGAAGGATTGGCTTGGAAACCAGGTTTGCTGATCGCGATACTGTAATCTCCGGGCCTCAGCAGCCGGCGCCAATGGCCTTCTTTCGCGGGCCGTTTGGACGTGTAGCCGTTGACGGAGACGTCGAAGGTGTCCTCGGTCCCCTGGATAGCCAAGCCGCCGAATTGCGCTCCCGTGGTAATGAGAGCAGTCAGTATGGGAGTGCCTTGATAATCGAGAGTATGAACCGCGACCTTGCGCGACCCGTCCAGAAGCGTCAACGTGTGGTGCCCGTTAGAGAGCGGTGGAAGATTCTTGCCTGCGGCGGTGCAAGGGGACGGCCGACCGCCGTCCAACTCAAAAGCGAGCCCCGGGCGGCCGCAGACGATGCGAGCGCCAGTGCCGGCGAGTGCGGCCAAGGCAGGTGTTCCGTACGCCGATGATTTGGGTACGTCCAAGCTCCAAACGGGATCCTGGCCAAGTGTGAATGCGAACGAGTAGCGGCCGCCACTTGGCGCCAGAACGGCGAACGTATGTGATCCGTCCGGCGCGTGTTGTGAGAACTGGCCACCTTCCAACCCTCCCGCGCGCTTGCCATCAATCAACACGGATCCCGACTGAAGATCGGTTTCGATATGAAGTGCGGGAGGCAGAGGAACCGGCACCAGCGCGACATCCAGAGGGGCGTTATCACGCGCAGCGATGTTGACAGATCGACTGAACGGCTTATAACCAGGAGAACGGGCCTCGATGAGGTGTGTCCCGGGTGAAACGGTAAGCATTCCATCGCGAAGCGATGCGGAAGATCCGTCAACGGTTACCTGCGCATCAACAGGAGCTAGCCGAAGAGCCAGCTTGGTGGTGAGGACCGGAGATTGCGGGGCAAGGACGGGCGTGTGTGGCGCAATCGCTGGCTTATGGGGCGCAATAGCGACATGAGAATTGCGGCGCGGAAGCATCAAAGCGAGGAGGATGGCGAGCCCAACAGTACCTCCGATGAAAGCGAGGAGAACGCCTTTTATGCGAGGCGGCCGCGCGAGGCCGAAGAATGAGGGCCGGATTTCCGGATGCGGCGTCGAAGGCGTGCCTGCGTTGGAAGTCGTCTTTTCGGCGAAGGCGATACCGCCGCCAGTGCTTTCATCCCGTGTGGGGGAGGAAGCCATCAGTCGTTGGCGAGCAGCACCGGAGTTGCCCCAAGAGCGGTGCGCCATAGCCGATGCTTTTTCCCAGGCGGCGTGCAGAAATACGCGGCCGGGGCTGGTGTCTGGCGTAGGAGACGGTTGGCCCGCTTGTTGAAGTCGATCTCCACGCTGTCTTAAACGTGCCGCTGTCTGCGCAAGCTCAGGATCCCCGGGGTTTTCCGCCAGAGCTTGCTCAGCGGCGCGCAGAGCGCCATCAAAATCGTGAGTTGTCTCGAGCTGGCGTATGCGATCCGTAGCTTCAGTGATGCGCTCGCGGCGGCTTCGATCCTCAACCATTTCGAGCAGTTTGTAGACAGTGTCCCTTCCAGGTGCGAGCTCGAGCGCCCGCTTCAAGAGCGCTTCAGCGCCGCGCCAGTCTGTGTCGAAAAGAGAACGGGCCTGTTCCACCAGGACGTGATGGCGCGCTGCAGCAATCTCCCTCGCGCGAACATTTTGGGCGCATGCTTCATCGAGATTGCTCAACGCCTCGTCATAGCAGCCATCCTTCGCCAATTGCGCTGCACTTTCCAGAAGATGTCCCGTGCGCCTCTCACATTCGATGCCATCGTCGGCTGCCGCACGTAACTCCGCGAGTTCCGAATCGCCTTCGAATCCGGGCGCTGCGGCTTGAATGAGATGAAGCGCGCCAGCAAATTCACACGCGGCAATTGCAGTTCTAATCTGGCACAGGAGATCCTCGTGGCCTTCATAATCGGCTTGAAGTTTCTTACTCTGTCTAAGTCGCCCTATCTCAGCGTCGAGACCTGGATAATCAGGATGAACCGAGCGAACACGGTTCCATTCCTCGAGCGCATCGGCCAGGCAGTGTTCCCGTTCCGCAGTGCGCGCCTTAATAGCAAGAGATTCGGCAAAATCGCGCTTTTCGCACGCCGCACGATAACTGGAGGCGAAATGTTCAACCTGAGGAAAACGCTCGGATGCCGCTTTAAGAAGGTCGATACGGCGATCCAGATTTGGTTGCGCCTCGATCTCCCTCTCGGTTGCAGCGATCAGATGGGCAACATGCTCCTGCTGTGCCTCCTGGATATCAAGCTTCAACGCACGGAGATCAGCGTGTTCCGGTAAACGGGCTAAGGCCTCGTCACAGCAAGTTAAAGCGCCATTCAACTCGCCTACTCGACACAATTCGCGAGCGCGTTCGAGGGACCGCTGCGCATCTTGCGAGGCAGCAAGAATCCGATTGGAAAGGTTTAGCAGATCCGACGTAGCATTACCTGGTTCGGGCGCTTGGCGGTCCAGGTCGAGGGCGTGCTGAATCGCTTCCCATGCTCTTGCCGGATCGCAATCATTCATCGCCTGCTCGGCCCGCCGCACCGCGCGCTGCTTTTCACTCAGAACCGCGCTGTACTCCTGCTCGCCTCGCTGGATACTGGAGCGGAGCTCAAGCGCGGCAGGCTCGTTCGGCCAAATTTCCAGCGCTTGCTCAACTGCTTCCTTTGCATCGCAAAACTCGCGATTCCCGGCGAACCGTCGCGCTGTTGCCAGGCGCTCTGCGACATCGCATTCGGCGCGGTAGTGATCGATTTCCTGGCGCAGCGCTTCCGCTTCGGCGTTTTGCGGGTCCAATCGCAAGGCTTCTTCGACTTTCTTAGCGGCAAGTGTGTATTCCTGTGCCTCAATTCGTAGTCGTGCGCTGGCCAACAATGAAGAAAGCGTTCGTTGGTCGCGGAGACGCTCAAAACTCTGCTTGACCTCTGAAATCCGCTCATCCAGCCAGCCCTGTAATTCGAGCTGATTGAGAATGTCACCTGCTAGCTCCAGATCGCCGCGTGCAATGGCGCCGCGCGCCTGCTCAATACGCGCGTCGATTCGAGCTGGATCGAAAATACCGATCGGCTGGTTGAGGGCCGCCTTACGAAGCGTGTCGCCAAACTCGCGCGCCGATCGAAAGCGGTGCTCCGGAAGCTTAGCGAGCGCCTTCTGAAGAGTCTGGTCGACGGCAGAATTGAGCTGCGAATTGAAGCGGGAGGCGGGAGGGGGATTGCGATGGACGATGCCGTCAATCAGTTCCTTTTCCGTTCTCGCTTTGAAAGGCCTGCGGCCGGTGAGGGTCTCATAACCGACCACGCCCAAGGAAAAAATATCCGATAGCGGGGAGGTGCCGCGCATCATCACCTGCTCAGGGGCCATGTACATCAGCGTGCCTTTGCGGGTAGCGGTCAACAGGCCTTCGGCATAGTGAGCCACGCCGAAGTCGATCAGTTTGACGGAATCGTCTTCGAGAACAAAGATGTTGCTGGGCTTAATATCGCGGTGAATGAGACCTGCCTCGTGAGTAGCCTGGAGTCCTCGCGAGGCTTGAATCAAGATTTCGAGGGCACGCTCCAGAGGGAGCCCGCCGGGGGAATCTACGATGAGGCTGTCGAGCGTTTTGCCGCGAAGAAAAGGCATCACCAGGTAAGGCTTTCGTGCGCCGCCTTCCTCGATCTCGCCGACGTCGCGGATTTCCACTACATTGGGGTGAACGATCTTCGCCAGTTTGTCGCATTCCTCCCGAAACATGCGCAAGGCGACTGGATCAGTAATATCTGTCAATGTTTTCAGCGCGACATCCGCATTGATGACAACATCGCGCGCACGGTATACGATGCCCATCCCGCCCGTACCGAGCCTCTCTTTGAGCTGATAGCGGTTCTTAACCTTCTTGGAGGACACGGACGGCAAAACTCCCCTGGTCAGATAAACGTCGATCAGCCTGCTAGGCTTACTTGCATTTCATCATGACCGGCAAGACGCCGCGTCGCCCTACTCGAAGATTTCGCAGGAAGTCCGTTCGCATTGAGCTTCCGGCCACCACAAATTCGCTAATTATTTGCCAATTTTCTGGAGACGTAACGGACCTGGCGATCGGAACGAGCACAACTCGTGGACGACCGTGATTCAACGAAGCCCGTTGTTTTGCATTTACACAAACGCTTGATACGATCTTCGTGTTCAAATCCTTCTGAAAGCGATTCCAATCCTTGACCTTAAACAGAAAATGCGCTGCTTTCGTTCACATAAGAGTCCCCCTGCCTTTGCTCGCTGTCGCACTGCTTGTTTCGACCTTACTGCTTGGCAAGAACGGAAACAAGACGCTGCCATACCAGGATCCGAAACTACCAATCGAGGTGCGGATCGATGATTTGATGAGCCGCATGACTCTGAAAGAGAAGGTGGGCCAGTTGAACCTGCCATGTGTGTACGTGAGCGAGTTGGGAAAGGACATTCCGTCTAAACTCGCGGCCTGCCGCAGATTCGCAGCGGGAACCTACACCCAGGAGATCGGTCCGGGCTGCGGATTCTTTACGCTTGCGAACGAAATCCTGCACGAAGGTCCGCGCCAGCAGGCAGAATACTTCAACGAACTGCAAAAGATTGCCTTGACGCAGACGCGTTTGAAAATCCCTCTTCTTGAAGATGAAGAAGGCACGCATGGTGCGATGTTCTCGGGAGCTACTGTCTTTCCCGAAGGCCTCGCAATCGGCAGCAGCTTTGATCGCGAATTGGTGCGAGCCCTGTACTCGGCGGCCGCGGCGGAGGCCCGAGCCGTCGGCATCCATGTGCTCTCGACTCTAGTATCGGAACTGGACCGGGATCCCCGGATGGGCAGGAACGAAGAAGCGTACACGGAAGACCCCTATCTTTATTCCCGGATCATAGAGGATATCGTTCACGCCGTGCAGGGAACCGATATCGCGGCACCCGATAAAGCCGTGGCCCTGCTGACTGACTTTCCGACGCAGAGCGAGCCGGAAAGTGGACTGGAGCGAGGTGGGGTGCGAGTATCTGAACGCTCGTTACGTGAAAATTATTTGCTTCCGTGGATGGCTGGAATCAGCAAAGCCGGCGCATTGGGAGTTATGGCGGGATATCCCGATATCGAGGACGTTCCGGCTCATGCATCAGAGAAGTGGACCAATGATGTTCTGCGCCAGGAACTCGGCTTTCGAGGAGTAGTGGTCAGTGAAGGAGGCGGGTTCGGAACCTTGGTTTACGAAAACCTAGTCCGCACACAGAAAGAAGCGGGCGCTTTGGCATTGAAAGCAGGCGTCGATGTGGACATCACCTATGAACCCGCTTACATGGGGCCACTCATTGAGAACCTTGAGGAAGGACGTGTTCCAATCTCGCTCGTCGACCGCGCGGTCGGAAGAGTTTTGGACTTAAAGTTTCGGCTGGGCCTCTTCGAGAAGCCCTACGTTGAGGTGGAGCACGCCGTCGAAACGGTACACTCCAGGGTAAATCAGGAGCTCGTGTTGAGGGCCGGGCGGGAAGGAATTGTCCTCCTAAAGAATGACAATAATCTCCTTCCGATAAAGAAGAACCTCGGATCCATAGCGATCATCGGTCCCAACGCAGACAACGCGATGAATCAAGTAGGCGACTATTCACCTCACCAAGTGCTTCAGCATGTTGTCACAATCGCCGAGGGAATCCACGCGAAGGTTAGTGCCGAGACGAAGGTTGTCACGGTCAAGGGATGCGGCGTTCTCGACAACGACAAGCGAGGCTTCTCTGAGGCCATTCGGGCAGCGAAGGGTGCCGACGTCGCGATCGTAGTGGTGGGTGAAAACGAAGGCAGTTATGAAGGCAACGAAAAGGAGCATGCCACTGATGGCGAGGGCCACGATGTCGCAAGTCTGGATCTTACGGGCGTGCAAGAAGACCTGATTAAGGCAGTTTCGGAAACGGGCACACCGACCGTCGTTGTCCTGGTGAATGGCCGCCCGCTTTCCACACGTTGGACAGCCGAGCACATTCCGGCAATTATCGAAGCATGGCATCCTGGGGAGCGCGGCGGGGACGCGGTCGCCGATGTGCTTTTCGGAGACTTCAACCCGAGCGGCCGCCTAGCGATCACAATTCCGCGGCATGTGGGCCAACTGCCGGCCTATTACAACTACATGCCGGGAAAAGGGTACTGGATCAATCAGGAGAAGAGATCATACGCCGATATGCCCGCGACGCCTCTTTATCCCTTCGGCTACGGCTTGAGTTATAGCAGCTATCAATACAGCAATCTTCATATCGAGCCACCGCAGGTCCGCACCGGAGGAACGGCCCGAATCAGCATCAACGTCAAGAACACTGGGGAGCGTGCCGGAGTGGAAACGGTACAACTCTACGTGCATCGCATGACCGGGCCTGTCGCCGCGCCGGTCAAGCAGTTGCGGGGATTCGAACGGGTGGAATTGCAACCCGGCGAGACGAAACAAGTCACGCTTACGCTGTCTCCTGAAGACCAACAATTACTTGATCGCGATATGCGCTGGCGTGTGGTTCCGGGCGACGTCGAAATCATGGTCGGGCGCTCCTCCGAGGACTTGCCGCTGAAAGGAATACTGGAAATCAGCGAGTAAAGAGAACGCGATCATGCCGGCCATCCTGAATCGTCCGACTCTTCACGGCGTCTTAACGGTCTCGCTTCTGTTTTCGCTCGCGCACACCGCGAAGGCGCAGAACAAAGTTATCGTCGATGCGAACCCATCTCACGTGGTTAATTCCTTCAGTCCGCCCCGGGCATTAGGCGGAGCGATCGATCGATTACGCGGCGGCCCTTCCAAGGAAGATAACGAGCGGCACACCGAACTGCTCCTCACCGATCCCGTTCTCGAGGAAGTACTCGGCGCCGGATGGCAAACTGTGACGTACCGGCAAAACACTGAGCTGATGATTGAAGCCTGGCACTGGAACTCCCACGGTACCTGGAGCAATGCCGCAAAGCAGGAGGGCTATTTCATAGGAAGTGCCGAACCAACTGCCGAGAGAATCCTGCATTCCTGGGCGTACCCTCTACCCCATCGCGGAGCGACGCTAGGCGACGGTAACGGTTGGTCGCGTCTCACTGACGGCGACACCAAATCGTACTGGAAAAGCAATCCGTATTTGAGCAAAGCGTATACCGGTGACGAGGACTCTTTGCATCCGCAGTGGATCATGATCGATCTCGGATCGAAGGTGGATGTGAACTCAATCAGGATCGATTGGGCGAATCCTTACGCAACTCATTACTACGTCCAGTTCTGGACAGGCGAAATGGAGCCCTTCTACGAAGGTATCAACAAGGGTGCTTGGCAGACCTTCCCGAGGGGTACCGTCTTGAACGGCAAAGGTGGAACACCAACCCTGAAGTTTATGAACTGGAAAATTCCCGTTCGATACTTGCGGATCTGGATGACGCAGTCTTCTAATACATGCGATACCCATGGGGCGCAGGACAAGCGGAACTGTATGGGTTACGCCATCAATGAACTCTATGTGGGAACGATGTCAGTTGACGGTCAATTCACTGACGTAGTCAAGCATGTTCCGAGCCGCCAGCAAACAATTACTTGGCCGTCGTCGGTTGATCCCTGGCATTCGGCCGCTAATCTCGACTACGGCCGGGGCGACCAGATTGGGTTCGATTTTTTCTTCAACTGCGGTATCACTCGTGGTCTTCCCGCCATGATTCCGATTGCGATCCTCTACAACAATCCGGAAGATGCAGCCAACGAGATCGCGTATCTCTACAAGCGCAAATACCCGATTTCCTGGATTGAGATGGGAGAGGAGCCCGATGGACAGCGCGTACTTCCAGAAGATTACGCGACCCTTTACATTCAGTTCGCGAAGGCAATTCACAAACTCGTTCCTAATGCCCCGCTGGGTGGGCCTTCGTTTGAGGGGACGCCTGGTGACGTCGATTCCTGGGCCGATGCAAACGGCAGAGTTTCTTTCCTGGGCCGGTTTGTCGATTACCTGAAAGCGCGCAATCGCCTGCAGGACTTCACATTCTTCTCCTTCGAACACTACCCTTGCGGAGCCGGAGGCGGCGAAGGGAAAAAGTGTGCGGATTGGAGTTCGCTCTACTGGGAACCCGACTACGTCAATCACCTCGTTCAGGCCTGGAAAGACAACGGATTGCCGCCGAACATCCCCTTGTTTATGACCGAGGGAAACGACCTGGAAGATGGCGGCGCGAACACAATCAAACGAGCGCTGTGGTTAGCCGATTACGTCGGTTCGATGATGACCGCCGGTGCGGGCGGTACTTACTATTTCCACTACATCGCCTCAGAACCGGGAAACAACGACGGAGGGTTCCTGCAAATCGATAGCTCGAAGCACGTCTCGAGCTATCCCCCGCAATACCTGGCTACGCAGGTGATCACCAAAGAATGGGTGCAGCCGCTAGATGCAACTCACAAGCTTTTCAAAGCGATGAGCGATGTCAAAGATGAACAAGGAAACGTCTTGGTCACCGCCTACCCCGTTGAGAGGCCCGACGGCCAATGGTCGGTCATGCTGGTCAACAAGGATCGAGATAACGCTCACTCTGTGCAACTAACGTTCGCGGATTCGGCAACAAAACAGGAACGCACTTTGTCCGGCTCCGTTGATCAGGTAGTTTTTGGCGCCGCCGAATACGAATGGCATCCTGATGTCGCTGCACAGAGTGAGTCCGCAGTAAAACAACCCGGGCGGCGCGTCCGTAGTCGACGCCATGCCTCACCCGATGGGCCGCCATCCAGGTCAACCGTGGAGGCTGATGGTCCTGAGACGCTGTACAACTTGCCGAAAGCTTCCATTATTGTCCTTCGCGGCAGGCTGGGAGGGAAGTGAGATTCTGATGCGTTTTGCCTGGTCCATCACGATCATCATAGGGTGGGGCGTAGCGGTTATTCGCAATATAGGGCGATAGGAGTCGCGGTGTAGCCTATCGATTGTGGGAAAAGACCAAGCCGCAGACGCGCTGTTGATCGAGGGCCGCGAGGTTCGTATTACGCATCCCCGCAAGCTCTATTACTCGAAGCAGGTTCAGCTATCAAAACTCGATATCGTTCGCTATTACCTCTCGATTGCGCCCGCGGCACTCAACGGAATTCGCGATCGACCCCTAGTTCTCAAGCGCTTTGTAAACGGGGCCGAGCAGGAGGCCTTCTACCAGAAGCGTGCACCGACCGACACGCCCGAGTGGCTGCGGACGGTAACTCTGTCGTTCCCCTCGGGGCGCACCGCGGAGGAAATCGTCGTTGATGATGCGGCCGGCCTCATTTGGATCGTGAACCTAGGCTGCATCGAACTGCACCCGCATCCGGTCCGGTCGGGCAATCTGGAACGCCCTGACGAGCTGCGCGTCGATCTCGATCCGGGCCCTGGAGTCAGTTGGCAAGACGTGTGCAAGGTTGCGCTGGAGGTGAAGGCGTTTCTCGAAGAAGTCCGGCTTCGCGGGTGGCCGAAGACCAGCGGGTCACGGGGCATGCACGTAAACGTTCGAATTGAACCGCGCTGGACATTCACGGAGGTACGCCGCGCGGCTCTCGCCCTGTCGCGTGCGATCGAAAAGCGCCTACCTGCGCTAGCAACGTCCAAATGGTGGAAAGAGGAGCGCCATGGCGTCTTCCTCGACTATAACCAGAACGCGAAGGATCGCACCACTTGCTCGGCGTACTCAGTACGTCCGCTGCCGGATGCTCGCGTTTCAACCCCGCTCGAATGGGAAGAAGTTGCGTACAGCGACCCTGCCGAGTTTACCGTGTTTACTGTCCCAAAGCGGTTCGCGGAAAGGGGCGATCCGCACTCGGGGATGGATACCGCATCCGGTTCGCTCGAGAAATTGCTCGATCTGGCGGATCGTGACGAGGCAGCAGGTCTGGGAGATGCGCCTTGGCCACCACACTTCCGCAAGACCGAACGGGAGGGGAAACGGGTCACCCCTTCGCGTGCAAAAACGGCCACCAAGCAGCCGCGCAGGCAAATGCCGCTCATAGTTATCGCCAACTCGCCGGACAAACAGGCCGCTTTGGCGGGTCTCGAAAAATGGAAGGCCCGCCATCCGGAGGCGACCGAATACCTGGCTCTGGATGATGTCCTGGTGGATTCCATGCGCGGAAGATCGTCAACTTGGACGCGCATTCGCCTGAATCTGCGCCACGTGCCAGAGGCGCTCCGCCCGGCAGATGAACAACCCGAACCCGACGATGACCCGACGCGCGACTGGCGCACTGTGCATGCACGGAAACGAGCCGCGAAGAACAAGCGGGCGTGAAACATCCACTCTGACGAAGCTACTTCGGCATTCCGAAGATCGCAAATAGTTCCTGAGGTGGAACGCCCTCGAGTTACTCATAGGTGCTGCTCTATTGGCGCACCGATCGAGAAGGCGGTGTGATAGGAACTCCGCTACGGTGTGGTGGGCGTGGCCGGCGCCGCGGCGCCGACGCCACATGCCAGAATACAAGCAATAGCAGCAGCGCCCGCAGCGGCAAGGAGAATGATGATCAGCTTCTTGTGGTTACTCGGTTCGCCCCGCGTAGTTGCGGCCGGCTTGGGCCCCTGTTGCTGATCTTGCTGTGAATCGACGCTCACTTTCGCTGTATAGCCTGGCTCCACCGTGGCTGTTTCGATGCCGTCAGTAAGAGTCAGCGATCCTTCACGACTGGTTACTAGCACGGTCGTACCGTCAGTACTCACGTCGAACAACACGGGGCCAGTCTTTGGAATTACCGAAAGCGAACCCCAGTGTGCTGTCATGCCCTTAGAAGTGCGGACCCGGACCATCCCTTTCTCGATGGTGAACCCATCATTTCGATATTCAAGTGAGGAATTGGGATCGACAACCAGAGAAGAACCGCTGCGATTGATTGACACCACCGAAGCGGCAGCAGTGTTGATGCGGTCACCATCGAAGACGCCCGTGGACTTGGCCGCAGGTGTGTCGTTAATAGTCACGCTTCCCTCGGCGTAAAGCATCGCGCTGGGCCGTTCCGCCATCAGAAGCGCAGGGGGGCAGATCAACAGCAGCAGAACCGCACTGAGCCTCTGCGCAATCTGATTCAACACCGTGGCCTCCAGCTAATCGGCATGTCCAACATCATCTCCCGTGCACCCTCGTCATTACGGGAAAGAGCGGCAGCCTCCAGCATGGCCAAGTGTGACTTGAAGTTCAGAGGCGGTGGCGAGGGCTCAACCCGCAGCACGCTGGGAAAACTGGTCTCATTCACCGTGGCCGAATCACTCCACAGTTGTTCGTGCAGTTTCTCCCCAGGACGGATGCCCACGAAACGAATCTGAATGTCGTAGTCCGGGCGCAATCCCGACATTTCGATGAGCCGCCGGGCCAAGGTCGTAATCTTCACCGGGTCTCCCATGTCGAGCATGTAGATCTCCCCGTTAGAGCATAGCGCCGTAGCTTGCAGAACCAATTGGACCGCCGACGGAATCGTCATGAAGTAGCGGGTCATCTCTTCATGCGTAATTGTTACAGGTCCACCGGCAGCAATCTGGCGCAAAAAGATCGGCACAACGCTCCCATTGCTGGCCATAACGTTGCCGAAACGCACGCAAGCGCAGCGTGTTCCGCTTCCCTGTTCCGGCTGTCTCAAAGCGAGGTGCTGCAGTGTCAACTCGGCCATTCGTTTCGTTGCACCCATGATGCTGCTGGGATTCACCGCCTTATCGGTCGAAATCATGAGG
>JAFATG010000321.1 GCA_019244055.1 Acidobacteriaceae bacterium | reverse complement strand
GTAATGGCGCAATAGCCCTTCGTATGCTCGTGTGAACTCTCGACTGTCAACCAGATTATTCACCGCAGCGCTCAGCCGGTCGGTCCGGTGTTCGAGCGGAACTCCCCCCAACTCCCAAAGCGCATTCTGCAGTCCCTCGCTCAAGCTCTCGAAAGTTTCCGAATAACAGACAGTCCCTGTTTCCCAGTTCGAGTAGGTCAGAACGAAATGATAGATCAGATGCGGAAATGCTTGCCCATTGATTGTGACGCCCAACTCCCGGCAATGTGTGAAGTCTGATTGACACAACTCACCAGGCCGGTGTTCTTGTGCGAAGAACACCTCACGCGGCGGCCCTTCGGTTGCCCGCCAGTACTTGATTCGACGCCGCAGAGTCCGCACCTGCCCGTCCCGGAACCGCCCGAGATACGTTCTCTGCAAGTGCTCAAACAGCGTTTTAGGTTGCAGCTCCGGCTCAGCCGTCAGCAACTGCCGAATCTCTTCCCATGTATCCGCAAACGGATCCAACCGCGTTCGCCACGTATGCTTTTGCCGCATCTCGCTCGGCAGTCTTCGATCTCGCAGGTATTTCCGCGCCGTTTTCGAGTCCAGGCCGGACTTTGCCGCCGCAGCTTCCACCGATAGCTTCTGCGCCAGCCGCCACAGCCGTTTCACCTGCCGATCGCTCACCATACAAGTCGCCTTCGACTTGTATAGCTTCCCTTTCTCTATGACCAGGGAATTCTAATTGTCCCTGCCGGAATTTTAATTGTCCGCGATCAAATCTCCCAGAACGACAGCCACTCTAAAGTCCAGGCGAGCAATTTGCCGAGGGTGTGCAACCTTCATCATGTCAACCAGTTCGTCATTTGCGAGAACACAGGCCGCGACTTCATTGCGCAATATCACACTGAACGAAACCACCAAGGTCTGCAGAACCGGCTTATCCATCCGAGGTTGGGCGACTTTGAAGGAACAGGACCGATCACTCGACGTAACCGAATTGGTGGCCTGCTGAATTATTACCACCGTGCCGGCGCGTGACTACGCCACTTGAGTTTCCGGTCCATACGCCGTCCGGCGATCAAGTTGGCTCGAGGTTGGCCCCCTATTAATTTCGATACGAAATCAGGGACGCAAGCCTAGCGTCCGCCTTTCTTCGCGCTCACAGGAATGTTGAAGGCCCGCCCAAAACCTATCGCGATGGTATACGTAGTTCAAAATTATTGCGGCCAAAGGCCACCAGGTCCCCACCGTCTTCCACCACTACAGCTTGCACAGTATAAGCGCCCGGAGCAAATTTTTCCAGCGGTAGATTGATGCGAAACGATGCGGTGTGTGTTCCTTCGTCCACAGCGGCGGGCTCGACTAGCGCGGTTTCATCGCGACGCTGGGCCCCGTGGATGAAAACCAATCCCGCGCGCATCTTCGAGGCGTCAGTTTTCTGCGGTACGTAGGCTTGGAAGAAAACGTACAGTTGCTGACGTGTGGTAAAAACACGTGTCACACTCGGCACAATGCGCTCGCCAGAAAATTCCAGCGGAGAGGACTTAAGCTTCGCCTCGCGTCCTAGGGTCTTCTTCGACACCTCGGACGTTCTCCCCTGCACCGGAGCGAGCTGGCTCGACAGGAGCATGGGGCTGAGCTCAAGCTTTTCGTATTGTGCGGCAGGCAGATTCAGATCTTCCTCAAAGGAGCCAATACGGCCCGATTCATTTTCGCGCGCAAGGAATTTCAACCTGTAGCTTCCCGGTCCGAGCACCACTCTCCTTGGTACACCAACGCCTGCTTCTGCAACTGGTTGAAACGATCAGTGCCAACAGTGACGGTGATCTGATCACGCAAGGCCGCGACGACCTTGCTGCTATTTCCATCGCGAACTTCCGCGGCGAAATCAAAGACGGCTTGGTGGTGGCCGTGCTTTTGAGCCCATTCCAACGCGCTTGAAGGCAACTTGACAGCAATAGGAACGAATATGTCCTTGCCGCTCAAGCGGAAGTAAGAAGTTTCAAGCGCAAGCGGCAATTCAACTCGTGGGGTATCGTCGCGCAGGGCGTCCAAAAGCTGTCGCTCCCGGTCGTCTGCAGTGCCCACACCCGAGTCATGCGACGCGTAATAGCCCTGACGGTATAGGATCCTGGCGCCTGGGACACTGACCTTCACCTGTACCCGACGCCAGGCTCCGTTCTGGCGCGTGTTCGTACTGTAATAGGCAATCAGATAGTAGCCAGGCGAATCAGACTGTATCTTCTTGAAAACATCGCAGAAGTCGCCGAGGTCGAAAAACGAGCGGCCGCCAGTGTCGGACGCCAGAGTAGAGAGCGTCTCACGGGAGTTATGCCGCGAAGCACTTTCTTGCATGACCTCCGAGCCGCTGAACATGGCACGGCTGGCTTGATGGGCCATAGTAGGCTTGCCCCCGCCGACGAACATAGCCGAGCCGGTGGAGGAGCCTTGGCGGGCTTCACCGCCGGGCGGCATCGGCATCAGGCCTCGCGCGTCCACGGTATAGAACGAGACGTTGGCCCGATTCGCGGCATCGGTGGTCGCCACGAGCTGTGCGCGGTTTTCTTCACCAGTCTGCGTGATACCGCCGGTGAACTGGACCACGGATTTTCTTCCCGGGATCTCACGGAGCAAAACCGTGAGTGATTCGAGTGCAGCGAGTTTGCGATCCGTATTGAAGATGTTGAACTCGGTTTCATCGGCGGTGAAGGCGGCCCCGGTGTCTTCGCTGGTTGTATCTTCGCCAGGCTGCGCGGCGGCATCGGCCATGTCGGCCAACTCTGCATCCTTGGCGGGACGCAGGCTCTTCACCGCGCGCATGAGTACTTCGCGATCATTGGTGAAGTGAACAGGAATCTTAAGCTGATTACCAAACACGGCCATCGCGACGAGATCGGTCGGGGAGATTTGCTTGGCGATATAGTTCTCAGCGCCCGCCTGGGCGCGAAGGAGATCGTCTGGGTGCATCGCCGTCAGATCGAAAAAGAGAACAATGAGACGGTGGTCGCGCACGGCTGTACGAACGGCTTCCGGCTTCGGTGCGGGGACGGTGCCCAGCGGCACCACGATCGGAGGAGCATTTTTGACTTCCGCCCTCTCGACGGCTTCGATGTTGTTGTAATCGAGCGAGGAGATCTTCTGTGGATTGCCATCCTCGGTCACCGAGAATTGTTCCGGCTTGAGGCCCAGAATCGGCTTGCCAGATTTGTCCGTAACCCTCACGTCGATCAGCACTAAATCCACCGACGAGCGGATGATGGTCGTTGCGGGACCAGACTCCTGGGCAGGAGAAGGTGACGGATTTGCCTGTTCCGGGCGCGTGTTGAGGTCTCGCTGTTGGCCGGGTTGTTCCGCGCCCTCCGCCCGGACGGCGGGAGCCACCATTGAGATTGCGGCGAGCGTTGCAATGATCCGGCGCATTAAAAATGTAACCTCAGCATAATGTCCATCGAACGCATCGGTTTGACCCCTGTGACAACTCCGGCATCGGTTGCATCCACAACAGTAATAACGTTGGAAAAGTTAGCCGTATTGGTCAGGTTTTGAACTTCCCAGCGCAATTCGAACTGATAACGTCCGTCTCTGCCGAAATGCATCCGGCGTCCGAACATAGCGTTTACAGTAAAGAGGCCAGGCCCGACGATCGTGCCGCGGGCGGCATTGCCAAAGCGACTGGTCGGAGGTAAGGCGAAAGCTGAACGTTGAAGAAACGATTGTTGGTGCGCTGGTCGGCAGGCAAGTTCGGATTGCCGATCTGGTCTGGGCGCTGAGAAAACAGAGGGCCAACGCCGTTTGTATTCTGGGCGGTAATATACGGCGTGAGATGGTCCCCGCTCGCTACCAACGTGTTCATACTCAGGTGCCAGTTGCCCAATAACTTCGCACCGATGCCACTCCGCAGCCATCGCCTGCGGTCGCCGAAGGGCAGATCGTAGTAGAACCATGTGCGGACGTCGTTACGGATATCGAAGAAGGAGTTACCGCGCTCTGCCCGCCGATTGTTGTAGTCCTGCACTAAGCCAGTGATGTGGCCAACTCCGATAACGCTGGAGTCGTCGATGGAATGACCGAGTGTGTAAAGAAAAAGGAAGCGCATGCCGTTTGACATGCGCCTCTGCACGCGGACTTGAAAGCCGTTGTAGATGGAATTGGCTCCTGAAGTTTCATATCCGAAGCCGGAGGCATTCGGGATGCGCCGGCGCTCGTCGGATCCAACCACGCTGCCAGGAGTCGCCTGATTTGGATCCTCCAAAAGATCGAGGTGCGTGCCCTTGGTGCCCGTGTAGAGTAGCTCCATAACGAAGTTTTTTCCAAATTGTTGTTCAACCGACAACTTCCAGATTTGGGCGTAGCCAATTTTGTAATCTGGATCAACGCCGTAGATATTGGTTACGGCGGTGGGCGGAGACGGGGGAAAGCCGTTCTCCAACGTTAGTAGCTGCGCCGCCGAAGTCACGAGGGTGCGTGATTGCGCCCACGGCGGCTGATTCAGCATCCCACTGTAGAGCTCATCGTAAATCGAGCCGTTGTAGAAGATCCCGTAGCCGGCCCGCACAACGGGGCCAATATTCTTGAGCGGACGCCAGGCAATGCCGAGGCGCGGCGCGAAATTAGTGGGTTGGGAGTGGATAAGCGAACGGGGCAGAGCTCCACCGAACGGATTGAGCTGACCCGGCACGACTACGGCGACCTGGGTGATGCTGGGATTGATGAGTAGATTAGCCAGGTGATTGTACTTCTCGACAAATGGGGTATAGAGCTCGTACCGGACGCCATAGTTCACCGAGAAGAACGGAGTGACGCGCCAGTCGTCTTGTACGTACGACGCGAATTGCCAGCTTCGGCCGTAATTGCTGCTGGTGCCGAATTGCACGTTAGTTGACTCTGGCAGGCCGAGTAAGAAGTCCGCAAAGTCAAAGCCCGTAGTCGGGTCACTTACGCCCGACTTGTCGAGCTGGCTGGTCATCAAGCCGGAAAAAGAGTACACACCCCGCGCGGTGGGGTCAGTATAGGTGTTCAATTGCCGGCGGCGAATTTCCGCGCCAGCACGGATAGTATGCCGCCGGAGAATGTAGGAAATGTTGTCGAAGAGGCGCAGTGTCTGATTGCGAACCAATAGCGGAGCCGGGTCTGCGAGTTCCGTGAAATTGGCGAACGTGATAAGAGGTACGCCGTAATCGATGGGAGCTGTGGAGACACCGGTGAAGCCATACTTGGCAGCAAGATTGTTAGTGAAGGCGTTTGTACTGAAAATCTGGTTGCGGTTGCGGTTGAAATTGATCTTCGTCTCATTGACCAGCCGCGGGGTCAAGTTTTGCGTCAAACCGAGCGTGATGTTCTGATCGCGGGTAGCTGCGTTCCCGTTGAGCGAAGGAAAGCTGGTAAGCGATTGCGACTGCGCCTCCACCAGGTTGTAGACTCCGAGAATGCTGAAGCGTGGAGAAATGGAGTGCAGTATTCGGAAATTTACAAAATCCGTCGTCGAGGGTATACGAACAGCGCGGTGGTAGTTGAGGATGAAACCGGGCAAATTGGGCGGCGGAAACAAAGGCAAGACATTCAGCGCAGTGGGATCCAAACGCGATGTTGGGATTGCGCACCCGAAAGGCTGTCGCGGCCCATCCAGACCCGTCATTGGGTCGAACAACTGGACCCCGCGGTCGCAGAAATCGCCGGAACGCTCCGGGATTGTCGGTACGGTTTTGAACAGGTCGTTCGCAGAGGTACGGCGGTTGAGTTCGTAGTTAATGAACCAGAACGTGCGATCCTTCCCGTGATACAGCTTGGGAATTGTGAACGGGCCGCCTAAGTTCGCACCAAACGCTCGCTGAAATGCGCGATCATCGGGGCCGGAACACCGGTGAGCGCATAATTACGCGCGTCCCACGCGGACGTCTCGTAGTAGTTGTAGAGCGTGAGGTGAACCTGGTTGGATCCCAGGTGCTTGACCTTGTCCCGGACCGCCAGATCGGCCAGGTTTCCGGCAAGATTGTCACCAAGACCGGCGTGTACGAACGCCTTCGCGCTCTTGGAATGCCCGCTCTTGCTGTGATGATGATGTTTGTTGGAGTTGTTGTCCGCGTCTTCAGGGCCGGTAGAATCATCCTGATCGTTCGTGTCCGCTGCTCCAGCAGTCGAACCACGTCCGACCGTGCCGCTAATTAAATACGATTCGGCTGATATCGATTGAGTATTCGCGCTACTGGCGGGCGGAGCCGAAAGTGCAACTTGCTGACCAGGATCTGAGCTGGCCGTGAGGACCGTTCTAGGCTCTACCTGCTCAAAACTGTCCTTCTTCGATTCAACGGCCTTGGTTCCAGCATCAGACTGGCCCGATGCGACATCGGCCTTTTGAGACTGGTTGTTGGCTGATGGCCTAGTCGCCGCGTTAGTCTTGTTTGCGGACTTCGCTACGTTCGAAGACGTGCCGACCGCAGCGGCGGCAACACCTGCTTCTATCGGCTTTCCAACTGGTGCCCTACGGCGAAGCGTGAGCTCGATTTGTTCAGGGGCCGGCAGTGTAGCGGGAGAGCTGTTATAGATATCGTTCTCCCAGAGGGCGGTTCCTAAACCGACCTGACGTGCTTCGACACGGTAGTGACCGGCAGGAAGATCGCGAACGGAGAATTTGCCTTCATCATCGGTCGAGGTCTCCCAGGTCCTGCCCGACGTCACATGTATGATACGGACGGCCGCGCCCGGGACGGCAACACCTTGCGGCGTGCGTACCGTGCCGCTAATGGCGGCTGTGCGGGCAGGTTCTTGTCCCTGGGCATTAGCACTGACATGAGCGGCTGGCAACAATCTAACTTCCGATGCCGCGATACCAGTTTGGAAAAGTATTGCAACAACGAAGAACGCTGGGACAAGGGCGAGCCTGTTCATACGTCACCTCTCAAGTTAGCCACTTGAACCTTACGGTCTTGACTTGAAACTCCCAGGCGGGTGCGCCTTCGCCCAAGCACGAAGCCAAGCTACCCTGCTCGGAGACAGTTCCTTGCCATCGCGGTATTCGCGGGCTTCGTCGAGAGCTCTGGTCAACGCCCACCCGTCAATCGAGTAGCGCGCTAGCGCAGCCATCATTCCCGTCCGGCCTCTGCCAGCCGAGCAGTGGATGTGCACAGGCTGATTTGCCGGGTCCTGAATGAACTTCAGGTATTCAGTGACCCTCTCCTGTGTCGGCATCGCGGAACCTGTGAGCGGCAGACGCATAACGTGCTCGAAGCCAAACTTTCGGTAATCGATATCATTTTCTCTACGAAACGTGACGATGCTCCGAACGCCTTGCTTGCGCAGCCAGATCCATCCCTGATCGCTGGAAGGAAGACCGGACCGCGTGAGTTGGTGCGGCCAAATTACTCCGTAGCGCTTGAGTGGGCCGTTTCTATAAGGATCTTGCTCGATGCCGTGCCAATGCGCGGTGCTAACTGCGAGCGTGGTGAGGAGCGCGAGCATAGGAACCCCGTATGTTCCGAGTGCTCTAG
>JAFATG010000223.1 GCA_019244055.1 Acidobacteriaceae bacterium | reverse complement strand
GCCAGATGAAATGGCTTGGGAGGTCCTCCCTCGGGAGGCAGTTCCTTTTCTTGTGCGAACACGGCCATCGAAGCGGCCAAGATCATCGCGCCGAAAACTAGCTTCATTGCTTGCCCCCGGCTGAAGCAGTCTTGGCTTTTTCCGAGGCTCCCGGTTCTACGATAAGAACCGTGCGATTCGTTTTCCGCAGATATTCACGCGCTGTCTGCTGTATGATCTCCGGCGAGACGCTTCGGAAATTCGCCTCGAGTTTGTTGATCTCCGATGGATCATCATCAAATAGCGCAAAGCAGGCGAGCAAATTGGCCCGTCCAAATCCGCCAAATTGCGACATCGAATCGTAGATGTAGGCTCGCATCTTCACTATGTTTCGATCCAGCAGCGAGCGATCGACTGGCTTTGCCTCCAATCCCGCGATCACGCTGTCAACCGATGCCATGATTTGGTCCGCTCCAACGCTTGCATCGTGAATCAGGTACGTTGTCCAGAGCATCGGGCCGTTGTAGTCGAACATGTCGCCGAGATCGACATTGATCCCGCCGGAGATTTTGCCCGTGTAACCGCGCTTCTTCACGAGTTCTTCGTACAGCAAGCTGTCATCCCCCTGAATCAGCATTTGATCGAGCAACCCCATGGCAAAGTACTCAGGCGTGTTTCGGGGCGGCATGTGATAGGCGAACGCGAGCGCAGGCCGGTTTGCGAGGGAATCTTTTCTTGTTGCAGTGATCTCTTTCTGCTGCGAAGGCTCGGTGAGGTCTGGCTGGGCGGGTAAATTTGATTTTGGGATCGGTCCAAAATACTTGGTGACCATTGCCCTCGCCGCCTCCGGCTCGAAATCGCCAACCACTGCGAGGGCGGCATTGTTCGGCGCGTAATAAGTCTTAAAAAAGCTCTGCACCTCTTCTAGCTTCGCGGCTTCAATATCTTTCAGCTCCCCGTAAAAATTGTGGGAGTTGTACCAGTTTGTATTGGCGTATTGAGGGATAAAGAGCCAAGGAAATCCGCCGTAGGGTGCATTCAGCACGTTGACTTTCACTTCGTTGCTTACTACGCCCTGTTGATTCTTGAGATTATCTTCGTTGATTGCGAGGCCTTTCATGCGGTCGGCCTCGGCCCATAGCGCCGTTTCGAGTTTGTTCGAGGGCAACAATTCGAAATAGTTCGTGAAATCGAAGCGCGTCGAGCCGTTTAGGATTCCTCCGTTCTCCTGCACGAGTCTGATGAACTGCATCTTGCCTAGGTTCTGCGATCCTTGGAACATCATGTGCTCGAACAGATGCGCAAAGCCCGTTCGA
Organism: Acidobacteriaceae bacterium; assembly: GCA_019244055.1. Taxonomy (GTDB): domain Bacteria; phylum Acidobacteriota; class Terriglobia; order Bryobacterales; family Bryobacteraceae; genus Bog-105. Next base: position 48,963 of record JAFATG010000223.1, on the reverse strand, counting down.
TCCTTCGGTTCTACCCGGAAACCGATGCGATAGTAGATCGCAACCACGACCGTGGGAGCTGTGTGATCCGGTGAGAGAATGACGCGCAATCCGTTCGGCAGCTTGTAATACGTAACGGGAACTTGAAAACTATCGACTTGGTTCGTTTGTGCGTGCAACAGGGTGCCCGCGACAACAGTTGCGAGAGCGCAAGTGAGGTGTCGTGCTCTAGTCTTCATCGCGACAATCGTTAAATGCGACCAATCTTATCAGAGTTTTGCTTGTAGCGGACGGTTCAGGATCACCCTATCTAGTTCGACGCCTTGAGCGCGCGCGGACCAAGGAAGTTGAAACGACGGCCGAGAATCATTTTCACAATCAGATGATCCGTGCTGCGCGTTAAGCCGATGCCCACTCCGAAATTCAGCTCCCATTCGGGTCCGAAATCAAAATCCAGCGCCGGAAAGATCTGCTGCTGCTGTTCATAGAAAGGGTCAAACCCGGTCACAGGTCCGGTTTCGCCATAATACTCAAAGCCGCCCGCGACCTTCTTTGTGAATTGATAACTCACTTTGACGGCAGGCGAAAATTCGAGGCCTTGCGACACGCTCGGACCGTGCCAGGAGCGTTCGAGGGCGGGGTTGAACGCCAGATACCAAGCTCCCAGTTGTTTATCGATGATGGGCCGGATCTCCCAAGTCCAGGTGTCCGGCGAAAAGACGGGCCGTTGGTAGCCAATTTCCATTGAGAGGCTCACGCCCACGGGCCACTTCCACGAATCCGGAACTCGCACTCGCGGCCGGATGTGATCCCCCACCCATTGATAGCCCTGACCATTCGGGCCGATGCTGGTGAAAATATAGAACCCGGTCTCGAACCAACTATTCCAACCCTGTGTGATCTCCACCGTCTCGTGTACCTGGTGATTCGTGGGATACGTTCCGTCCGTGGTGGTCGTGCTCCCTTCCGCCGTATAGTTGCTATGCAGTTCGATCATCGTTTTGCCCGCGGGAACGGTTTCAGAACCATAGACTTGAATCTCGTAATTCCCCTGAGCGAAGATGGCCCCGCAACCGAATGCCAGAAGCACCAGCAACCTCGAAAGCACTTGTGACCAGTGTGTCACCCGCCACCGGGTCCCGCACAACTCTATTCCACGCTGGGGCGCGGACGAGATTCCGGTTCGGGCTTCGGTAGCGGCTTCCTGGGCAGCATGTCCGGACGTGTCGCGGTGTTGTAAACGAAAGACGCGATGATCGCGGAGGCCTGCATCAAATCGCCGGGCTGGATGCGATCGTACACATCCAAGTCGGAATGATGCGTACGAGTCTCGTAATCCATCGGGTCCTGGATGAACTGGAAGCCGGGCAGGCCGACTGCATCAAAAGAGAGATGATCTGTTCCGCCCGTGTTGCGGATGCTGATAGTGGACGCGCCCAGATCTTTGAATGGAGCGAACCAGGCTTCAAAAATAGGCCGCATCATATCGTTGCCTTGCAGGTAGACGCCGCGAATCTTGCCGGTTCCGTTGTCGTAATTGAAGTAGCCGGATAGCTTCCCCTGATCGGCCGTAAGTTTCATGGTCTTGGGGTCGCCAAAATGTTCCTTCACGTAGGCTTTCGACCCCAGCAGACCTTCTTCTTCGCCGCCCCAAAGCGCGATGCGAACGGTGCGATCCATAGAGACGTTCAGCGCCTTCAGAATGCGAACAGCTTCGATCATGACCGCGCTGCCCGCGCCGTTATCGGTCGCCCCGGTGCCGCCGTGCCAGGAATCGAAATGCGCGCCCAGCATCACCACTTCATCTTTGTGCGGGCCCGTGCCGGGAATCTCCCCGACGATGTTGAAACAGTCCGGACTATTCCCGTAAAACTCATTCTGGATATTAAACTCGAGCTTGACGGGGATGTTGTGCTCGGTCAATCGAGCGATGCGGTTGTACTGCTCCGGCATGAGCACCACACCAGGAATCGCGACTGGCTTATCCGCCTGATAAGGGCCGCCGGACTGGGCGAATATCGTCCCGCCGTCTCCACGGCTGGCCTGCAGAACCATGAGGGCGCCTTCGTCGTGCAGAAATTGCCGAATTTTTTCTTGCAGCTTGATTCGCTCTTCGCGGGACATAGGAGGACCGGCGGAATTGCCGGGCGCCCGGGCAGCGCGGAGACCGGTTCGACCCGGTTCCGGCGCTTCTACTTCGGATACCAATTCAGCATCCGTGTAGCGGTGGCCTTCGACTTCGGTCGGGAACGGTAGTTCGCGGACCTCGCTCATCATCACGATCTTGCCCCTCAATTTGCCCTTGAACTTTTCGATGTCTGCCTCGGTACGGATGGGCGCTAAGATCGGTTCCCCGGTGATGCTGCCTTTGGTGCCGCTCGTCCAGGCGAGCGGAATGCCAATCAGAGGTGAAACTTGCGGCTCGATCATGCGAGCCTCGTAATACTTGTTCGCCCAGCCCCTACCGAATGGACCCCATTTCTCCTCTTTGACATTGACGAGACCGTACTCTTGGAGGCGTTTGACGGCCCAATCGCCGGCTGCCTTATAGTTGGGCGAATTGGTTAAGCGCGGGCCATAGACATCGGTCAGGAAAAACATCGTATCCATGACCTTCGAGTTCGAAAAAGCCTCGGCCTTAATTCGATTCACAATCAGGAGGTCTACGTTCTCTTCAGCAACGAGAAAGAGAGGGACGAGTGCCGCGGCACCCCAGACGAAAGCGGTCCTTCGGGAGAGCATTGAGATTGAGTCTTAGTCGAGTGTACGTCGTGTAGAAACGCGATTTCTGATCAAGAGGTTACGCGCGCCAGATCGAATTCAGCATGGACTCGCTGCAAAATCGACACACAACAAGAGCGCATGCACCATTGGATGTTGCGAAAACGCCACACTGATCGCGAACAACCCTCTTTGAATCAGGTAATTAGCGTGTACTGATGTATTGTCTCCTGCTATGCTGGACACTTCCTGCATGGTTTGTGAAACAACCATCTGCCGTCCAGTGGAGATCGAAGGCATCGGTCTCCACCATGGAGCGCCAGTTCACTTAAGAATCGCTCCAGCTCCGGCTGGGTCAGGTATCGTATTCGTCCGCACGGACCTGGAAAACACGCGGATTCCTGCGAGTTGGGAATACGTGGAGCGCGTCAGTTATGCGACTAGCCTGATGCATCCGAAAGGAATCCTGATCTCCACTACGGAGCACCTGTTAAGCGTGCTCTATAGCATGGGGATTGATAACGCATTCATTGAACTGGACAATCTCGAGTTACCCATTCTGGATGGGAGCGGCCTTCCATTCGTAAACCTGCTGCGGCGGGCCGGGCGGAAGCAGACGAGCCGGCTTCGGCGGTACATGCGAATTATCAAACCGGTGAGCGTCGAAGCGAATGGCAAACGAGTGGCCATTCTACCGAGCGACACGTTCCAGCTTCGGTGTCAAGTCTTTTTCGACCATCCCTTGGTGGGGGAGCAGACCCTGGAACTGGAGCTTACTCCCGAGAATTATGCCGCCGAGATCGCGCCAGCCCGCACCTTCGGATTTGAATACGAGCTGGATCAGATGCGAGATATGGGCCTGATTCGGGGAGCTACGCTCGAAAACGCAGTATGCTTCACGAGGAAAGGCGTCGCGAATCCGAACGGTTTGCGCTTTGTAGACGAATGTTGCCGCCATAAAGCGTTGGACCTGATCGGAGATCTCGCGTTGGTGGGCTGGCCCTTGCTTGGGAGTGTTGTGGCCGAAAAAGCGGGGCATGCGATGCATGTCGCGCTGGTAAATCAACTCATGTCCGACCGGTCGTTTTATGAGATTGTGACCTTCGACCGATCGGCGGTGCGAAAACCGGGAGCGGCCCACGCACTAGTGTCCTAAACACAACTGCTACTTATGATGTGGTTTGGGCCAGCTACCTAACCTCCTCAGTTCACTTCGTCTAATCGCCTCGCCCATAGTGGTCTGGCTCTTGCTCGAACGGCGGTTCGCATCGGCGCTAGGGCTAGTTATCTTCGCCGGTTTAACCGACTGGCTCGATGGCTTCGCGGCACGCCGCCTCGGGGTTGCTGGGAAACTTGGCGCAGCACTAGATCCACTGGCAGACAAAACTCTGCTGGTCGCGGTGTTTCTCACCCTCGGGGTGGTGGGTCTCGTACCGCTTTGGCTGCTGGCTCTGGTGGTCGCCCGAGACGTAGTAATCGTCACCGGCGCGGCGTTACTCAGAACGCTCCGTGGAATCCGCAAATTCCCTCCAACCATGCACGGGAAGATTAGCACCTTCTTTCAGATAGTCTTCGTCCTGCTGGTGTTGATTGTAGCCGCGGTTCCGAGCGCATTTCTCATTGTTCTACGGCAGATCGCGCTCGGCTGCACTGCCGTGTTTACGGGCGTCAGCGGGTTCGACTACGTGCGGATCGGCATTCTCATGGCGAAAGCGCCGGCACCAGCGAAAAGGGTTTGACGGGGCTAGGGCCGGGGAGTAGCCTGAAGACATGGAGCCGAGCGTCGAGATATTTGTTCCCTCGCGCCTGTACGCCCGGGTGGGATGGGCCGCCTTGGCAGGTTCCCTGGTCTGTGTTTTGTGTGGGTTTCGCGCTCCTCTCGCATTTATACCTGGCCTATTGTGTGCAATAACCGCGGCAGCGCTATTCTGGCTGGCGGCGCGGCCCGCAATTCGAGTTGGAGAAAACCAGTTTAATGTCGGAGACAGGGCGATTGCCTGGCGCGAAGTTCGCGAGGTGAACCGTAGCCGGTTTCTCTCTCCCTTAGTGGTTCGGATCAAGCTCACAAATTCGCGGCAGAAGATCTTGGTATATCCCGGGGAACCTGACCGTATAGAGCGATTGATGTTTCAGTTGCGGAAGAACTCGGAGCTGGCGACGTTCGATGGCGTAGCTTACCGTGATTACTGGACTTGGCTGAGCCTCTCAGGTTCTAACGGCGATGCCTCTACCCTCGATCAGCCCGTGCGCATGCTGAGCGAGGAAGAAGAAGACGAGATTGAGCGGTTATATCAGAAGTTGAAGACTGTCGGGAGACTTGACTCCCGCGGCGCCGATCCAAAAGAGAAGGATTAGCGCTGAAGTCGAACCGAACTCGCCCGGCTGTGGGCAATCTTCGCGCCCGCAAGAAGCGCCCGCTCCTCAGCCTCATTCGAGGTTGCCTTTCTCTCGTAATTCTGATCCTTATCCTCGCAGCCGCTGTGTGGATCTTCCGCCTTCCCTTGTTGACGGCCGCCGGTGCCGCACTCGTTCAGGCCGAAAGCCCCCGGAAGGCGCAGGCGATTCTCGTGCTCGGCGGTGACGATTACGGAACACGGATAATAAAAGCTGCACAGCTTGCAAGGGAGGGGTTTGCACCAATTGTTCTGGTGAGTTCGCCGCCGAACCCGATAAGCGCGGGTTGCGATTGCCACGTGGACTACGCACGACGAAACGGGTATTCCATTTCCACGTTTCAGAGAGTTGAAATTCCATCCTGGGTCGACTCGACTCGTTCAGAGGCGATCTTCTTCCGCAAATATCTGAATACTCGCGATATTCGCGACATCTTGATCGTTACGAGTAACTTTCACACGAAGCGAGCCGCATATCTGTGGCATCAGGAGGCGCCTTCGCTCCGCTTCACGATGATTGCAGCACCGGATCTATTTTTCACGCCTAGCACCTGGTGGAAGACTCGCAATGGACAGAAGACTTTCCTTTTGGAATGGTTGAAGACGTTTGCCGCGAGGTTGGGTGACTGATGCTGAAGTTGCTTCTAACGCTCCGGCCGTACCTAAGACGCTATCGCGGCGGGTTGGCGCTTGGCCTCCTCTCGCTGCTGCTGAAGGACGTTTTGGCGGCATCACTGCCGATTGCCTTGAAATACGGCGTGGACTCGCTGACGGCTGGCTTCCGAATGCGGGTGGTACTGGAGCTCGCGGCCGTGCTCGTCGGACTGTCACTAGTGAAGGGCATTTTCCAGTACTGGATGCGAGTGATCATTATCGGCATTTCGCGCGACATCGAGTATGATTTGCGGAACGATTTGTTCGCCCACCTGATAGGGTTATCTCAGGATTTTTATGCGCGCTACCGCACGGGCGACATTATGGCCCGCAGCACCAACGATCTGAATGCCGTGCGCATGATGCTAGGGCCTGGAATCATGTATTGGAGCGAAACGCTTCTCACCCTGGTGCTCTCGGTTGCGGTGATGCTAAAGACCAATGTCTGGTTGACCGTAATGGCATTGAGCCCTGCGCCGGCTGTTACTGTGGCGGTAATTTTCTTTGGACGGCGCATTCACGTGCGGTTTGAACACATCCAGAAGATGTTCTCCGATATCAGCAGCAAGGTTCAGGAGAATCTGTCGGGCGTTCGTGTAATTCGAGCGTATGCCCAGGAGAGCGCCGAGATTGGGCAGTTCGAGAGTCTAAACCGGGACTATATTCGTGAAAACATCGGCCTCGCGAAGATTCAAGGGCTATTCGAGCCTCTGTTGCAGGCGCTGATCGGCGTGACATTTTTGATCGTGCTTTGGTTCGGCGGGCGGCAGTTGATCGAGGGACGGATCTCCATCGGCAGCTTCGTTATGTTCAACACCTACATGGGGATGTTGATCTGGCCGATGATTGCGTTCGGCTGGGTCATCAACCTGATGCAGCGGGGAACCGCGTCGTTGAACCGCATCAATGAAATCCTGCACCAGCGGCCTTCTATTCATGCGCCGGCGGCAAGCAGCATGAATCCGAGCGAATGCGAGGCAAGAATCCAGTTCGAAAACGTCAACGTTCTTTTTGGAGATAGGATCGCGCTCAGCGGCATCAACCTGGACATCGCGGCAGGTGAGACCATCGCAGTTGTCGGACACACCGGAAGCGGAAAGACAACGCTGGTGAGCCTCGTTCCGCGGTTGTTTGACCCCAGCCACGGGCAAGTGCTATTGGGCGGCATAGATGTGAAGGAGTTCGATCCCGAGGAGTTACGCCGGCAGATCGGGTTCGTCCCGCAGGAAACGTTTTTGTTCAGTGCGACGCTGGCCGAAAACATTGCCTGGGGGCGGACAGATGCAACGCGCAAAGAGATCGAATGGGCGGCGGAGATCGCCGGGCTCTCGACCGATATCGCCACATTCCCAAGTGGGCTTGATACGATCATCGGCGAACGTGGCCTGACCCTTTCCGGAGGCCAGAAGCAGCGGACCGCGATCGCCAGGGCGATTTTGCGAAACCCGCGCGTGTTGATTCTGGACGATGCATTGTCGAGCGTGGATACAGCAACGGAAGCAAAGATCCTGAGCGGCCTAGCCGTTGTGATGCGCGACCGCACAACCGTATTGATTTCGCATCGAGTCTCTACCGTGCAGAACGCAGATCGCATCGTCGTGCTGAGCCATGGATCCATTGTCGAGAGCGGGACACATGAACAGCTTCAGGCGCGCGGCGGTTACTATTCGGAGCTGTATCAGAAGCAATTGCTCGAGGAAGAACTGGAGGCGATTTGACGTATGTCGCACGAAGTTAGCAGGCGCCAGATGTTGCGGCTTATTCCCGCGGGAGTGGGAATGAGTGGGGTGGCGAACCTGGCCCAACCGCAAGAATACCGGATAGCCGAAGCCGATTTGAAACTGGGAATCGCCTCCTATTCGTTCCGGAAATTCAAGCGCGAACAGGCGATCCAGATGACAAAGCAGTTGGGCACGCCTTATCTGAACATCAAGCCGGACGCACATTTGCCGTTGAACAGTACCCCTGAAGAAATTGCGGCTGCGAAGAAGGAGTTTGATGAGGCCGGGATTGTATTGGTTGGCTGCGGTACCGTTTACTTTCTCAAGGACGATGAAGCGGAGATGCGTCGCAATTTCGAATATGCCAAACGGGTCGGATTCCCACTGATCGTAGCGGGACCGACGCAGGTTACCCTGCCAAAGCTTGAGAAATTTGTGAAAGAGTTCGATATCAAGGTCGCTGTTCACAATCACGGCCCCGAAGACAAGTACTTCCCAACTTCGCAAAGCGTTTTGAAAATTGTCAAGGACCTCGACCCACGCATGGGTTGCTGTATCGATATTGGGCACACAGCACGAACGGGCGTGAACGTAGTGGACGCCATCGCGGAAGCGGGACCGCGGCTACTCGACATGCACATAAAGGATCTCGAGGATCCGGCCACAAAGGAAAGCCAGGTGCCGGTGGGAGCGGGTAAGCTTCCGATAGCGGGAGTCTTCAAGCAACTTATCAACATGAAGTATGCGCATTGCGTCAATCTGGAATACGAGATCGATGCGGATAATCCAATGCCCGGGATGCAAAAGAGTTTTTCCTACATGCGCGGCGTGCTGGCCGGCTTACAGGCAGCACACTCCGGTTAGCGGGCCACCAGCGCCTTCGTTGGCGCTTCTTCCGACTGGATTTCGAGCTCGGGGATTTCAATGAGCGTCTGAGTGCCTTGCCCCAAACTGCTGTCGATCACCAGCCGATAGCGCTGGCCAAACAGTACTCGAAGACGTTCATTCACATTGCTGACGCCGATCCCGGAGTCGAACAACGAGCTGAGCTTCGAATCCGGTATGCCCACTCCATCATCTTCGACCAGAATATTCAGCCGGGGCCCGTCCAACCAGGTGCGCAAGCGCACCATGCCGCCTTCCACTTTCTTTGCTAGCCCGTGCTTAATGGAGTTTTCGACAATCGGTTGCAGAATCATGCTGGGCACGAGCCGGTCCAGAGTGTTCTCGTCGATTTCTTTATAGAAATGCAGCTTGTCGCCGAAGCGGACCATCTCGATGGCGAGATAGTCGTCGATGAACGCGATTTCCTCACGAAGCAAGGTGAAATTCTCGGTTTTTCTAAGCAGCTTGCGCAGGATCTTCGACAGCTTGTAAATCATGCTGCGAGCGCGGTCCGGGTCGATGCGGATGAGCGTTGAGACGGAGTTGAGCGTATTGAACAGAAAATGCGGGTTGATCTGATTCGTTAGAGCGGCTAGCTGAGCTTCGATGAGGCGCGCTCGTTGAGCCTCGAGTTGGCGCTCGGCACGAAAACTGTTCCAGATGCGGAGCGGCAGCGAAACAGCAAACAGAGTCGTTGCGGCAGAAGCGATGAAAAGCTTGGGTGTCAAAACGGCGTGGTCGAACAGAAAGAAAGTGCCGTGCCGGTCGAAGATGCTGTGAATGCCCCAGCGAAAGAATTCCGCAATGACAACGAAAGCGTTACACATAACGTTGAAGGCTGCCAATTCGACCACTCGCTTTTGGACAGGAGTTCGGTTCCAGCTAAGGCCTTGGCGGAAGAAGCGGTAAAGATTGAGATCGACAAACGGTGAGAAGTACCAGATGTCTTCGCGGCGTGGCGCCAGGTCGTGCATTAGGGCGCCGAGAATTCCGGCAGCGGCAAACAACGGCATCGACATAAGGTTTCCAGCGAACATGTCGGGAAGAGAAACGCAGAGTCCGGTAACGAGACCGCTGACATACCCGCCCAAAATGCCCGCTATGATCGCGCCTTCCATGGCCAGGTCGATGGCAGGATATTGGCCGTGGCTGAGAATTCGTGTTTCGGCACTAGCCGCATACAGAATAGAGAAAATGAGGGCGAGTTGGAGACGGTCCGCCACAGAGCGCTCATCTCGAAGCAGGATTTTTTGAATGCGCGCGAAGCGCATGAGAATGCTGGCAATGGAAGCAGACACCGCCACCTTGATCAGGAGAGCGGCTACCTGCTGTAAGTTGAGCATCAATGAAGCCCGGCACGGCTTTGGTTTCTATAATAGACAGTTACACCGTAGCACTTGCGCTCGGCCTTGCACTCCAGTCCAGGTAACGAATCGCTTGCCAGAATTCAAGCTGACAAAAGTAGCTGAAGCCGATTTCCCGAGCCGCTTCGGACAGTTCCGTATCTTCGGTTTTCAGGGACTCAAAGGCAGCGAAACAGAAGAGGCGATCGCTTTGAAAATGGGTGATCTGTCTCCGGCGCTTGGGCCGGCGCTGGTGCGAATCCATTCGCAATGTCTCACAGGCGACGTATTTCACAGCCTGCGGTGCGATTGCCGTTCTCAATTGGAGCTGGCTTTGGATCAGATTGTGGCCGAAGGCCGCGGACTGCTGATTTACGAGCACCAGGAAGGGCGGGGGATCGGATTATTGAACAAGCTTCGCGCGTACGAGCTTCAGGACCAGGGCTTGGATACTGTGGAAGCAAACGAGAGCCTTGGGTTCGAAGCAGATCTTCGAGATTACGCGCTGCCCGCGGCGATTCTGCAACATTTTGGCATCAGGGAAGTCCGTCTGCTTTCGAACAATCCGGAGAAAGTAGCGGCGCTCGAACGGGCAGGCGTCGCGGTTGTGGAACGCGCGCCAATCATAGCGCCGCCGCTAGCGACAACCGCCGAATATCTGCGAACGAAACGAGAGAAGCTAGGACATCTTTTCTAGGACAACAGTCATTCCGATCTCAGAGCCTGCATGACATCAACTCGCGCGGCCCTCGCCGCAGGCAGTACGGATGCTATAAGCGCTGCAGCGAGCAGCACAATAGCTGAGCTGGCCACAGGCGCGGCGCCCGGAATCTGAACTCCCTGGAAATAGCTGGCTGCTACGCGCGCCAGCGCAAACCCACAAGCTGCGCCAGCGATGATCCCCGCTGCTCCCATCGCCGCTCCTTCGGCGACAACACCGGCCAGGAGATGGCGGGGCTGCGATCCAACGGCCAGACGGATGCCGAACTCTCGAGTTCGTCCGCTGACTGAAAACGCGAGCACGCCGCCAACGCCAACCACCGCTATTGCGAGGGCAACGAACGCGAAGCCGCTGAATACAAGCGTATTCAGGCGATCCGGCGTCAGAACTTCCGCGCGTATGTCTGCGAGTGTCGCCGCTTGCTCCACCGGTTGATCGGCCGACAAGTCACGAATGATGCGTCTGATACGCGGAACAAGCGCGTAGGGATCCGTGTGCGTGTGAACAAACATCCGGCCACCCCAAATATCCATTTGGCCGAATGGGTGATACACCGTCACGGCCGGACCTGGCACAATGCTTTCGTCATCCACATCAGCCGCGACACCGACTATGCGCCGCGGCATCGTACTGACGTCTATGAACTTCATCACCGGGTCGGTCCACATTATGTGGCGGTTAACCGCGTCCTGGTTCGGGAACATTTGCTGCGCCAAAGTCTGACTCACGATTACGACCGGCTCACTGCCGCGGCGATCGGAATCATTAAAGTCGCGACCGGCAACGATAGGAACGCCGAGGGCGGCGAAAAAGCCCGGCGAAACAGTCCGAAAACGCGCGCGCGGATCTTCTTCGCCCGGCGCCCGAACGTGTCCGTCCGCCGAAAACTCAAAGCCCGGGCCAAAAGCGCCGGCGTCGCGCCACGGGACAGTCGTGCCCAGAGCGACGGTGTCCACTCCCGGTAGTTCTCTTATGCGCCGCATCGCTTCCTTGTAGAAGCCGACAACCTGATCGGGGGTGCGCCCGTACGAAATTGGAGGCACATTGATCGCGAGCACTTTCTGCATCTCAAAGCCGGTCCGCGCCGCCTGCAGCGAGAGCAGCGTTTTGACCAGCATCGCGGCTCCCGCCAAAAGCACGAACGAAGCGGCGATCTGAGTCACCGCGAAAATTCGTAAGCGACGATTCGCGCTACTCGTCACCCGCACGCTGTTGCTCGCCAGATTGAATCCCTGTGATGCTACAGGCGACGGCAGGCGCGGTATAAACGCGAGCAGCACCGCGGCTATGACAGCGAGTACGGCCCCAACCCAGAGCATGCTGGAATCGACGGTCAGGTCAAGCGCCCGCACCGAAAAGCGCGCAGCGTAGCGGGCGAGGATGCCCACCATCGGACGTGCGCTTAGAACGCCGAGAGCTGCGCCGGCGCCGCACAGGAGAAGGCTCTCTGCCAATAGGGTTCGGCGGAGCGCGGCTGTGCTTCCGCCAAGCGCCGCACGGATCGCCAGTTCTCCTTCGCGCCGGACCGTCCGGGTCAGAATCAGGTTAGCGACATTCGAGCATGCGATGACGAAAATGAGCACTGAGGCCGCCAGCAGTACCAGCAGGACGCTCCGCGCGCGCGACGTGATCTGGTCCCGCAGCCTCACAGCGCTTATCCGAAAATCCGCCTTTGCCGAATAAGCTTCCGGATGTTGCTTGATCATCGTCCCGTATGTGGTCCGTAGCTCGGCACGTGCCGAATCCAGAGTTGCCCCAGGCGCAAGTCTGCCGAACAGCTCTGTCATGCGGTGGACTCGCCCCGTTACCATCGTTGCTGATAGATGATGCGGGCTGGTCACAACATTGGCGATAATCTCGGTCTCTGCGGGATAGGGCACCGATGGTTCCAGCACTCCCACGATGCTGGCTGAGCGCGACCCCAATCTGACCGTTCTTCCGATTACAGACGGATCACGCTTCAGTGCCGTCGACCAGAAACGATACGTCAACACAGCCGCGCCCGCAGCGTTCGGACCATCGTCGTGCGCATCGAGCAGCCGTCCGAGCACCGGTCGCAGACCCATCACCTTGAAATACGCTCCATCCACCACACCCGACCGGACCTCGCGCGGCTCGCCAAGGCCGATCATGGTGAAGCCAATCGTAGAAAATGTCCCGAATTCGTTCAGGGTTTTAACCCGTTCGTGAAGGTCCTGAATCTCCGGTATGGAAAAAGTCGCATTTTCGGCGCCGATCCCCGGGGCACTCTGGCGAATGTAGATGAGCCGGTCTTCATCGCGATTGACAAGTGGCCGCAGCAACACCCCCCTCACAAGGCTGAAGATCGCTGCGTTGGCGCCAATCCCGAGCGCTAGCGTGATTACCACAGTGGCCGTGAGTCCCTTGCTACGCCAAAGCGAGCGGGCCCCAAATTTTATGTCCTGCAAGGACGTCATGTAGCCCCCCGCTACTCATAAGGAAGTCGAACGGCGTGTGCCCGAATCGACACACTGACAATAAATTATTGTTGACCGGCCCGGAGTCGTGCCCGGCCCTGGACCAAACGTCAGCCCCGAGATGTCAGGATGTAACTGATGCCCACTCTCACTCAGGATCTTCGATTTTCCGCGCGGCGGATTCGCAAGTCCCCCGGATTTGCGATTGCAGCGGTGGCGACGCTCGCTCTTGGCATCGGCGCAAACACAGCGATGTTCACTGTAATCGATAGCGTCCTGATCCGGCCACTTCCGTATCGGGACGCGGACCGGCTGGTCAGCATCGGCGAGGGCTCTAACCCGAAACAGATGACGGCCACGTCATGGCTCACGCTTCAGGACCTCCGGCGGCAGTCGAAAACGTTCACAGATATCGCTGGTTACATCGAGGATGTCTCCATTATCCGGACCTCCGAAGGCGGAAAAACCGTATTTAGCCCGAGAATATCCTCGAACCTTCTCCCATTGCTCGGAGTGCAACCATTGCTCGGCCGAGCTTTCATTGAATCGGACTGCACGCCGGGCGCTCCGCTTACCGTCCTACTCAGTGAAAGGCTCTGGCGCGAAACGTTCCAGACCGATCCGCACATTCTCGCTCAACAGATTCGTATCGGGGATGTGCCTTACACCGTCATCGGTGTCATGCCCGCGGGGTTCGCTTTTCCCGATCAGGACCGGTCCGACGCCGAGAAGGGCATCTGGCTACCATGGCAACCGAGCGAAGCGATGCGCCACGGACGGGGATTTACAGTCGCGCAGCTCGTGGCCCGCTTGCGGCCGGGTGTTACGGAACGGCAGGCCAAGGCTGAGCTGGCAACCATCGCAGCGAACATTAAGAGACAGAGCCCCGAGGACGCGAGAGAGCTGCGGTTCGCTCTTCTCCCTTACCGCGAATTGGTAACCGGGTCTGTACGCCCTGTATTTCTGGCTCTAACCGCCGCACTCGGCCTGGTTCTCCTCATCGCTTGCGCGAATGTAGCCAATCTACAGCTCAGCCGGTCCCTCGCTCGCGATCAGGAACTCGCGGTGCGGACCGCTTTGGGCGCACCGAAATGGAGACTGCTACGGGAATTGGTGGCGGAAGGCGCGGTTTTAAGTCTGCTGGGCGCACTCGCCGGGCTCGCGATCGCATTCGCGATTCTCCAGGCAGTTCATGCCCTCCCGCCCGATATGATTCCGCGTGCCGGCGAAATCCACCTGCGATTCACGATTCTGTTTGCGCTCGCCGCATTGGCCGCGCTAGTTACCTTGCTGTCTTCCACTACTCCCGCGCTCTTTGCGATGGGCGCGGAGCCGCAATCGGTGCTGCGCGGCGCTGGTCGCGGCGTTAGCTCTCGTGCTGCTCGTTCGAGAATGGCGGGCTTCATTGTTATAGGTGAAGTAGCTCTCGCAGCGGTCTTGCTTGTTGCATGTTCCCTCCTCTTCCGAACCCTCTACAACCTCGAACACAAATGGTTGGGATTTCAAACGGAGAACGTCGTGACATTCCGGGCCACTCCACCCACGTCCGCCGGATACCTTAGTGGCGCCACGCAGGCCAAGCCTGGCGAGCAATCCGTCGCCACTCACGTCTACAGCCCGCTACTGGATGAACTCCGCCTATTGCCGGGCGTAGATCGGGCTGCCCTTAGCTCTTCCATTCCGTTCGATGGAGTCGATATGCACACCAGCTTTTCCCTGAACGGACATGAGAATAAGACCGAGGAGGAGAAGCAATCGAATCACGCTTTGATTCGGGTGATGAGCGGAGAGTACATGCAGGCTTTGCATACCCCGATGGCTCGAGGCCGCGCTATATCTAGCGACGATACCGAAAATCAGCAGTTTGTGGCCGTCGTGAATCAGGCCTTCGCGCGCCGGTGTCTCAAGGGCGATCCGATCGGCCAGAAGATCGAGCTGGGCGGCAAAGAGATCGGTATGGAGAAGCCGTACACGGTCGTGGGTGTAACTGTTGACGCGGCACAAAAGAACACCGCAGCGCCTGCTGAGCCGGAGCTTATGCTGCCGTATCGGCAAATTCCGCAGCAATCGCTTTTCTATCCGATAGTCGTTTCATCCGCGACAAATTTCCTGATCGAGACACATGGGCAAGCGGATTTCTCCACCGCCGTTCACGGCGTTTTCAAAAAAATTGCTCCTGGTTTTGCCATCGACGATTTGCGCACGATGCAGAAAACGGTGGATCGGGCGAATTTCAACCACCGCTTGGGTTTCTATCTCATTGGCTCTTTCGCCGGCGTCGCCGTCTTGATGGTGATGGTCGGGTTGTATGGCGTACTCGCTCAGTTCGTTAACCAGCGCAGACAGGAAATTGGAGTACGCATGGCGCTGGGGGCGAGCGGCGAATCGATTCTGCGGCTGATTCTGCGCCAAGGGTCGCTATTGATCGGGATTGGCCTGATTATCGGGCTCGCGGTGTCATTGGGAGCCAGCAGGATGATCGCGAGTTTCCTCTATGGCGTGCAACCAATGGACATCGGTTCGTATGTCGGAGCTGCCGCGGCGCTACTGGCCGTCGGGCTCCTCGCGGCGCTGATCCCGGCGAGACGCGCAAGCGTGATTGAGCCGATGGAAGCGCTGCGAACGGAATAAATAGTCACAGTTCTCATACCGCGTTTTCCTGTGAACCTTGGGATCGAGATCGGCAGATGCGGAGTGGTCGCCGCGACTATCCTGCTCTCGGGGGTGGTGGCATTCGCTGCGGAACCGCAGGTGCAATTCGTCGACGTCGGCGACAGCGTTAAGCTCGAAGTTCTCGATTGGGGCGGCACTGGCCGACCGATCATTCTGCTCGCCGGCTCCGGAAACACGGCCCACATCTACGAAGGCTTCGCTCCCAAGCTCACTGATTGTGGCCACGTCTACGGCATCACGCGCCGCGGTTATGGCGCGTCGAGTAAGCCTGAACGCGGCTACTCCGTCCCGGAGCTGTCGGAAGACGTCTGGCGCGTCATTCAATCGCTTAAACTTTCGAAGCCCGTCGTTATAGGGCATTCCATGGCAGGTTCGGAATTATCATTCCTTGGCCAGAAGCATTCTGCCCAGCTCGGTGCGCTCATTTACCTTGACGCAAATGCCGATCCAATGGACTTTCCGTGGAGCAACGCCGAATTTCGCGCGCTCACAATGAAGAGCATGAAAGGCGCAGTAGGGCCGCCGAAACCAACGGACACCGACAAAGCTTCAATCGAAGCCTATCGCAATTATCAAAAGCGAATCGGCATGCCCCCGTTTCCCGCAAATGAAATTCGTAATATCTACGACATCAATCCGGATGGTTCGGTCGGTAAGAATCGGACACCGCCGTTTGTGTCGCATGAAATCGATGACGGCTCTATCAGGAAAGACTACACAGGGATTAATATTCCCGTGTTGGCCCTTATAGCGGTACCGCCCTCTCCCTCCGAACAGTCGAAAGAGCAGCCGCCAAAGGATCAACAGGAACGGGCCGATTCCGCCCGGCTGAACGAAATCTTACTGGAGTACATCCAGCGCTGGGAAACAAACCTCAAGCGCGCTGATCCCCGGGCACGCATCGTCGAGCTTCCCGGAGCGCACCATTATTTGTTTCTAAACGAAGAGGCTGATGTGTTGCGCGAAATACGAGCGTTCCTGCAGACTCTGAACTAAACGCGTGACGGGCAGTTCGCTGTGTTAGCCTGAGGGGGTTCTCGTTAGAACACGCTCCGCCCGCCGGTTTCCACGGGCCGCTCGACCTCTGTCATGTCGCTGCAAGTATTTTTGCAAGCTCAACTGCTCGGTACCGAAGAGTTCCTAGCCAGTGGCCATTCCAGCCAAGTTTCGGACGATGCATCGGAGCTAACCGGTCGATGCGCCTGGCTGACGTTGCTCTGTGAGGTTTTACCTCGGGCGCTTCTGGCTGAGCTGAAGTTATCGCGAATGCTGCTGGGTTCAAGCAGCGCCGAGCAGTTCCTGCTTGTCCTGGCCGAAGATGACCTAACTCGGGCAAATGCTTTTCTGGCGCGAACCGCGGAGGCGGTTTCGGCGCTATCCGGCAACACCGTCCATCTGGTCTGGGCGAGCACGGAAAATCTCGGCGCGTGGCCGGTGGTTCGCAGGCGCTTGGATGATACGCTAGCGGCCAAATTATCGGCACGGCTCGGCGCCGAGATGACCAGCGCAGGCGTTTTTTCGCCGTTCGTACCGGAATCAGCCGAGATCCCGGCTGAATATTTCGTCGAGTTCGGGCGGAAGTTGCCCGGCGCGAGCGCGGTCGGTTGGTCGCCTGATTCCCCGGCGCATCTGACCTACGATGAGGGGCAGTACACCTGGACCCTGAAAGAGGAAGCAGGGTTCGACGACGATGGAATCGTCTACCCCAGAAGGCTGGCCCGCAAACAGGATGGGACCGGACTGGCGTCGCCCAGTGAACTCGCGCGACAAGCGGAGGGGACTGCAAAATGGGCCATCCTGCGCGGCGATGTGGATCATTTCGACATCCAGTTGCGCCGCGCGGCGACAATCGAAGATCACCTTCACCTCTCGGTCGCCTTCAAAGAATTCTTTGCCGGGGAGCTGGCGCTGTCAGTACAAACGATACCGGACCTTTTTGGGCGGCTCAGCGTGCTCTATCGCGAAGGCGATGGTTTCGCGGTGCTGGGTGCCTGGGACGCACTGTTGGTGCTCGCTCGCGAGATGCAACGGCTGTTCGAAAAGTTCATCCAGCATAATTTTGAATCGATGCCTGGCGTAGAGGCGAAGACGATCAGCATGGGGCTGGCAATCGCCCCTGATCCGGACACGCACCCGGCAGCGCTGTTTCGCGAAGCGGGCTTGCAGGTCGCGGCGGCCAAAGCGACCGAAGTGGGGTCGTTCAATTTATTCGGCCGCACCATTGAATGGAAGCGGCTGAGCGATGCCGAGGAAGTGAAGACCGGTTTGGTGCGGATGGTTCGTGAGTTTGGGTATTCCCCGGATATGATCCGCGATCTGGCCTCAATCTATAGGGAAGCGTTCACGGTGCAAGCCGGCCGCCGGAACAAAGCGGTCCGGGTAGATAAGCCCTGGCGGACATACATGCGAGTCTCAGGTGTGATTCCGCTGGCGCGTAACAAAGACATGAACAATGCCCGCAACGCCGTGATAACGAGCCTGGTTGGGAAGCGGACTTCGGGTATGAAGCTGCGTCCCTCGGGACGCGTGGGCTTGGAATGGGCGCGGATCGCGGCGGGAGAATAGCCGTTCGAATCGATTGTCGGAAAGGATTAGCGATGGCGGAAGTGGAAGAGAAGAAGGCCGAAGAGCGGCGGGGCAGTGATAATCGCGCTCTTCGCGAGAACCGCGGGGGACGTCCTAACGACCGGCCTGAAGGCCGCGGAGATCGCGGCAGCGATCGGGGTGAGCGGGATCGAGGCGGCGATCGTGGGCGAGAGCAGCGCGGCGGCCCAGGTGGACGTGGTCCGGGAGACCGCCGGCCGGAAGGACCACCGGAAATCGACATCGACAAGCTGATTAATGACAGCTTGTACCTGGACAACCAGGCTCACGTCGTGGTGAGCCGAATGCGCGACATGGATTCAGGTACCAAGAGCCAATTGAGACGACTCTACAATGCAGTCCGTCGCGCGACGCGAGCACCGGAGAACGAGCGCCAGCACGAGTTCGTCATGGTTCGCGCCCGCCTGGCTTATACCATCGCGCGGCATTCGCTGCGTAGTCTGGATGCGCTCGAGCGGCTGTTACTGCAAGTGACCCGCAAGAACGACACGCGAGGCTACGAGCGTTTTCGCGATTTATTTGAAGCAATCATTGCTTACAACGAGTAAGCGGGCTGGTACAGGATACTACGAATGAGTTCTCATACAGCAGACACGCAGATCGGCTTTCTTGGCAAATTGGTGCTGGAAGGCGAAATACAGTGCCAGACCGGATTGCACATTGGAGCGGGAAAGGGCTCGCTCGAGATCGGCGGCGCCGATAATCCAGTAGTTAAGGATGCGTTTGGGATTCCCTACATACCGGGTAGTTCTCTCCGCGGGCGCCTGCGTTCGCTGTTGGAACAGGCACTGGGATTGTCGACTCCGAGTGAATTGATCTATTTATCGAAGCGCCGTGGCCAGGAAGTCCGGATCCATCAGAGCGACCGGCCCGACGATGACATTTGCGTTCTGTTTGGCCGCAATCCCGGACGCGTGGAGCGAGTAAATGGGGAACCGATTGAGGCCGAGACAGCAACGCCGGCCCGATTGACGATTTACGACGCGCCATTACTGGTGGACAGCATTACGCCACAGATGCGCGAAAACCTGGATGACGAGCTGACTGAAGTGAAGAGCGAGAACGCCGTAGATCGCATTACTTCGCAAGCAAATCCGCGCACCCTGGAACGGGTGCCGGCCGGCGCGCGATTCCGGTTCCGCATGGTGGTGGATATTCTTTGTCCTGAAGACCGGCCCCTGCTGGCGCGTGTAGCCGAAGGCTTGCGTCTGCTGGAAGACGACGCATTGGGCGGCGGCGGCAGCCGAGGCAATGGTCGTGTGAATTTCACCGGCCTGACTCTGACCTGGCGCAGCAAAGAGTATTACGCGAAGGGCGCCGAAGAGAACCAGCTCCTCTCGTCCGCAGATTTGCGCGGGCTGCAACGGCTTGCCGGCGCGGACGAGTTCGCCGAAAAACTCGCACCCGAGCGATCCGCATAGATGCAGCGCACGCTTTTGATTCGCCTCCAGCCTGTTGGTCCGTGGCGCTACGGACCGGGTGAGGGCGGACTCGACCGTCTCGACACTCTCTTTCGCAGCGATCGCCTTTATTCGGCCGTTACACTCGCCATGGGCCAACTTGGCTGGAGAGAGGAATGGCTGAGAGCGACAACCGAGCGTTCGCCCTCACCGGTGGCCTTCAGCTCGCTGTTTCCGTTCCAGGGCGATTCTCTTTACGCAATCCCCCCAGCAACGCTTTGGCCGCCTCCCGCGGCTCTAACAACTACGCCGAGTCCGGTTTTTCTCGGTAAAGTTCGTTGGAAGACCGCGCATTTCGTACCGCTCTCGGTCATCGATGCCTTGGCTACCGGTCAGCACATCCTGGCGGACCAGTGGCTACCTGATCCGGACAGCGCATGCCTGCTGCGGCGCGATCGTCCGAGTACCAGCCCATTCCGGCCCATATCCAGATCCATTTCGGCGGTCGACCGCGTATCGCACGCCTCGTTTCACGCAGAACCCGCGGCATGCGTCCAATTCGCGCCGGGTGCAGGGTTGTGGACGGTCGCACGGTTCATCGATGAAGAAGTTGAATCGGCTTGGAGTAATCGCGTGCAAGCGGCGTTCCGGCTAATCGGCGATACCGGTCTCGGAGGTCGGCGAGCGAAGGGGTACGGGCAAATGGAAGCACCGCAGTTCCAGCGAGGCCCATGGCCGGATGTGATTCTGCCGAAACTGGCTCGCCTCTCGCGGCAAGCAAATGGGGATTCGGCACAGAACGGCTCCTCACGCTACTGGTTCTTGTCGCTCTATTCGCCATCACCAGAGGATCGCGTCGAGTGGAACGAAGGAGATTACCAACTCACCGTGCGGGGCGGGTATGTCGAGAACGCCACTGTTTCCAGGACGCGGAAGAAGGCAGCCCGATTGATCACAGAAGGATCTGTGCTGGCGGCGGAATCCGAACCGAAAGGAATAGCGGTGAACGTTGCGCCGGACGGAGTTGACCACGCCGTCTATCGTTCGGGAATCGCTCTCGCTTTGAAACTGCCCGTGATCGAACCGCAAGACGAGCCGTCGATCATCGAGGAGCCGCCGGGAGCAGCCGGCGAGATCGAACCCGTTCCCTGCGATCAACCCGCGCCCGTTTTGGCGCCCGAAAGCGTTTCAGAGGAAGAGCCCACCGCCATAGAACCAGAGCCACTTGAGATAGCGGCCAGCGAAGAAGAAGCCGACACGGAACGAAAAGAGGAGTCCGGCGATGAGATTTGAATTAACCGCTCTCACGCCGCTGTTGGTGGGCGACGGCCGCGAACTGGCGCCGATCGATTACATGGTCTGGAAAGATCAGGTCAACGTTCTCGATCAATCGCGTATTTTTCGTTTACTGGCGAGGGGCCCACGGCTGGACGGGTATCTGGCGCAATTACGAAGGGCCACCAAGCTCGATTTCGCCTCATGGGGAGGTTTCGCGCAGAATTTCTCAGCGCGCCGAATTCCATTCGAGAACCCCGCTTCGACGGCCATCTGGAACTCGGCGCAATCGGAGTCGCTATTCATTCCGACGTTTGCTGCAAATCTGAACGGGCCGTATCTTCCCGCTTCGGCAGTCAAAGGAGCACTTCGGACCGGACTGGTGTTTACGCGGTGGTCGGCGGGGACAATGGATCGGATCGCTTCATCCCTCGAAGGAGAGCGCCTATCCCGGCGCACGGCGGAAGCAGCGGAATTGAACGCCGGGGCGTCGCAGTCCAAGGTGATCAGCATGGCTGACGGCCGTGCCGAAAGGGATGTCAGCTTCAAAATCTACCTGACGCGAGTGGCATCTCTCGATACGCGACAGCCTGAGAAACCTCAACTTGCATGGAAACTGGCGGGACGCGGCAGCGTTCCTGCCCCACGGGTTTCCGAATCGACTCCTCTCTTCGCGGAAATGGCGGCGCCGGAATCGACCTTTACCGGGGAATGGGAAGAGCGCAGTTTTCTCAAAAACGAAGATCTCCTTCGCGCGATGGGATGGCGCTCAGCTCCGAGCGCGGAAATGATTGCGAATGCCGCGAACGAATACGCCGAAAAACAGCTTGCGTTGCATGCGCAATTTGCCGAGATGAGCGGTCTCACCGGCGTTCGGGATACAGTGGGCCGGTTGGGACAGGAACTGCAACGATCACGGGGAAACCCGATGACTTGCCTGCTATGCCTGGGCTGGGGCGGCGGATTCGTCTCGAAAAGCGCATTCCTCGAAACCAGCCAGGAAAGCCATCGTAAGGTGCTGCGGACCGTCCCTGCGATGGCGCGGGCCATCCGCGATCAGGTGCCGTTTCCTAAGACGAGGCGTATCGTTTTCACCGACAGCCAACCTTCCACCTTGCCCGGGTGGGCTACGTTGCACCTAAAGGCTTGATGTAATACCCCATCAGCACAAACTGAAGCTATTCTGGCATTCTAATTGCCGATATAATTTAGGAAGACAGGGATAGTGGCGCTGTCCACCGATAGCGTTCGCAGACCGCCTGTTGTCCTCCTTTGGGAGAAGACCAGTGCAGAGCGCGATCTACAACGCTTATTTTGGGTTCTCAGAAAACCCGTTCAACATCAGCCCTGACCCAGAATTTCTGTATCGTAGTTCGCAGTACGAGGAGGTTCTGGCCAATCTAATTTACGGGGTTCGAAGCCGGAAAGGGTTTATCGTTCTTACCGGGGAAGTAGGCACCGGTAAAACGACCATGCTCGAGTGCCTACGGGATTTCCTGGATTCGATGCGTTATGAGTTTGCCTTCCTGTTCAATTCCAGGCTGACCCCTGACCAGTTTTTCGAAATGGTGGGTCACGATTTCGATCTGCCGGGCAACCACAAATCGAAAACCGAGGTGCTCTTCGCCTTAAACGAACTGCTGCTGCAACAGGCCGAGCGAGGTAGGACTTGTGTCCTCATCGTGGATGAGGCGCACAATCTCGAGTGGGACGTCCTCGAAGAAATCCGGCTGCTCGGAAATCTCGAGAATCGCCAAGGCAAGCTCCTGCAAATCGTTTTGGCCGGACAGCCGGAGCTCGATCAGAAATTAGACACTCCAAATCTTCGCCAATTGAAGCAACGGATCGTACTGCGGTGTTCCTTGAACCCGCTCACGCCCGATGAGTGCGCCGCGTATGTCGAAACACGCCTTGCGCGAGCTGGCAGGCCACGCCAAAACCTGTTCTCACCCGAGGTCCTGGAAGAGATCTACAAGCGCTCCAGAGGCATTCCGCGCGTGATCAATCTTATTTGTGACAACTTGCTGGTCACTACGTTCGCCATGGAGCAGCGGGCCGCTACTCTGGAGATGCTCGATGAGGTTTCGCAAGATCTCCGTCTGCAATGGCCGGGATCGCAGCGCACGCGCCGGGGACGCTCACGTTACCCTGACACCGAGGAAGAATACCCCCACATCGCCCTAGGCGGAGATTAATCCGCTCTCAATGTACAGCTTCGAATAAACCGGCCGCTCCCTGGCCTCCGCCGACGCACATTGTTACAACTCCGTATTTTGAACCGGGTCGCCGGGCCATCTCATTCGCGATCGTACCCGTGAGCCTCGAGCCCGTCACGCCGAACGGATGGCCGATAGAGATCGATCCGCCATTAACGTTCAGCTTGTCCATAGGAATTCTGAGCCGATCGCGACAATAGATCACCTGGACGGCAAAGGCCTCATTGAGCTCCCAAAGGTCGATATCCTCAATTTGCAAATTATGCCGCTTCAGAAGTCTCGGAACGGCAAATATCGGCCCGATTCCCATTTCGTCGGGCTCGCAGCCGGCAACCACAAAGCCACGAAAAATCAGCTTGTAAGGAATACCGAGCTGGTCCGCCCGCTCGCGGGACAGCACGAGTGTCGCGGAAGCGCCGTCCGACAACTGGGATGAATTTCCTGCGGTAACGCTGCCCTCGCCGCTGATGGTATCGAACACAGGCGGAAGCGCAAGCAGACCGTCCAGTGTTGTATCGGGGCGGTTGCATTCATCGCGATCGCATACGACCTCTTTGGTTCCGGCCTTTTCGCCGGTTTTCTTATCAAGAATGGCCATCGTGACCCGAATCGGCGCGATCTCTTCAGTGAAAAAGCCCTTCTGCTGGCCCCGGGCCGTTCGCTGCTGGCTCGCTAAAGCATACTCATCCTGCGCCTGGCGATTGATTCGGTACCGTTTCGCCACCACTTCAGCCGTAACTCCCATCTGCATATAAAGCCCGGGCTTTTGCTTGAGGAGCTCGGGATGCGGATCGGCATCGCGGGTCACCAGGCTGATGCTTTCTACGCCCCCGCCAATGACTGCGTCGGCGCCCTCGTACATGATTTCGTGTGCGGCCATCGCAATCGCCTGCAGACCGGACGAGCAAAAGCGATTCACTGTAATGCCTGCCGCAGAAACCGGTAGACCCGCCAGAATTGCGCTGCGCCGCGCTACGTTCAGCCCCTGCGATCCGTGGGGCTGCGCGCATCCGAGAATTACGTCTTCGATCTGAGCTGGATCAAGCTGCGGAGTCTTCTTGAGAACGTCCCGAAGGCAATGTGCAGCCAGGTCTTCGGGACGCGTCATGTTAAACGAACCCCGAAACGACTTAGCGAGCCCTGTTCGCGAGCTCGCAACGATAACGGCCTCTCTCATTTCCCCTTCATTGTCCGATGTCAAAACGCGAACAGTATATACCTACAGAGGAGGAATGAGATGGCTGAATTGGTGAAGCTGAGCCGCCAGGGCGATATTGCGGTCATTACGATTGATAATCCCCCCGTGAATGCTCTCAGCCCGGGTATTCCCGAAGGAATTCAGGAGGCGGTGAAGCAAGCCGCCAGAGATTCGGCGATTCGAGCTGTAGTGCTGATCGGGGCCGGGCAGACATTCATAGCGGGAGCGGATATTCGCGAGTTCGGCAAGATCGTTTCGGGAGCACGCCCGCGGCTGAGTCTATTGCCGTATCTGCAGAGCATCGAAGACTCGCCTAAGCCCGTTGTCGCTGCCATTCACGGGCAAGCCTTCGGCGGAGGATTAGAGACAGCGATGTCGGCGCATTATCGGGTGATCACACCGACTGCGCAGGTCGGACAGCCGGAGGTGAAACTAGGGCTGATTCCAGGGGCCGGTGGAACGCAGCGGCTTCCCAGACTGGCCGGGGTTGTCAAGGCTCTCGAAATGTGCGCCGGCGGCGAACCAGTCAAGGCCCAGGATGCGCTTATGGCTGGAGTCGTCGATCGCATCGTAGGGGAAAACCTGCTTGAAGAGGCGGTCGCGTTTGCGGGTTCCATTGCGGCCGAACCCTTCCGAAAAACGCGCGAACGAAACGAAAAGCTGGCCCAAGCGAACCCGGTGATCTTTGCGGTGGCGCGGCAGCAGGCCCAAGCCAAAGCGCGTCAAATGATTGCGCCGCTGCGCGCGATTGACTCGGTGGAAGCCGCGACTAAACTGCCGTTCGATGCGGGTTGCAAGCGGGAAGCCGAGCTGTTCAACGAGTGTCTGTTCGGAGACCAGTCGAAAGGCTTGATTCACGTGTTTTTTGGCGAGCGTGCGGTTTCGAAGATTCCGGGCGTCGGCAAAGATACGAAAACGTACTCGATTAAGCGAGCGGCCATTGTTGGGGCGGGTACAATGGGCGGCGGCATCACCATGGCGTATGCCAATGCAGGCATTCCGGTGATTGTCAAGGAGACTGCAGCGGACGCCCTCGATCGAGGGCTGGCCAATATCCGCAAGAACTACGCCAACACAGTGGCCAAAGGGAAGCTGTCCCAGGCTGCCATGAACCAGCGGCTCGCACTCATTACACCGCAATTGACCTATGACGGTTTCGACCAGGCGGACATCATCGTGGAAGCGGTTTTCGAAAACATGCAGGTGAAAAAGCAGGTCTTCACCGAAATCGACAAGATCGCAAAACCGGATTGCATTCTCGCTTCCAACACTTCAAGCCTGGATATTGACGAGATCGCATCCGCCACGGCGCGGCCGGAGATGGTAATCGGCAATCATTTCTTCAGCCCGGCTAATGTGATGAGACTGCTGGAGGTAGTGCGAGGCAAGAAAACCAGCAAGGAAGTGATCGCCACGTCTATGGCACTTGGAAAAAGGCTGGGCAAGGTTGCGGTGCTCGCGGAGAATTGTCATGGTTTCATAGGCAACCGGATGGTGGGTCCGTATTTCCGCGAAGCTCAGTTTCTGGTGGAAGAAGGCGCGTCGGTGGAGCAGGTGAATCAGGCTCTTTACGACTTCGGCATGGCGATGGGTCCGCTAGCGGTAGACGATCTCGCCGGTCTGGATGTCGGGTGGGCCATTCGCAAGGAATTTGCGCGCTTCGAAAAGCCCGGAGTGCGGAAACCGCTAGTAGCCGACAAACTGTGCGAGATGGGCCGCTTCGGGCAAAAGACTGGGCGCGGGTGGTCGCAATATGACGAAAAGCGGAAGCCATCCCCTGACCCTGAGACCGCCGCGCTGATCGAGAAAACAGCGCGCGAGGCGGGAATTGAGCGGCGGCAAATCTCATCACAAGAAATTGTCGATCGCTGCATTTACGCGCTGGTCAATGAGGGAGCGCGCGTGCTCGAGGACGGCATAGCGCTTCGTGCGGTAGATATTGATATCACCTACGTCTTTGGCTACGGCTTTCCGGCCTGGCGCGGCGGCCCAATGTTCTATGCCGACACAGTTGGGCTCGGAACCGTGCTCGCGCGGATCGAGGCGTTCGAACGGCAGCATGGAGCAGATCTGTGGGCTCCTGCTCCTCTTCTGAAAAAATTGGCTCAGGAAAAATCTGCGTTTTCGGATTTCGATCAGCAGAGGGAAGCGGGAGCGATGGCCGGATGAGAAGTCGGTCAGATTCCTTGCACGCGTCGCTCTTTGCCGGTCCAGAACTGTTCGCGCAACTCGCGTTTCAAAATCTTGCCGGTGCCTGTCTTCGGCAGGGGACCTTCGACAAATTGAACCAAACGCGGCAGCTTGAATTTCGCTAAGCGCCCGTGGAGGAACTCGGCTAACTGGGCTTCTGTCAATTGCTGGTTTGGCTTTAGCACAATGATCGCCGCAGGAATCTCGCCCCATTGCGTGTCAGGCGCGGCAACGACGGCGCATTCCAAAACGGCCGGATGAGCGAAGATTGCCCGTTCCACTTCGATGGAAGAGATGTTTTCGCCTCCGCTGATGATGATGTCCTTCTTCCGATCCACGATATGAACGTAATTCTCGTCGTCCCATACCGCCATATCACCGGTGTGAAACCAGCCATGGGTCATCACTTTCTGCGTCGCGTCGGGTTCCTCGTAATAGCCCTCCGTCACGTTGTCGCCTCGGATAACGATCTCGCCGATACTCTCCATATCACGGGGGACATCTTTCATATCTGCATATACGACCCGGATATCGTTCCCGAGAATCGGCCAACCCGCCATCGCAAGGTGATTCAGGCGATCTTCTTCGTCCGCGAATCTGACCGTCCCTTTGACACGCGCCGATGTTGCCACGGGGCTCGTTTCGGTCAGGCCATAGCCCGCGATGACGGTGCATCCGAACGCCCTTTCCATCCGGGCAATCAATTCCGGCGAAGAGGCCGCTCCGCCGATATGAATCTCTACCATGCTGGAACTATCGAAGTTGCCTAGATCCGGGCAGTTCAGAAGTGCATTGGCCATGACCGGGACAACCGACATGCTGGTCGCTTTTTCGTCCTGGATCAGGCGCAAGACAGCACAAGGTTCAAAGCGACGAACCATCACCTGCTTGGCCCCGAGCATGGTCGCCGTCTGCGGACGGCCCCAGCCGTTCGCATGAAAGAGCGGGATCGTGTGCAACTCGACGCTCCGGTCGTTTTGCGTGACACTTCCCGTTACGGCGAGCGCGTGCAGGTAAATCGTGCGGTGCGACAGCATGACACCTTTCGGCGTGCCGGTGCTGCCGCTGGTGTAAAACAATTCCGCGATTTCTTCCTCATCAAACGAGAAGAGATCCGGACGGTCCAGACGTCCGCGAGAAAGAAGCTCGTCATAGACGAGGCCGGCCAGCGAAGTTGGCGCCTCGATTGAAACGAAGCACTTTACGCTGGGACAAGACTTGTGAAACGCTTCGACGAGTGGGGCAAAATCATTTTCGAAGATCAGGATGCGGGGTTCAGCATGATTCAGTATTTCGATCAATTCGGGCGCAGTCAAACGCACATTCAGCGGCATCACGATGGCGCGAATGAGCGGAGCGGCGTAATAACCCTCCAGAAGCTGATTGTTATTGAAGCTGAGAAACGCGACGCGGTCTCCTGGCTGGACCCCTTCGGAACGTAACCCGGCCGCTAAGCGTTCGCAGCGCTCGCCAAATTGCGCATACGTGTAGCGCGCGGCCCCGGAGATCACGCCCTCCTTCCGGCCATAGAGATCCACGGCACGATACAAGCAGCGGATCGGAGTAAGAGGAATCTTCATGAAATCCCGGAATTCCCGTCAAAGCGCATAGCGCTCGCGAGACAAGAGCCGCCCCGCAATCTTGCGCCGCAGCTCAACTCCGTTCACAGGATCGTAAGCCGTTAAGCGGCGCAAGACGGACATGTTCGTCCGCAGTATCTGCGAATCCAAACAGGCCCCAAGAATACTTCGGGCCGACACTTCAATGCGCGCCATCGCGTCTCGCAGGAAAACGGAGCATATGGCTTCAGCAACAGACGCCTTTCCGGACCACGCCAATTTGCGGGTCCGCAGCAGCGCGGACTCCATCGCGAACGCTTCCATGATGATATCCGCGATGTTCATTAGAACTTCCTGTTGCTTTTCGATCTCAGCCTGGTATTTTCGATACGCCAAGCCCATTGTGAGCAGAGCGATGCTCTTGGCATTCTGCAAGAGTCGCATCTCCTCGTTCGAATCGTCAGAACCAATCTTTCCGCCCTGAATTTCCGCCATGAGATTCATCACAGCGGGCATCAGCGCGAGCTGGCCGCGGCCGGCTCGCTTCAACAGCATTCCAGAAATAAGTAACCGGTTGATCTCGTTCGTTCCCTCGAAAATCCGGTTGATACGTGAATCGCGATAGGCCCGTTCCACGGCGTAATCCTGATGGAAACCATAACCACCGTGGGTTTGCACTCCCTCATCTACTACGTAGTCGAGCACCTCTGATCCATAGACCTTGACGATGGAGCATTCGACTGCGTACTCTTCAATCGCTTTGAGCATGACGCGTGACGCTTCCGGCTGGTCCCAAGAGAAGCCGTTAAGCTGGCTTTGAATCAGGCCCACCACGCGCCAGGCGATCGATTCAGCGGCGAAGATACGAATCGCCATTTCAGCGAGTTTGTGCTGAATGGCGCCAAACTCCCCAATAGAGGATCCGAACGCTTTGCGCTCTTTCGCATAGTTCAGAGAAATCGCTAGAACGTCTTTCGCTCCAGCGACCGCCAAAGCGCCTAGTTTGAGCCGCCCGATGTTCAGAATGTTGAACGCAATGATGTGGCCGCGGCCGATTTCGCCTAATACGTTTTCGACCGGCACCGGAACGTTCTCGAAATAGACGGCCGTCGTCGAGCTGCCTTTGATCCCCATCTTCTTTTCTTCCGCGCCGCTCGTGACGCCCGGAAAGGCGCGCTCGATCAGGAAAGCAGTAAACTTCTCGCCACCGACTTTGGCAAAAACCGTAAACAGGCCAGCAGCTCCGCCATTGGTGATCCACATCTTCTGTCCATTCAGGATGTAATGTTTGCCATCTGCGGACAGATCGGCGCGCGTGCGGGCGGCGAGGGCATCGGAGCCCGCTTGTGGCTCCGTCAGCGCATATGCTGCGATCATTTCCGCGCGCGCGAGCTTTGGGAGATACTTCGCTTGTTGCGCCGGCGTGCCGAAGTAGAGAACGGGCAGGGTGCCGATGCCGCTGTGGGCTCCGTGCCAGCCGGCGTAAGAGCCGTCGCGGCCCAGGTGTTCCGCGGCGATCAGAACGGAAGGGAAGTCAAGCTCCATGCCGCCAAACTTTTCCGGGATCGCAATAGCGGTGAGACCGAGCTCGGCCGATTTCTTCAGGATGCGAACCGCGACGCCAGGCTCCTGGTGCCGGATTGCTTCCAGATTCGGCTCGATCTCTTTCGCATAGAAATCATCTGCTGTCCTAGCTATGGCGAGGTGTTCTTCGCTGAGGTCCTCGGCAGTAAAGATATCCTCGGGAGCGCTGTCCTGGATGAGAAAGCCGCCGCCGTTCAGCTTGAGCGCAGATTTTTCCGCAACTTCCATACCTTCTCCTGCCCTACCTATCCCCGCCTGGGCTAAGCGCGGTTTGCAGCCTGGCGCGAAATTCATCCGGGATCGGAATTGCGCGTTTCAGTTTCTTGTCCGTACAAACTACTACTACAGCGCCTCTTGCCGCCAGTTCCCCTTGCTTCTTTCCATTAAATTCCAGACGTATGGAAGACCGCCCAAGCTTCGTCAAGAATACTTCAATGACGATGAGATCGTCATACCCGAGCTCGACCAGGAAATCGCATTCGACATGGACCCGAGGCAGGCCAAATTGCGTTTCGTACCTCACCCCCAGGGAGCGCATGAATTCGATCTCGGCCGCTTCGAAGTAACGAAACATGGCCGTGTAGTGAATGCGTCCGCTTGCATCGGTATCGATGAAACGAATACGAGTCTCGAATCGAAAGGGCTCTCCAGGAACCATCTACTCAGGATGCACTACCTCAACCCTGCGCTCAAACTATCGTTCAAATCTTGCCGGAATAGTATCGACGCTGATCCATCGATCCCCTAAAGCAGTCTTGAGCGTGATCCTGTTTGGCTCAGTCGCGGAAGACACGGGCACGAAGCTTGCGTTTACCAGGGCGACTGAGCGAAGACTCGCAGGAGGCGAAAGGCTGAGGTCAGACCCGGGCGGCAAACTCGTGCGATTGTCGAAGGCAGAGAGCGAAATGTGCGCAAGCGGAACCCGATTCCGGAGTTCCTGAGTCCGTTGCAATATCGACGTAGTGGAACCGTCCCTGCGCGTTCGAACAGCCGGCGCGTAGAATCGGGTAGCCAGGAATAGGATGCAAATTGCCGCAGCGACTCCCCCAATCCAGATTGTCGGATGAGCTTCCCGACCTTTCCGACTCGTCTGCACTAAGCTATCCATCATCGCTAGGCAGTCGCGGCAGACCCGGCAATTCGAAAGATGCCTGAGCACGATTTCCCGTTCCCCACCTGACAATTTCTGCTCGGCGAAGGCGCTGAGGAGGTTTAGATCGAAATGCTCCGGCATACTCACTCCTGAACCGCCTCGCATCGCCCATAAATCAATTTCTCGATGTCGAGCGAAATCCGCCACGCGCCGGAGTCGATCATTTCATTAACCTCGCGCCGATCCAGACCACTCTCCAGAAGACTGCGGATCACTTTCTTGCGAACGGTTTTCGTCACTTTGCGGACGCGCCGGCTCACCGTGGACTCGTGTACGTGAATCATGCGACCGATTTCCGCTAGTGTTCGTCGATCGAAAAAATAGCTTGTTAACAGTAGCCGATCTGATGATCCGAGCTCTGCGAGCGCGCCCGCGACCGCCCGCTCCAATCTGGAATCGGCGACTTCGGTTTCAAACGATGCGGGAAAGATGGCTCGGGACCCGACCTTGTGGTCATCGAGCCTGATCAAGCGTTGCTCCACTCGATAGCGATCGATGTAGGATTGCGCAAGAGTAGCCTTGAGCCAGCCTTCTAGGCTGCCCCGTCCCGTGAACGATAGAAGCTTGGGTTTTCCAGCCGCGCCGAACAACTCACCAAAGAGCGAATCGGCCAGCTCGCGCGCGGCATCGTGATCCCGTGTCATCATCAGCGCTGCTTGACGCAGCTTGGGCCGGTAGGTGTGGATCAACAACTCCCAGGCCGACGCGTTTCCCGCGGCGCAGGCTTGCATCAATACCAGATCGCCGATGTGAAGCGTTCGATAAAGCCTTAAGAATTCACCAGCATCGGTATCAGGTCCGAGGTACTTCGAAGCAGTGTCGAATAGGAGGCGCGCAAATTCCGCCAAGGATAAGCCGTACTCAATTGCATTCGATTCTTGAAAGAGAAGCGTTATGCAATCGTCAAGAGCTTGGCTATGATCGAATGCCATCGATCTGTCTGTAGCATGCCACTCTAGGGAATTCGCGGTCCAGAAAAAAACGCAAGAAACCGGAATTTTGTTCGTTCTCTTGGGCAGGAACGGATATTGGTGATGAATGGAAGTGTGTTGAAAAGCTGCTTAGCCGTTTTGGCGACTCTCCTATGCTTCGCCTCGCGCAGCCACGCCCAGCAAACGACCGCCAAAGTCGGCGTTATGAACATGCAAGGAGTCTTGGTCGGCACAAAAGACGGCCAAAAAGCATCGCAAGACCTAACAGCGAGATTTCAACCCAAGCAGAAAGAAATTGAGAGCCGCCGAACCGAGCTTGCCCAACTCGAGGATCAGCTCAATAAAGGCACAGCAGTGATGAGCGAAGACCGAAGAGCTGGGCTGGCTCGAGACATAGACGAGAAAAAGAAGCGCCTGGAACGCGACTCTCAGGACGCGGAAGAGGAGCTACAAAGCGAGCAGCAGCGTATCTTGACCGCCCTCGGGCAGCGCGCCGTGGCCGTGATAACCAAATTCGCCAAGGACAACGGATACAACCTCGTGCTCGATACCGGCAATCCGAACACACCCGTGCTCTATGCGTCCACCGCTATGGACATCACACAGGAATCGTTTCGCTGTATGACAAGACATACGCAAACAACCCCGCTGTCGGCCCCAATCCCA
Source organism: Acidobacteriaceae bacterium (assembly GCA_019244055.1). Taxonomy (GTDB): domain Bacteria; phylum Acidobacteriota; class Terriglobia; order Bryobacterales; family Bryobacteraceae; genus Bog-105. The sequence goes on along the minus strand of JAFATG010000223.1, from coordinate 16,658 downwards.
CCGAACCACCTGAAATAAGAAAACAGCAATAGTACTAACCTGCGAAAAAAGTACTAGTCAGGCCCTGGAAGTAAACTCTTCAATTGAGGCGGGCGATGCAATTTCGATGCCGCTCTTATATAACTGGAGAAGCTTATCTCAAAAATATGGCTTCGCGCCAAACCGACAAGATGGAGAAAACTCAGAAATTGCTCGACTCAGATCTGCAAAGCGTCGACCGGGCCGAGGAATTTGTCTTGGCTGCGGCGCGGAAGCTCGGTTTTGACGAGGATGAGGCTGGCCAGATCGGCATGGCCGTGCGGGAATGCACCGTAAATGCTGTTGTCCATGGGAACCGCTACAACAAAAATAAGAAGGTCCATTTGGATATTGAAACGTCCGATACTGATTTGACCGTGGTGATTGGGGACGAGGGCGCGGGTTTTGACCTTAACTCGATACCGGATCCGCTGGCGCCCGAGAATTTATTGAACCAGTCCGGGCGAGGCCTGATGATTGTGCAAGCCTTCATGGACGACTTCGATCTGCACCCCAGGCCGGGGGGCGGCGCCGAAGTTCGTTTGGTAAAGCACCGGCCACAATCCTAAAAACAGATCTGAACCACTCAAAGGAGGAATGAAGTGAGCGTTAAATTGGCATCCCGCCAAGTTGGCGATGTCACGGTAATCGATGCGGCCGGACGAATCACATTGGGGGAAGGCGCCAGTGCCTTTCGCGATGCTATTCGGGATCTCGCAACCAAGGGAAGCAAGAAAGTGTTGCTGAACCTCGGGGAGGTTTCCTACATAGACAGCTCGGGTATAGGCGAAATGGTTTCGGGTTTCACGACGATCACCAACAATGGCGGGCAGCTTAAGCTCGAAGGGCTATCGAAGCGCGTGAAAGACCTCTTGCAAATTACCAAGCTGTACACCGTTTTCGAAGTCTACGACGACGAGGCAGACGCTATTCGCAGCTTCAGCTAAGCCGGTACAGACGCCCTCGCAGTAAGGGTGGAAAAACCCGATGAGATAAGTGGTTGGCTTACTGCACTCTTAAATCAGCACGAAGAGTGCCAATCACATCATGCCCGGTTCTGCCCCGCAAAGCGTGGCTCTAGCAGTCCCAGAGCTGCACGCCATAGAGATTTTGATTGCCGATGAGCTGACCCTCGTTCGTGAGGGACTCGCGGCTCTCTGCAATTCGATTCATCGGTTCCACGTGGCCGCGCAGGTAGGTACCGCTTCGGCGGCACTCACGGAAATTCGCCGGCTGCAACCAGCAATCGCGCTGCTCGATCTAGGCCTTTCCGACCTCGCTGCTACCGAGGTCATCCGGCGCGTGCGGGAAGAGGGGCTTAGAACCAGATGCGCCGTGCTATCGGTCCGAAAAGACCGGAAGACAGTCCTAGAAGTGCTTCGGGCGGGAGCCTGTGGATTTCTGCTCAAGAGCTCATCCTCGGAACAGATGGCCGAAGCATTGGGCCAGTTCACACAGGGCGGCATTTACGTATCCCCTCAAATCGAAGTCATGTCGCTGTTTGGCGAGGGAGGCAATCGCAACAGCCTTGAGGATCCTCTGGAATCGCTTAGCAGCCGCGAGTTTCAGGTCTTTTCGTTGCTCGTGGAAGGCATTCGCGCGAAAGAAATTGCAGCCAGGCTGTCGCTCAGTCCCAAAACCGTGGACACCTACCGATCGAGCCTCATGCGTAAGCTAGACATTCACGATGTGGCAGGGTTGGTCAAGTTCGCCATCCGGCGCGATTTAGCGGACCTGCGGCAGTAGGCGCCCGGCCCCCGCAACAGCCCCAATCCCGCCGGGTTGTGCTAACCTACTGAATGCTCAGTTAGTTGAAAGGTAGTAAGTAGGTTTGACCCGTCATGAATTAAAGGAGCAACTGCAGCACGACCAGTTCACCGATGCAGCCTCCAGAACTTTCGAATATATCGCTGAAAATCGAGAAAAGGTCACTCGCTGGGCCCTTGTTGTCGCCGCCATCGCAGCAAGCGTAGGCGGGTGGTTTTGGTATGCGTCGTATCGGAAATCTGTCAGGCAGCAGGACCTTCAGGCGGCTTTTGCTGTCCTCGACGCCCAAGTAGGACCGGCCAATCAATTCGCGAAGAGCTTCCCGACTCAGGAGGCTAAGACGCAAGCCTCAATGAAAGCGCTTCAGAGTGTTGTAGCGAAGGACGCCGGAACGAAAGAAGGTTATATCGCACAGTACTACCTGGGAACATTGAAGGCTCAAAACGGTGACTCCCGTGGGGCCGAGGCAGACCTGAAAGCAGTCGCGGACTCGGGCACCGATTCGGCGGCGTTAGCGAAGATTGCCCTTGCGCAGGTGTACGCCGGAGGGGGCAAGACCAGTCAAGCGCAAGAGCTGCTGAAATCATTGGTCAACAAGCCCACCGACTTGGTCTCAAAAGCTCAGGCCGAGATCATGCTGGCACGCTTGGATCGAAGCATCAGCCCCCAGCAGGCCAAGGTCATTCTGCAAGGGCTAAAGACAAACCAGGATCCGGTCGTGAGCCGAGCCGTTAACGAGCTTTCCGCTCAGCTAGCTCAATAGCGCCCATTCATGCTGGACCGGTTACGACTGGGTCCAAAGACCGAACGCGGGCGCCGCTTCCCAGAACTTCCACATCCCTATCGAAGCGATTTTCAGCGGGATCGCGATCGCATCATCCATTCGCGTGCCTTTCGGAGGCTAGAAGGAAAGACTCAGGTGTTCGAGCCTGGGCTCTGTGATCACTTCCGGAACCGGCTGACGCACACGATCGAAGTCTCGCAGGTAGCGCGCACTGGAGCCGCGACCCTGGGGCTGAACGAAGAGTACACTGAGACGCTGGCCTTGGCGCACGATCTGGGCCATCCGCCATTTGGGCACGTCGGCGAGCACGAACTGGATCGCCAGATGCGCCGCTTTGGCAGCTCGTTCGAGCACAACCGGCACGCCCTTCGAATCGTAGATCTTCTGGAGGAGCGCTACCCCAGGTTCGACGGCTTGAACCTGTGCTTCGAGGTACGTGAAGGGATCGTAAAGCACTCCCGCGAGATAAATGTGGCCGATGGACCGGAGCTGCAGGAATTTTTGCCTGGAGAACGGCCCCCGCTCGAAGCGCAACTGATCGATCTGGCTGATGAGGTCGCCTACAACACGGCGGATCTTGACGATGGTTTTTCCGCCGGGCTGCTCTCGCTAGATGAGATTTCGGAGGCGGTTCCAACCGTGGCGGGATTAGTTGAGCAGATAGATATGCAATATCCAGGAGCCTCGCCGCGAGTGCGTTTTTGCGAGGTGCAGAGACAACTTGTCAACATCTTGACCGGAGGCCTGATTGCCGGCACAGTGCAAGCTGCCAAGTACATCGGCGCTCAGAGCCTGGCCGACGTGCGCGCTTGCGATCACAGAATCGCGGACCTCACACCCGAGGCGCGACGGCTCAATAGGGAATTGAAGACCTTTTTGATCGAAAGGGTTTACTCGCACACCCAACTAGCTGAACAGCGCGAGGAGGCAGTCAAGGCGATGGCTGAATTGTTCGAATATCTCCTGCAATGCCCCGAGCGCATACCCTTCGGCTATCGCGAAAGGCTTGCCGGCGAGACTCGTGAACGTATCGTCTGCGATTACATAGCCGGTATGACCGACGGATTCTTAACCCGCCTGCATCGCGAGTTGCTCGGCTAAGCTATTCACGAACAACACTGCTGGAGAGCTCCGCCGAGCGGACCACGTAAATCTTTTCAATTTGACGGCAGATCTCGCCGGCTACTCGTTCCAGCTTTTCTTCTTCCTCGAGATCCACCGTCACTTTGATGTACAAATCAATTCTTTGCATCTGCTGTGATGGTAGCTGGATGAAGGAATCTACGCTCTGCAGAATATGCGGCAAGCGGCGGCCGAAGCGCGCGTGTCCGGCGGTTGGCGGCGATATCTGCCCAATTTGCTGCGGCACAGAGCGGGAGATCTCGCTCTCCTGCCCGCTGGACTGCGAGTTCTTGCGAATGGGCCATCGCCACGAAAAGCCTGTGCCGATCGCCGAGAACCAGCTCGCTTATCCTGAAGTTGACGTTACAGAAGAGTTCCTTCTAGATCAGGAAGAGCTGCTACTGTTCTGCGCCTATTCGCTCCTGCAGGCTGCGCTACACACTCCTGGTGCGATTGACACGGATGTGATTGCCGCCTTGCAAGCCCTGATCCAGACCCGTCGTACGCAGGAATCGGGACTTTTTTACGAGACCAGGCCCGAGAACAACAGTATCGCTGCGGGCGTCCAACGCAGCTTCACCGCTTCACTCGAAGCTTATGAAAAGTTGCGGGAAGAACGCGAGGGGCCAGCTTCTGTTCGGAATTCTGACCTGCTGAAAATTCTGGTCTTTCTGCTGCGAATCGGCGAGCAGAATCAAAATGGACGGCCCCGCGGACGAATGTTCGTGGACCTGCTGCAGCAAATGACACCCGCAAGAAGTGTCGAGGAACGGGCGCCGAGCATCATTTTATAGAGAGGGTATTTACGCTGAAAGCCAAATTGACGAGTTGGAAGGAGCTCGCCCCGGAAGTACACCATTTCGAATTCGAAGTACCTGGCGTTCAACAATTTTCATTCACGCCAGGACAGTTTATTTCGGTCGTCGAACCGGTTAACGGCAAGGAGATCACGCGCGCTTATTCCATCGCTTCACCTCGCGGAAGCAATTCCTTTTCGCTCTGTCTCAATCACGTACCAGACGGGATTGTCTCGACGTATCTGTTTGATTTGAGGCCAGGTGACGAGATCGATATTCATGAGCCGCTCGGATACTTCACGCTTCGCCATCCCGGACGCCGGGCGGTTTTCGTCGCGACCGGAACAGGCATAGCACCCTTTCGCTCCATGCTGCTCGACCACCTTCCTGCGATCCAGCCTCACATTACCCTGCTTTTTGGTGTTCGTTATGAGCATGGTCTTCTCTATCGCGAAGAGTTCGAGGAACTCGCACGCCGCTACGATACGTTCCGATTCATGCCGACGATCACGCGCCCAACTGAATCCTGGAAAGGCTTGACCGGTAGAGTGCAGCAGCATCTGGATGAAGCCTTAGCCCTGCAAACTGCGGACGAAATTGTCAATGTGGACGTTTACGTCTGTGGCTTGAAGGAGATGGTGGATAGCGTGCGCAAGGAGCTCAAACAGCGCGGATTCGATCGCAAGCAGATCATCTACGAGAAGTACGACTAAATCACGATCCGGTTGATCTGGATCTGCGGATAGATCTCTTCGGTCTGGGTCCGGTTCGCTAACGTGATTCCCGGCAGCTTGGAACTCGCCGTTCCGGCCGCGACCCCCCAGCGCAGTGCCTCGCTGAATGAATTTCCGCGGCTGAGTGACCAGACGATTGCGGCAGACATAGCATCGCCGGCCCCGATGGGGCAGCGGGAATCAACTGGTGGCGGAATCACTTCCAGCATGCCTTCGCTGGAAGTCCCCGCCATCACACCACGGCTCCCCAGCGAGAGCACCACCGCTTTAGCGCCGATGGTTCGAATGCGTTTCACAGCATCGATCTGTTGAGACCGGGTAATCAGAGTCGTGTTGAGCAGCCGTTCCGCTTCGGATTGATTGGGCTTCACTATCGTTGGCTTGCCTTCCATCCCGTGCAACAAAGCGTCGCCATCTGTGTCCAGCAGCGTTTCAACTTTCTGTTTAGTCGCCGCCTTTATCAACTTTGCGTAAAAATGTGGGTCTACGTCCGGCGGGAGGCTGCCACACAGCATCAACCACGACGCGCCGGGAAGCAGTTTCTCCGTAGCGCGGATCAACTGCGATTGCTCCGCCGCCGATAGCGAGGGGCCGAGCTCATTCAGCTTGATCGACAGGCCTTGGCGGTCCGAGATGGTCAGATTGATCCGGATGCTGCTGCCGATCTTAACGAATTCCTTCGCAAAAGTGTCCACTTGAAGCTGATCTTCGAATTTCCGTCCGGTCTCATTTCCGGAGGTGGTGATCGCGACCGCTTGAGCGCCGAAGCTGGTTAAAACGCGCGCCGCATTGATTCCGCGGCCACCTGCAGCCTCGGTAATCGATTCTATGTAGGCCCGATCCTCGAATACAAGTCGATCGACCGAGATAATGCGGTCCAACGCAGGATTTACCGTGAGAGTGAGAATTGGACTGCTCATCAGGCTCGGACTTTCAGGGTAACAGTCAGACTGAGATGCAGTTCTAGAAGGGAAGAGACTAGCTGCGAGTCATCGAGGCTGAGATGAGTGCCGTCGTGTCGAACTGCGCGCGGCCAGCATACCTCCAAACGCCGCGGATACAGTAGCGATGAAGAAAACTGGAACCAAGCCCTGGATCTCGCTCATAACGAACTGATGCGGATCATCCAGAAGCTTGGCAATCTCCGGCATCTTCTGCATGGCTGCCGCTTTCATGACCAGATCGCGTCCTTCCGGCGAGGAAACGTACATCGCAAGAACAGCCGCGGAAACTACCATTACGAGGAATAGCCAGAGGCCCGTCATGAGGCCTAAAAAGGCGCCGCCTCCGGTCGTCAGAGGAGCAGGATTGCGGCTCTTATAAAATTTCGCCGCTGCGAAGCCCGCGCCGCACAGCACGAGCGGCCCTAGCGGGGGCGCAAGAACGAATGCCAGACACAGCAGTATAAGCGAGAAAGCGGCAACGGCCATCGTGATCAGAACTGCTTGCAGATTGCCGAAGCCAATACGCGACGGAGACACGGACGGAACGGTAGGCGGCGCCTGGACTGGAGCCGCAGGGGGCTCTTCGCCTAATCGCGCAAGGTCTTCTTCATATTGCGGCTTTCCACATTTGTGGCAAAAGCGGGCATCCTCCGGAAGGAGTGCGCCGCAGGTACAGCGTGGGGGCACGCTCCCATTTTACGAGGTTGGCCAAAGCGCGGCGCTTTCCTGCTCTTTAAGATGAACTATGAGCCTCAATGACCAAGCCCAACCTTCTGGTTGTCTGCCCTCCCGATCATTACGTGCTGCGCAACCTGACCAGTCTCAACGGCCTCGCCACCATCTTTATCGGGAACGATACGGCGAGCCTGGAGCGGCACGCGCCCGAGGCTGAGGTGATTCTGTACTCGGGCTTGACCGGCAAGGCGGTTGATTTTCGTGAGGTCTGGCGTCATGCCAAGAAAGTGAAGTGGATCCACAGCCTCTCCGCGGGCGTGGAGAAGCTGATGTTTCCGGAGCTGGTGGCTAGCTCCGTGCCGGTCACAAATGCTAAGGGCGTGTTCAAGCGCTCACTGGCCGAGTTCGCCGTGCTTGGAATGCTCTATTTCTATAAACGGGTCCGGCGCCTAATCGACAATCAGAGCGCGCATCGTTGGGATGATTTTAAAGTCGAATGGCTGCTCGGGAAAGTTATGGGAGTGGTGGGATATGGAGAAATCGGGCAGGAATGCGCGCGCTTCGCGAAAGCGCTAGGAATGAAAGTGTACGCTCTTCGGCGCAAGCCGGAACTCTCCGGGAGTGATCCGATCACCGATCGCGTCTTTGGGCCAAGTCAGCTCCTCGAGATGCTCAAAGAATCCGATGTGGTTCTCGCTGCCGCGCCATTAACGCCGGAAACCCGCCACATCATCAGCAATTCCGAGTTCGACGTAATGAAGCGCTCTGCCCTTATCATCAATGTCGGCCGTGGACCAGTGATCGACGAAGCTGCACTGATTTCGGCTTTGCGACGGAAGCAGATCGCCGGCGCGGCGCTCGACGTATTTGAAAGAGAGCCGCTACCCGCCAGTTCGCCGCTTTGGGACATGGAGAATGTGCTGATCTCGCCCCACTGTACGGACCGGACCGAGAACCCGGACTGGCTGGACCTGACCGCGCAGGCTTTCGTTGAAAATTTTCGGCGGTATGTGAATGGGGAGCCGCTATTGAACATTGTGGATAAGAAAGCTGGTTATTGATGAGCGCTGTTGAAGAGATAAAGCAGGCAGTCGGGTTCTCTGATGTACTTGCCGCAGCGAAGCGAATCAAGCCGCTGGCGCGTAAAACGCCGATCGAAACCTCGCGGCTTTTTGATGAAGCTTGCGAGCTGAAAGCCTTTTTTAAGTGCGAGAACCTGCAGCGCGGCGGCTCATTTAAGATTCGCGGTGCCTTGAATTTTCTCGCGTCGCTTCCTGACGAGCACCGCGAGCAAGGCATCGTCACATTTTCCTCGGGCAATCACGCTCAGGCGGTGGCCATCGCAGCGGCTTACCTGCGCATTCCGGCCACGATCGTTATGCCCACAGATGCGCCCAAAGCCAAGCTGGAATCGACCAAGGCATACGGTCCGCGGATTGTCTTTTATGACCGGCTGCAGGAAAACCGGGAGGAGATCGCGCACCAGATCGCGAACGAGACCGGTGCTGTCATTCTTCCTTCCTACGATCATCCCTGGATTATTGCCGGGCAGGGCACGGCGGCTCTGGAACTTCTGCGAGAGAAGCCGGATCTGGATGCCGTCGTCGTACCGCTTGGCGGGGGTGGCTTGCTCTCCGGGAGCCTGATCGCGTCGAAAACGCTCCGGCCTAACATTCGAGTCTTCGGCGTCGAACCGGAGTTGGCAGACGATTGGCGTCGATCTCTCGCACGGGGGGAACGGGTGCAAATAGAGCCTCCTCCGACGATCGCTGATGGCCTGCGAACCACAATACCCGGACAGATTACCTTCCCGATCGTGCGTTCGATGGCGGAAGGCGTTCTTACGGTCACGGAGACGGAGATCAAGGCCACCATACGTTTCTTGCTGACTCGAATGAAGCTCCTTACGGAGCCGAGTGGGGCCGTTGCGGCCGCAGCCGTGTTCCACGACAAGTTGCCCGGTGACGTGCATTCAGTCGGTATCATCCTCACTGGGGGGAACGTGGACCTGGACGTTCTCGCGCAAATTTGCGAAGAAGCATAACGTGGCGCTCCGTAACCCGTGGAAAACAAAATCGTCACGGACGGTTTACCAAAACCCCTGGGTGCGCGTGCGCGAGGATGAAGTCATACGGCCTGATGGTGGACCGGGTATCTACGGCGTCATCGAGATACGGCCTTCCGTTGGCATCGTTGCCCTCAATGAGCGAGACGAAGTCGTGCTGGTAGGGCAGTGGCGATACAGCGTGAACCGCTACTCCTGGGAGATTCCGCGCGGCGGATCCCATCCGGGAGAGGCAGATATGCTGGCCGTTGCGAAACGTGAGTTGGCGGAAGAAGCTGGCGTGCTGGCGGAAAAATGGGAATGCCTCGGGAGCGTGGATAACTGCAATGGAGTCGCGGACGACACGCAAACGCTTTATTTGGCAACCCAGCTCGCGCCCACGGAGATGAAGCTCGATCCCGAAGAAGACATTACTCCCGAGTGGAAGCCGTTCCAAACGGCGCTCGAAATGGCAATGGACGGGCGAATCACGGAGGTTTGTAGTGTCGCCGCGCTGCTAAAGGTGGGTCTCCTGCGAAACGGAAAGAAGTAGATGGTTTGGGCAAGTAGCATGGCGCGGAAGAGGTTCGCGCTGTTTGCGTGGGCGGTGCTGGCCTACAACATCCCGGTGATCCTATGGGGCGCTTACGTTCGCGTGTCGTTCTCGGGAGATGGCTGCGGCGCTCACTGGCCGTTCTGCAACGGGCAGGTAATTCCTCAGCACATGGCAGCGCCGATGGCGATCGAATTCACCCATCGCCTGATGACCAGCATCGATACCTTCGCCGCCATCGCGCTGGTCGTTTGGGCTTTTCTCTTTTTTCCGAGGCGGCACGCAGTGCGCCGGTACGCGGTCTTCTCATTGGTATTTCTGCTCATCGAGGCGCTGTTGGGCGCGGGCCTGGTACTGCTGCGGTATGTAGCGAAGGATCAATCGGCTGGGCGTGCTTGGTACTTGTCGGCCCACCTGACAAACACCATGCTGCTCTTGGGTGCGCTTACGGCGACAGCATGGCTGGCCTACTCTGGATCGGAACGCCTGGACCTAATGCTCGTGCCGGGCAGAGTATTGGGCGCGCTTTGTATCACGGTTCTGGTCAGTGTCACGGGTGCCATCGCTGCGCTCGGCGACACGCTGTTTCCGGCTGTTTCGCTGAGCTCAGGTGTGCAGCAGGATTTCTCGAATACAGCCAGCCTGCTCGTACGTCTGCGGCTGGTCCATCCTGCTATTGCCATAATCGGCGCTGGATACATCATCTGGGCGGCCGTGAGCATCTTCCGTCGAAGTTCGGAGGCATCGCCAGTTCGCTCAGCCGGAGCCCATGTGATCGAGCTGGGTATGTTTCAGCTTGCGGTCGGAGCAGTGAACGTTGCCTTACTTGCTCCCGTGTGGATGCAGCTCTTTCACCTGCTGGTAGCGGACCTGGTCTGGATTGCAGTCGTGCTTCTCGCGCTCGAATCCATGGCCATGAGACGTGCGCCCCAGCTCGAGCCAGCGATCTTGCCGGATACTGCAGCTTTGCGCTGAATCGCAGGCGAGTTACTTTCCCGCCTTCTCTAGCTGGATGTTCGACAAATCGTAGGTACCAGCCTCGGTGACGTCGACAGTCGCTCTGATCCGGTCCCCTGGATGAAGACTCTTGAATTCTTCTTTAGACTTGACCGGGTACTCCATCGTCATCGCTTCCATGAAGTTCGGAATGGCAGCGGCATCCACAGTAGCGGTCTGACTCCGCGGATCGAGCGAGACGACCCTGCCAGTAAGCTGATACTGGTGCTTAACTTGACTGGTATCAGATTTCTGGGAACACGCCGTCGGCGCGAGAGCTAGCAGGAACAGAATGAGAACTTTCACGAATGTCTCTTTCAGCCTAGCTGAGTAGAATTTGGGTGGGCGGAAACTCAAAACGAGTATAATCGCGGCAATCAGGAGAACTGAATGGCAACGTTTGTACCGGAGATGCCGGCGAATGAACCCGGCGGTTTTTTAAGCGACCTGGCGGGGATCGGCGATTTCTTCATCAGCCCCAGTTCCGCAGCGAAATATGTTTTCAGGAAGTGGTTCTGGGTGGGACCGCTCGTGCTCTTTTCGATCGTGTCATTCGTCGCCGCCCTGATCATGATCCCGCTAGTGCAGCATGTAATGGAGATCGCGCCATTGCCTCCCAACAGCACACCTGAGCAGTATCAGAAAGCGATGGACATGGGCCTCCTCTTTCAAAGAGTGTTGGCGTACTGCGCTCCGGTGACCATTGCGATTTTTTTCGCTGTGCAAGCGTTGATCCTTCTGGCCATGAGCGCAGCGTTGGGCATAAACGCCAAGTTCCGGGCTTTATTCAACGTTGTGGCAGGGTGTAGCGTCATCCAGGTCCTCTCGGCAATCGCAGCGTTGATCATTGTGAAAGCCAAGGGCGAAATTTCGACCATGGCCGAATTGAGGCCGGCCCTTGGTCTCGACATTTTCCTGCCCGAGGGTTCAAACAAGTATCTTGGAGCACTCCTCGGCTACTTCTCTATTTTCGAGATCTGGTGGATCGTGATGATTGTCCTGGTGATCAGTGCCGCATTCCGAGTACCGAAGAGCAAAGCCTTTATCGCGGTGCTGCCTCTGATTCTCCTGAGCATTTGCTTCCGCCTGATCGGGGCCGTGTTCGCCCGTTAGGCCTGGCGCCGGCGGCCATGCCGTTTGGCGAAGAAGTCCCCCCACCCCGGCGAGTACCCGCGCGTTCTACAATAGGATCGTCAATCGAGACAGGGAGGCCGATGATTCGACTGCCTGGCTCCGCTGATGTGCTCGCGTTCGGCGTGGGCAGAGATTTTCCGGGAGAATACCGTGATTGAAGGATTGCTGCGGCCTACCCACCTGCTCATCATTCTATGTGTGCTGGTCTTGCTCTTTGGCGGCAAGAAATTGCCCGAGTTGGCCAAAGGTCTGGGCGAGGGCATTCGTAATTTCAAGAACTCCGTCAAAAGCGACGAAGCGGACAGCGAAAAGAAGTAATTACCCGTTAACTGACAAAACCCCGCAGCAGGACCTGCGGGGTCTGGGTTGAATCGGCTTACTTGATTACTTCGCAGCAGTCTTTTTCGGCGGAACGATAGAATCCTTGACGGATTTCGCTACCCGGAACTTCACGACTTTCTTGGCGGGTATTTTAATTGCCTCGCCGGTTGCCGGATTACGTCCAACACGGGCCTTGCGTTCGGCACGAACGAGCCGTCCAATGCCCGGAAGCACAAATACGCCGTTCTTCTTGGTTTCGCGCACGGCGAGCTCCGCGAGCGATTCCATGAAGTGTTTGGCTACGCGGTTGTTTACACCAGTCGTTTCCGCGAGTTCGCGGACGATTGCGGTCTGCGTCATTCTTTTCACTTCTGCCATCTGATCTGATTGCCTCCCTAAAGGTTCTGTTGGTGTGAAGGAGAACTCCGCATCAATTCGGCAGCTCCATTCGAGTCGAGCTTTAAAACAGAACGATGCAAAAATGTTTGAGCTCTTCTTGGTCACCTTGATCATAAGCGCACACTGGCGTGCTTGTAAAGAGAAAAAACGGCCAAAAACAGGGTTTTTTCGAGCTTTTTGAAGAGTTCAGAGGCCGTAAGGGCCGCAAACAGGCGATTTGGGCGCTACGCCGCCGCAGAAACCGGCTCCAAAGGCCCGTTCGGAATCAGCCGGAGCGGGTTCCTTATGATGAGAGTTGTGCCCGGGTGGCGAAATAGGCAGACGCAAAGGACTTAAAATCCTTTTCGCCGCAAGGCGAGTGCGGGTTCAAGTCCCGCCCCGGGCACCAACACAAGCTTCATTATTTCAGTAGCTTATGACCGGAGCGCCGCTCCTTGGCAGCGGCTGCGGCTTGAACGCCGTCTCCCAATTTGCCTCCCAATTTTGGATTGCTTCGCAGTTTCGGTTTGCGCCCAGCCTGTGAACCGGAGGAGCTGGATTGGGGTGGTTCCGTCGAAAGCAGAGCGAACGCCGGTGCCGGGCGCAGGGTTTTCGCCCGAAGCTGTGCCAGGCGATGTGGTGGAAAGCGAGTACACCAGAACCCTTCAGCTAGCGACTTAGAGTTCCAGTGCAAAAGACGAAAGACGAAACCGGAATGGCCCTCAGAAACGTGAGTGATCGGCGAAACGGCAGGTCAAGGAAGGTTTGAGAAAAGCGAATTACACGAACATGCACCCTGTAAGTTTGGCAAGATGTTCGGCAAAAGCTGCTAGTGTCGTGCCTCGCCTCTTGGTACGCTCGCGCTTGCGTCCCCAAGTCAAAGTGCCGCCGGGCGAAATTGCGAGTTCCTGGGCGCTTGGTTGGCAGGTCCTCCACACAGACCACGGGATTTCATCGCGCACGGAGGAGATGGACATGGTTTTCACTCGACGAGCTTCGCATCAATCGGCAGGCGGACGGGATTTGTCGTAATGACGAATGGGGAAACCGGCTGGCAGATCATTCAGAAATACCTCATGACCAAAATCGGTGAGCTGATTTGATGGCCCTCATAGAGCTCGATCGGCAGTCCTACGCTCGACCGCAGCGATCCCAGAGCGCATGCCGTCCGGGTCGTCATCGGCAACGCAGAAGGCTGAGCAGGATCTATCGCCCTCCAGACGGCCTTCTGGTCCTGTCGTCCGATATGGCGTCGACGAGACTAGCAATATCCGAGCAACGAGAGCACAACTTTCGGATCGGCCAACTGGAATGGGGTGGTTCGCACACAACGTGGGCAAATCTCGGCAGCATTTGTCGAATACTCCGGATTGGTCAGGAGGTTGCGACGAGTCGCGACCAACCTGTTAATTAATGTTTTCGTCTCCCGGAACGTCACCGGGTGGATGGGCTTCCGGTGATCCCGCCACGCAGTTTCAACGTCGGATGGTTTCACCAACTCTGTAAGTCGCAGATAGTCATCGGCGTGCTTTTGGGGTACGCGCACGCTTGCGTCAAGGTCCAACAGAAGCCTCGCTGCATGGGCTAGCGCGTCCTCAACTGAGATGACCTGAAGCGGACCGGACGGAAGGTCTACCGAGATCGTGCGACGCATGACCCTTCCACACGCTCGGAACAGATCGACGCGCAACGAAGTTTCGGCATCTATAAGCTGCATCATGGTCTTACCTGGCGGATCAAAAGGATGGACGTGTCGAAACAAGAAGTCTCGCGCCAGGGTCTTCGGTATACAGTCGAACGCAGAGGCGACGAAGTCGATGTCGTTCAAGCGGCGGATCATGGGCGTGTTCCGGGCACGTAGGCAGTGAAACTCCACGGCTAAACCGCCGACGAGCACCCAGCGCGAGACCTGGTGAAGCGCCAGCTTTCGGAGCGTGTTGAACGCTCTCTCCGAGTCACCAGTGCTTAAGACCTGCTTTATCACGACCCGCTCGGGTGGACGAGAATACATGCCATGCGCGCAGGATATCGCGATCCACTTGGCTAAGCACGAGCGATGCCGACATCTTTCATGCATGGATCCGCTCTGACGGCGAAGTGCCGAGTTTCGGCAATCCTGAGGGCGACAGCGAAGGAGGCCTTCGCCGGTGTCGCAATCACGTAAGAGAAAGCGCCCATCAAAGGAGTCGTAGCGCTTCGCATTCGACCCTTCGACACGCGGAGAGCTGTGCGATCATTTCGATGCTGTACCGCGTCCAGCACTCCAGCATCATGGAATCGACGATATTAACGCCTGCGCGATTACAACGAGGAGATCACGTCCGGTTGGTGTCTCCCGCCAGCGCGCCGAACAAAGAAGATGTAGCTTTCGGAGCGCGGATGCTCGAAAGCTGGGGTTTGAAGGTCGAGTTGGGCGCGCACGCTTTCGAGCGATGGGGACATTTTCTGGCCGGCAGAGATGAGGACCGGCTCGCGGACATCAACGATGCGCTGCATGATCCCGGAGTACGGGCTATATTCGCGACGAGGGGCGGCAAGGGTGCCTATCGGATTGCCCACGCGCTCGATTTCGCGGCAGCGCGCAAAGATCCCAAGCCGCTGGTCGGGTATAGCGACATCACAATCCTCCACCTGGCGCTTTGGCGGGAATGCCGACTTCTAGGCTTCCACGGTCCGTATGTAGGTTGGGACCAGGAATACTATGGCGATGATGCCGCGGAAAAACTTCGGCGGGCGCTCATGGAGCCGGAGCCCGTCACGATCCGCCAGGACCGGGGTGAGATCACATCCAACGTAATCGTGGAGGGAACGGCACGCGGCAGCTTAATAGGTGGGAATCTCAATATGATCGGGCGAAGCGTTGGATGGAATTGCCCCAGTTTTGCCGGTTCAATTCTACTAATCGAAGCCGTGGATACTCATATCGGGCAGATCGACGCCACGCTGACGCAATTGCGGAGGTCCGGTTGCCTGGATGGCGTCAGGGGTGTCGCGGTGGGCCAGTTCATCCGCTCGGCTGAGCCGAAGCCGGGCAAGTGGTCTGTTATCGATGTGCTCTATGACCAACTTGAACCGCTTTGTGTGCCTGTACTCGGTGGGCTACCGATCGGCCATGGTTCACATCCGCCGACGGTTCCACTTGGAAGCATGGCGACCCTGGACACCGCAAGCCGGACGCTTACTATAGACCCCGGAGTCTGTTAACCCGAGACGCCATTTCCTCAGACCGGTGGTTCAAAAATCGGTTCACTGATTGTTCTCGATATCGATACGGCCACCGGCAAGTTCGAATGCGGTTTCCGGTTACCTCTAGCGCACAGCTGCGCGCAAAGGGCGGTTCTACAGCACCAGGATGTCCGTTTGAATGAGAACCAAGACGAGACTTGAGTCATCACTCCCTGACACACCTAACCGAAAATGCCCTCCGCTTTTGGCCATCGTCATGGTGATTGAGAATGTGTGCCTGACCAAGTTGTAGAGCCATGCATTGTCCGGACCACTCTCTGACGCCGTCCAGTAGAATCAATGCGCTTTCAAACGTGCATATTGGCCATCTTCGGAGCGGCCCACCGAACACGGCATTGAATCCCGAGCTGCCTCCGACCACGAGCGCGTTGTACGCTGCTTTACCGCCGTCATCCGAATCGTCACGCACTCCACCGTAGTGTTTCGCCATTTGCCGCTATTCGTCGTTTGTCGGTAATTGCCATTCATGTCCAATGATTGACATACGCGCCGCGCCGACTCCCACGTGTACAAACGACCATACTGAGAGCAATTCAGTTCCTTGCCTTCGTAGCGATAGGACGACAGCACGTTGACGTTCACGTTGTGCGTCATCCAATATTTTCCATCCGCCATTCGTCTGGCGTCGTACCTTGTGCCGGACGTTTTCTGCTCTTGCGCTGAAAGGCGCTCCCATGAATTGGTAAGCGATCCGGCCGGTTTACTCAGCGCGATCATTGCAACGCAAACTCGAATCGGCTTGATCTTGTGCTTACCAGTAATCATGAACGGCTTCCAATTGCGTGCCGAACCATTCGGTCATGGCTTTTGCGTCGCCAACGCGTTAACAAAGTCCGCGGAGCAGCCTGGTAGCAATGATCCCCCAGGCAAATTGATTGATTGCGTTACTCTGGCGCGTAGCGCAGGTTTACGCAATGCACTCCGAAATAATCCGATCATAAGTGGCTCGCGCGTGATCCCACGCAACCGCAGCTTTGTTGATTTCGTGCTTTCTGATTCTCGGAGATTTCGATGCCCAGCAGACATCTACAGCCTTCCGGCACCACTCCGCACTTTGCCGGGAAGCGCGCACCGGCGCGCCTTGCACCAGCACGTAGACGGGGTTTGTATGCGACGAAGGAAGAATCCGCAACGCGAGCCAACTG
>JAFATG010000003.1 GCA_019244055.1 Acidobacteriaceae bacterium | reverse complement strand
TCCATAAGATGCGCAACATCCTCGAGAAGGCCAGGAAACGCGATTACGACGAGCTGAAAGCAGGCGCTCAGGCCATTTATCTGGCCGGCTCGGCAGGCGAGGCCCGCGAGCTGTTCCGCCGTTTTCGCAAACGCTGGAAGGAGGACTGTCCCGTGATGGTCAAGCAACTCGAGAAGGACCTACCTGAACTACTGAGCTTCTTCCGTTTTCCGCGGCACTTGTGGCGCAAACTTCCAGCAATTGCTTGTGGAGCTCATCGGCTTTCCCGGCTAAGCTCCAATCTCTGTCAACTCGCCTTTTCCACAATGCTTTATTTGGATTCATGGAAGGCCTATCTCGGCTTGGACTTCTTGTCTGAAAATTGCAGGAGGCGTTTCATATTGTGCAGTACCCTCATTGATATATATTCTTGCCCAAGCGTCGCGATCATTTGCTCGGACAGGCAATCGAGTTGATTACTTCGCGCGGAGACCAGGAAAGTTTGCAGAAACGCCGGAGGATTCACTGGATGCGTTCTCTCCCGCACTGAGCGGAGTCAAGTTAAACGGGGCCGTGTTCTTCAACGCTGAATTCTCAGCTCCCTGGATCGTTGAGGATAATTCCCGTCTTTACCGGACACCTGACGGGGCCCAGGGCCTTGCCCCACACCAACTGGAGCGACCGTTGATTCGAGCGCTGGTCATACAATCGGCGTTATGTTATCGAATCGCTCGATGCCTCGAAGCACCGTGTTGCCAGAGCTCGCCTATCCGAACATTGGTGAAGCGATCACGCGCTTGTGCGAGGCGTTCGGCTTTACCCTGAGAATTCGTATTGGGGATCATCGAGCTCAATTAAACGTCGGCGATGGTGCGGTGATCCTCATCGAAGCCGATCGCAACATCTCCCTGAGAACGGCAGTGATGGTCTGAGTGGAGAATATCGACGCTCATTGTGAACGCGCTCGCCGCGCCGGCGTGAGCATAGTTCGCGAGCCGACCGACTACCCCTATGGTGAGCGCCAATATAACGTGGAGGATTTTGCGGGTCACCATTGGTGCTTTTCGCAGTCCATTGCCGATGTAGACCCAAGAGATTGGGGCGGAACGCCAGGCCAGCTATAAGGGTTGAGAAGTAAGCATCCAACATCACTCGATTTCCTGCGCTGACGGAGAAAAAGGATAGAAGAGCGCAGACGACATTCTTTGCGATGGCTCCGCGGATCTTGTCCTCGCGCGAATTTCTGCCGCAACCCTATTGGCTATCAAGACAGCTCATGCGCTTTGTACTGCTATTCCTTTGCCCGTGCAGTACGCTCGGACATTCCCAAATCAGCCGAGTAAGTAACACGATTTCGACTGCCGCGCACGGCTCGGATAGAATGGCTTCCAAATAAAAAAGCCCCCAAGGGGCGAACAGAATCTAATCTTGAGTCGAACGAAAGGAGCAACTATGGCAGGCACATTATTATCTCGAAGGATTACGCTGAGGACGCTGGTGGGGATGTTTGCTATATCCGCCGGCCCCACTCTCCGGGGTCAGGAAAAGGCTTCGCAGGGTTCGCAGAGCGATAGCGAAGAACAGAACATCGATACGTACGCGAATCTCTTGCGCGAGGACGTCCGAAAGCAGAAAGTAGCGATCACCAGCCAGCTCATGGAGCTCTCTCCGGAGCAAGCCGCTACTTTCTGGCCCATTTATAACGACTACGCGAAGGAACTTAGCGCTTTAGGAGACCTTCGGGTTCGGGGCATCAAGGAGTATGCGGCGAATTACAGTTCGCTTTCTGACGAAAAGGCGACCGAGCTCGCTAACATGCGGTTCAATTACGAGGAAAAACTTCTGGCATTGAAAAAGAAGTATTTCGAGAAATTCAGCAAAGCTCTAACGCCGAAGCTGGCGGCCCGATTCTTCCAAATCGAGAACCAGCTTCTGGACATTATCGATCTGCAGGTCGCTTCGAGTCTACCGATCGTTCCAGCCGCGCAGCGATAGAGGAGATCTTCAATGAACCGGACATTAGGAATCATTGTCGCGTTGGCCTCGCTCGGCAGGGCGAGCGCCGATACGCTTTACCTCAGAAGCGGCACCAACGTGGATGGAACCTTTGTAAGCGCCACGAGCCGCGACGTGAGGTTTAAGGGTTCCGATGGAGCAATCAAACCGTATCCGGTCTCGGACATAGAGGGACTCGAATTTAGCATGCCGCGGCCCACGGCTGCGAAACCGCAGTCGACCGTGATCATTCCCGCCGCCACCACAATCACCGTCAGAACGATCGATAGCATCGACTCCACCCAGGTTCGTGCCGGCCAAAAGTTCCGTGCGAGCATCGACGATCCTGTCGTGCTCGGCGATAAAGTGATCATCCCGCGCGGCGCGAACTGCGTTGTTCAGATTGACCAGGTGCAAGAGAACAAGGACCTGGCGATCAAGTTATACAGCGTCACGGTTGGAGGAAAATCCTACGACGTGGCTGCCAATTATGCGCAGCTCGAGGCCACGGGTACAAGCAAGACTACGAAAGGTTTCAGGCGTAGCGCTTTGCTTGGCGGGCTCGGCGCAGCGATCGGTGGCATCGCGGGAGGCGGATCGGCCGCGGCCATCGGAGCCGTCTCCGGTGTTGGTCTAGGCGCTATTTCCGGAGCAATGGCGAAAGGCAAGACCCTGAACGTTCCTGCCGAGACCAGGCTGACCTTCCAGCTTCGGACGCCGCTGCCCCTAAGCTAGAGTCCGTACACTACTGCTGCTGTGTCATGGAAAAGCTGTCGCTTTTCCGACGCGCCGAAATCGGAAACCGCTTCCAGGTACGCCCGATAAAGGTCTTGAAAGCTGCAAACCAGCAGAGTAATAGGCATGTGACTGGCGAACATACAGCGCGCCGGCCCGAACAGTGCGATCACATCGAGAATCCAGGGCCGAACCTGCCGAAGATTCCATCCCTGTCCAAAGATGCATTCCATTCCAAAGATCTTGACGGCAACATTCTGGCAAGCACTAAGAGCCGTCATGTCGCGCTTCCAGGCTTGATAGCCCGCTTCGGTAACATCGAGCGGCCATCCCATCAGCGGGAATACAAATTGCTGATCAGGAAAGGACCTCGCCAGAGCCGCAAGGCCGGGCAATTGGTGGGCGAAGATCTCAATCTCGCAGCACAGGCCGTGCTTGCGGAGGGAGGCAACGCCTCTCCGCCAGTTTGCGTCGGATAGGAGGTCAGGAGCCGGTGCAAAACGCAGCAGGGGATTGCTTGGATGCCAACCGAGATGCTGCCGTACCGCATGCACGCGCCCCAGAGAGGCGTATTCTTCCAGCAGGCGCTCAATGTCTGGACTTGTGAAGTCGGCCAGCGCGATTGTTCCACTGGGCTGGCCGCCTTGGGTCGAGAGCCCTTGAAGCCACCGCACCTCTTCGAGGCAGGAGTCCGACATGAACTCCGCGCAGACGGTCCTGGTCACGTGAAAGCCTTTTACATCTTTAAAGTAATCTTCGGGGTAGTAACGTCTGGGCAGGGCGCTGTAATCACCGACTAAGGTCTCAAATCCCACGCTGCGTTGCTGGAATATGGGGTAGCGATGGACTCGTGCATCAAAAAAATGTAGGTGGCAGTCGATGATGGGAAGCTGAGCTGAATCCACATCGACGATGGTATCCGGGATACGGAAGGCCGGAACTCTCGTCTCGGCGCAAGGTGTAGTTGTTACGCTGATTGCGATGCGTCCTCAACCTCTGATCGCGGTATCCGATGTGGAAGCAAGCAGCCGGTGGTATCAGCGTCTGCTGGGATGCAAGAGCGGTCATGGGGGGTCTGCCTATGAGCAGTTGCTCTGGAGCGGAGAGATTGCGCTTCAACTGCACAGCTTCGAAGTAGAGCACCATCACGGTCGTATCGGCGATCGTAATAACAAGCCATACGGAAATGGTGTATTGCTGTGGTTCGAGGTAGAGGACTTTGATGCGATCATGCAGCGGTCCAGCGAGATGGGCGTCGAGATTGTGCTGCCCAAGCATCGAAATCCTCCTGATGGAGATGGCGGTCCGAATCACTGGGAGTGCTGGATGCGCGACCCGGACGGCTACGTCGTCGTGGTTGCCAGTCCTTACGGGACGGCCGACGGAACATGGCGTCCGGGACAATGAGGTGCGGTCACGATTGACTCTTAGCCTATTCCGCTCTCAAAACGGTGATGGGATCTGTACAAACCACACGCCAGGCGGGAAAGAGGGCCGCTCCGAATGCAACGAGCGTCAGGATCAAGGGCACGACGAGGAAGGTGCCAGGATCAACCGGGCTAGTGTCGTAAAGCAAAGCCGAGAGCGCACGAGTTACCACGAAAGACGCTAGCACGCCGACTAGAATTCCGGTACCGGATAATCGCAAACAATGCTGGAAGACTAGAGCAAGAAGGTCACGGCGATTTGCTCCTAAAGCAATACGTACTCCAAACTCCTGAGTACGTTGCGCAGCGTTGTAAGCGAGTAATCCGGCGATGCCGAGCGTAGCCAGGAGCAGGGCAGCGATTGCGAAGCAAATCAGCAGCCAGGTCCGAAAACGCTCCGCCGATAGCGATTGCTCGAGGATTTGATCGACACTTTCTATTTTTTGGACTGGAAGACTGGGATCGATCCCGTTTATCTCATGCCGGATTGCGTTGGTGAGCTGGAGCGGATCGCCCGAAGTTCGGACGACGACATACATCTGGTTCACCCAATCCTGCCAGGTCGTAAACATTATCAGCCTTGGAGAATTGCTGTTAAGCTGTGCCTTCACATCAGCCACAACGCCAATAACGGTTAGCCATGGCTCGTCGTTGTTCGGAATGGCAATGCCAAATCGGATATGTCTGGCAATGGGATCGTCATTCGGCCAGACTCGTTTGGCTAATGACTCAGATATCACAGCAGTATGCGGCTTGCCGAGCTGATCTTCCGGCCGGAGCAACCGGCCCCGCAGGAGCGAAACACCGAGCGATTCGAGTGCGTTTCCACGGCAGAAGACGGTATCGACTCGTTCGGTTTCATCGCCGCGACCCTCAATCGAAATCACCACGTTTGAAGTGGAGCCCGTCGGCAGATCTGAGATCGCGCCGGTTTGGCGAATACCAGGGAACCTATCAAGTCGCGAAAGCAGACGGTCGAAGAAGCCGAAAATCTGAGCAGGGGTCTTGTAAACGGCAACGGGTAACGTGATTTGAGCGCTTATCACGTGCTCCGGTCGAAATCCTGGATTCGCTTCGCTTGCCTTAGCCAAGCTGCGCGCGAGCAGTCCGGCGGCGGTCAGCAGGAGAAAGGCAAGAGCGAATTGGATCACTACGGCTGCGGACATGAGGAGCCGTTGCTGCTTGCCTTGCGTGGTGGTTCGCCCGTCGCCCCGAAGCTGATTGACCAGAGTCGAGCGAAAGGTGGTGGCGAGCGGCCCAAGGCAGAACACGAGAGGCGTTGCCAGGCTGACCGCGCCGACGAAGGCCATCATGCGCCAGTTCAAACCGATTTCGCTCAAACGGGGCAGATTGTCGGGCGCGAAGCGGACGAGCAGCGGCAACGTCCAAAATGCGAGACAGAATCCGAGTGCGCCACCGGTAATTGAAAGAACCAAGCCCTCTGTTATCGTCTGGCGAGCGAGACGCCCGCGCGCAGCGCCGAGCGCAGTTCTGAGCGCGAACTCCCGCTGACGGCCCACCATGCGGCTGAACATGAGATTTGCGACATCAGCGCATCCAATCAACAGCACGACGCCCACCGCGGCCAAAAGGAGCAGCAAGGGACGCTGAACATTGCCGGTAAACTCCTCATGAAATGGAACGGTTTGCGATTCCAATGAGAAATTCGGCATGTGGCTGAGGGCCTGTTTTATCTTCGGCGGATAATCTTGCGCGATCCGTTTGAGCAAACCATGAACATCCGCTCTGGCCTGTTCGATGGACACGTTTGGCTTCAGACGGGCCACCATGCTGTAGTCGAAGTTATTTATATTCTGCTGCCGGTCCTCCTTGCTCCAGGAAACAGGCACAAACACGTCTGCCGGATCGCCGTTAAATCGCGATCCGCGTATCGGGAAAGAAAATGGTCGCGGCAAGACACCGATGACGGTATAGGGAGTCCGGTCGAGAAGAATCGTACGGCCGAGTGCTCGCTCTGGTGCACCAAACGTGCTTCGAGCGAAGCCGTAGGTGAGAACGGCGAGCCGCCTAGAGTGCTCGTCTTCTTCCTGTGTAAATGTTCGTCCGCGTGCCGGTGAGACTCCCAACACCTGAAACAGCGAGGCGGTTACGCGCGCGCCGTAGACGCGCCGCGGCTCCCCGGCTCCTGAAATCTCGTAGGGCTGAGTGCGATAGGTCCCGGTTGCCCCAAAGGATCGGCTATTGGCGGCAACAAACAGATAATCGGGGCAAGAAAAAGGCATAACCGGAAATCCCAAGCCTGGAACACCCTCGGTAACCGCAACTAAGCGATCCTGATCTGGGAAAGACAGCGGCCGGAAGAGGACCGTATCGACGACGGAAAAGATGGCGGTGTTGACGCCAATACAGAAAGCTAAGGCGGCAATAACGGTCACTGAAAATACCGGCGCTTTGCGGAGTGTACGAATTGCAAATCGTACATCGCTGGAGGTATTTTCCAGCCAACGGACGCCTCGCGCGTCACGACACTCCTCCTTGAGGCGTTCAGTGCCATTCAGACTCACCCGCGCAAGCCTTCTCGCCTCTTCAGGGGATGCTCCGGCGGCTATTTCGCGCTCGATTTCGCGATCGAGATAGTCGCGCAGCTCGTCGTCCAGATCGCTCTCCGCGCGCGAACGATAGAACAGGGCTTGAAAGCGAAGGCGGCACTTTCTGGACCAGCGCATAGAGCTAACCTTTGGCGGGAAGAACGATTGCGGAGATGGCTCCGGATAAGCGCTTCCAATCAGCGGTCTGGGATTCTAACTGCTTCCGGCCTTCCTTGGTAAGAGAGTAGAACTTGACCCGGCGCCGCGTGTCGCTTATCAACCATTCCGCCGTAATCCAGCCTTCTTGTTCCAGCTTGTGCAGCGCCGGGTACAAAGAACCGGGACCAACCTGCAGAACTTCCTTCGACATTTGCTTTAACCGCTGGGAAAGGGCCCACCCGTGCATGGGCTCTAAAGCCAGAATTCTCAGAATGAGCAGACCCAGGGTGCCTTGAACGAGGTCGTTCGGTTTCATGATGCTATCGATACCCGATAACAGATTAGCCGGTGTGCGGTTTGGGTGCAAGAGCAAATTCGACCAGAATGTGCGTGACAATGAATTTAGGCGATATGGATTGGTCGAAGTGCCCGATTGTTGAAATCAAGCCCGGGGTGCAGGGCGGCCGTCCGGATGGGACCGTGATCAACCAGTGATCTCTATTCGTAGGGCAGGGCCTTGATCGGTTCCACACTCATTGCGCGGAACGCCGGCAGGAAGGAAGCCAGAATCGCCGCAGCAACGAGGACAGCGCACGTACTCAGGAACGCAGAAGGATCGAAGCGAGATACCCCGAACAACATTCCCTCCAGGAAGCGCGTCAAGAGAAGCGACGCGAGCACGCCAGCGACGGCCAGCAGAAAGAGCCGGGTATGATGTACTTTTGACCTGCGATCAAAACATCCGGTGCCAGCAGAACCTGATCGGGCGCACAATCTCCATGGTTGTTCTAGGGTCGGGTTGGTGCAGTTTGAATCACGCCACTCGGCATTCTCTGGTTCGAGTAGTCCGACAATTTCATTGCTCTGGGCAAGCGCGGGCGGCTTTCTGGTTGTCATGTGCAGTAGTGCTTCGACCCGTACTGAGCTCGCAGTTCTGCTGATTCACGGCGATCTGGGCTTCGGTGCCATGCGGAATTGGCTCGTTAGAAATGAAAAACCCGATGCGAGCGGCACCTGGCGAGCAGGGAGCGGCGGCGAGCTTCCAGAGAAAACGGTAGCATGCGCGTCAAGCGATTTGGGCTAAAAACGGCGATTGACTTGGGTTTGAGGCCTGTGACTCAAAATCACAAGTGGTGAAATTCTGGGATCGCCACCAGGAACAGACGCGATCCCGTTCCTCACTTCCGTTTTGTGGGAGCCCCCTCTACGGTTTCGGTGAGGGGAGCGCGTCGGCCCATGCGCGCTCCTCTCTTGTTAGCGGGCCACCCGTCGTATTAGTGCTTGCTCAAGCAGTTCCCTCCACTGCGCGGCATCGAGAAAGGCAACAGCAATCGCGTGCCGGACAAAAGTCAGACACGCTGGCCGCCTTTTCCCGCTGCGACTAGTGCGCGAACTTGTTCGAGCTGATCGTTCTGAAGAGTGATTGTGAGCTTGGTTTTTGTGATACCAATGACGGTATCACCATGGATTGCTCCGTCAGCCCGCGGGTACGGTGGTTATAAGGCAGAGGACGTTCAGACATAGACGGACCGACGTCACTGGCGGGAAGCCGATGTCGGGGAGTAGTCCGGCCCAATTACCGGTTTGCCGACCGCTCGGACACAATACCTAACCCTAATTCCACCTCAAAAAGCAAACCGGAAGTAAACGCATCATAGATTCGCCGACTCTAATCTTTCTCCGCTGATCCGCGGTTTAAGGTACCGTTTCTCACTTCTGTTACGACCTCAGTAACAGCAGATACGACGGCGTTTGGCGCGGTCCAGGGCATTTGATGGCCGCTGTTCACAATAACTTGCTTGCCTCGCTTGGAGAGCCCTGCAAGCTTAGCGTGCAGCGTCATTTTAAAATCGTGATGTTGATCTAACTCTGGGTCTTCTTCCTGGTCCTGAATGCCGGCGGATAGGACCACGACCGGGACGTTCCCAAAGCCGCCGCTAGCGCGCGCCAACTCACCGCCTATCCACAGCGGCGGCTCCTTGCCCGTAGCAACTAGCGATTTTGTCTGAAGGCGCAGCGCCGCTACGGTCGCCCATTCTCGGACGCTCAGGCCGCTGGCGCTCGGGACCGGACCCGAATTGCGAGACGCAAGCCGTAATAAACCGAGGCCTCCCATCAGCTGATCAATGAATAAAACGGTTGGCCGAAAAGCTTCGATGTGATTGTGAATGTGAATTGTCAAATCCTCGCTCATAGGATCAACGAATACGAGACCTGCCACTTCGCTCGGATAATAACCGCGAAATACGCGAACGTGAAATGCGCCCATCGCGTGGCCGACGAGGACATATGGACGCCGAGTACCCGAAGCCTGAAGCAGCTTGTGTAAATCGCGTGCGATTGTGTCACTGTGGTTGGGAAATGGGCCGGGAGCACTCCACCCGTAACCGGCCCGGTCATACCAGCACGCGCGAGTGAACTTCGCAATCTGCTTATGAATGTAAACCCAACTGAAGCCTGGTGCGCCCCAGTTGCTTTCCAAGATAACGGTGGGTATCCCTTGTCCGGAACAATAAATGTTAAGCGACCTTCCGTCGATATTAAACGAGCGTCCTACCTGCGGGAACTGTCTTCGATCGCGCCATTCGCCTAATTTCTCGTACGCGAACCCTGCCGTTAGTAGGATGCCGGCAAATGCCATCACTGGCCTGAGCCGTTTCCAAAAAGGCCGGCTCAGTTGCTCATTAATCGCATTCACATACGCCTCATCTCCGAACAGAGCAGATTCGGGCCGCAGGTCAAGCGCGAAGATTTCTGAGATTGGCACTTTCTCAAATTGAAGCCGGTTATAAGTTGACATAGCGAATGCGCGCCGGCGTGAGGCGGCCCATAGAGCGGCCGATACTAGGATTGCCGAAAGCGCGCAGTATCGCGCCGGCTTTTCGATGGCCCAGTACTCGATGCCACTCAGAATGCTCGTGATTGTTAGAATTCCGAACGCAAATATTCCGAGCCGGACTTTCAGATTGGCTCCGCCCGCGAGATAAGAGCACGTGAACGGAACACTGCGGAATCCGTACAGCGCCAAGTCAATCAGGATGCAACCTAGGACTACAAGCACGAGAGTGTGTTCAATACTTGGCAAGCCGGGCCAGATCGCGAGAAAGAATAGGGTGCAAGAGATCCAAATCGGTATCGCAACGACAGCGAATAGCGACCTGCGTGTTGCAGAAAAATAATCGGCCGGGCGGTGTATCGCGGTCACTCGGAAAATCCAGTTCGCCGGTAAGCAAATCGGGAGCGCAAAGAGCGCCCGAACACCGATGACCGTCAAGGCCAGAAGCACCATGCTTGCACTTAGTAATGGAATGTTCGGCTCGTACCAGGGAGCTTCGCCAATGCCCTGAAGAAAACTCTTCGAGTACGCAATCGATACAGCAAACGCGATTCCCCCGTACATCGCCATCAAAAGTCGGTGCTGGCCACTGCGTGCCAAGCTGCGGAGGGTAAAGAGAAATACTGCCCGCTCCAGTGAGCGAGAAAATACCCTATTTGCCACAAAGTGAGCGGCCCAGCGGAAAAATAGCGGGTAAACGGCTGGCGCGACGTGAGGCTGTTCAATCGCCCGACGAAGCACCTTCCGGTATGCCAGAGGATAGGCTGCTACCGCTACCCCGAATGCTGCCAGCAAGCTCCACCATGCACGGTGGGCAAGCGTATGACAAATCGGTTCAACCGCACCGTTCAGACTTTGGAACAGGCCAAGAAACCAGAACGAGGGAATGAACGCGAGCAGATGTTCGTTTTCGGGCGCGGTTAGTCCTTCAACAGTGGCAACGGGGGGAGTGAGGAAATAGACACCCAAAATCGTGCCGATTACAAACAGTTGAATGTACGTCGAACACCTTTGAAACACGCGATACGGAAGCATAATCGCCGCGACGCTCTGCAGACCCACAAGCGAGGAAAACACGAATGCGCCTGCCAGTGCCATGACCGCCCAATACACTGCAAACGTTCGAACAGGCTGCCCGCCCGCAGGGACAGTTAAAAAAGGAAAACTTATTCCTGTAAAAAAATTCAACCCCACCCCGAAGATCGCGAGCATGCTTCCTATTGCCGCGAATTTCGCGAAAAGGATCGTTCGAAGTCGTACTGGCAACGGGCTCAGAACAGTGCTGTCCTGTGTCTCTGGCAGAATTACAGTCCAGGCAAGTAACGAAAACAGGCCTGTTATCGCCATCGTAGTTGCAATCAGGAACTCTTCATCGACCCACGCAGCGATGAGCAGCCTTGGTTTACTTAGTGGCGACGACACGTACCGCGGCAACAAAACATAGGTCAGCACAAAACTGAACGCTGCGAGAATCGCCAGAATCTGGCCAAGCAAGCTGCTGGTATCAGACGCGGCAGATAGACCACTCGCGTCGACGGCACGGAAGAGGAATACTCGATAAAGGATTCGGAGCTGCTTTTCGGGGTTGGCAGTCATAAGTCCATCGCTGCAACCAGTTCCCGCGCGACTGACCTGGTGTCCTGCTCGACAACCAATTGCGAGAAGATCTCTTCGAGTGAGGGCAGCGACAATAGGGACCTGAGCTCCTCAATTCGATCGTTTGCGACTACACTGCCTCGATGGAGAATTACAACCCTGGATGAAACGCGCTCCACAATGTGAAGCTCATGGGCACTGAATAGAACCACTTTCCCTCGCGCTGCAAGCTCGCGGATAAGATCCGTCAATACCAACGCTGAGCTGATGTCGAGTCCCGAAAATGGTTCATCAAGCACCATCAGATCAGGGTTGTGCAGAAGAGCAGCCGCAAGCACCACTTTCTGGCGCATGCCTTTGGAGTACGACGACATGGGAACGTGGCTGTCGCCGTCAAGCGAGAAGAGCCGCAGGAATGTGTTCGTCTTCTCTTTGATGCGGGGCGCCGCGAATCCCCGCAGGCCACCTACCATTTCCAGGTATTCATACGCAGTTAAACGCGGGTAAATCTGCGCCTCTTCCGGCACGTAACCCAGTCGCTGTTTGTAGCCGATGCGATCCTGCTGAATCGCCCTACCGTCAAACAGAACAGAGCCCTCTGTCGGTTCAAGTAACCCAGTAATGATCTTCAGCGTGGTCGACTTACCTGAACCGTTTGGACCGAGATATGCGGTTACCTCCCCAGCAGCAGCGGCGAAGCTGACGTTGTTCACCGCCGCGATGCCGGAGTACAGTTTTGTGACTCCACGTAATTCGAGCGCCCTATCCTCGCCCATGCAGTTTGAGTGGTGAAACGGTCACCGGAGTATCGGTTTCGCCGCGCTTACCGGACCATTATTGGCGTGCGCCACCGCGGAAACATCAACTCAATAATGAGGTTGCCGCGGCAGGACCACAGAACACAGGATCAGGATGGCGTTCACCAGTAGGCCTACACCGAACTTCCAGATTCCACTGCGAAAGAGCCATTGGCGGCAGAGTGAAACCGAGCAGTCAACGAGTAACGGTATGCTGCTTCCCGGCTTTGCTTTTGCATTTAAATCGAAAATCCATAGCATTTCTTCTGCGAATCGTTCTTCGAAACACGCCGGATGTAGCCAAAGCAGGCTGCGGTAAAGTGCCCGGATCACGATGCCCTCCGTGGAATTCCGAGGTGCAGTTTTGCTTCGCGAATCGCGGATTCAAGTCGCATAACCTCGGCCCAGAGAACTCGACGGCCCAACTTCGTCAGGCGATAGTAGCGGCGTCTCGAATCGGCGCCCCCCGACGAATGCTCATTCTCTTCAACTAGGTTCTCTTTCATCAGCTTTTGGAGGTTGTCGTAAAGCGTGCCGGGGGCCTAATTTGTAACGGCCGTCCGATTGTCGCGCGACGTCCTGCATAATTCCGTATCCATGGCGCTCCTCACCAGCCAAAGACAGCAGAATATGCAGCCAGGCAGGCGAAAGAGGCAAGAACCGTTCGAAATCCTGTTTCACTGTCGGATCCCGTTATATCGCAATCCGACTGTCTAGTCAACTCTCTCATTTGCGAGCAAAGATCCAGCTCGCCGACGGCTCTGACACAATCACCAGCGATTCACTTACCTCCGGTCCCCTGACCTGTAATTTCATCCAAAACATTGTCCGTCGCGCGAATCACGACGTCCGGGTCGTCAAATGGCACATTATGATGACTGTGCTTAGCCCAGACCAGCCTCCCATAACGCGATCGCCGCACGAGATCTAAATCAAGTGCATCCATTTCTTTTTCCATCACCGCATTTTTGTGCGGGTCGCCAGTGTCGGCAACCGGCAGCCCGTGCTCAATGACAACCAGGGGAATGTCCTCGTGCCAGTTGAGCGTCTGGCCTGGTGGGAGGAACCCTTGACGCAGAAGATCCGACTCGCTGATGCCGTGTATCGAATTTGGCGCGATAGCCCGGAAGCGCCAGATTGACTCTTCGTGTGCAGAGTCAACAAACACCATTCCTACGACATCGCTGGGATAAGTCATGGAGTAGCGCCGCGCAAGCATTCCACCATATGAATGTCCAACTATCACATAGGCAGGCGGAACACCCGCCTTCGCAAGTAGCGAGTGCAACTGCCGCACGATGTCATCTTCGGTTGGGATTATGTAGCCGTGGCGACTGCCTCCGCGGCCGACGTCCGGCCGGGTGTAGCTGCACGCCTGGGTACGTTGAGCAATCGCCGGCTGCACGAATTGCCAATCATCAGCCGTGCCGCCGTTGCCTGATTCGAAAACAACAGCCGGTCCATGCCGAACTCCTTCGCATCGAATGAATATATTTTCGCCGTTGACAGCGACTCTCTTCGCGAAGCCGTTGTTCGAGCGACAGGCGAGGCTAAAGGTAAACAGCGAAATCACTACAGGCACCGCTAGACCTCTGTTCGCAGCAAACGACATCATCACGGACTCTTGCCTACAAACCTGGAGTCTATCCGACTGATCGCGTGCCCGATCAGTCCGCGGATGGGTCCCGTGTCACGCGCTACCCGTCAATTGGATCCGGCAAGATCGAGTCGCGGTTGGGAGGACGGCGAACCGATGCGAAAGCAGCACCCGAAGAGGAAACGCCGCGGCAGGCCGAGGACAGTTTGCGCATGGCGGATCTCGACCAAGCGAAACCGGCTGTTCTGAATAGTCTTATGTCCGTTTAATGCTCAACGCGGCGACCGGTACGCCATTGACGAGTTTATGGAATAGTACTGCTCTGAACCGCGCCTGTCGTTCAACCGAACCGTTGTGCTGTGTTATCGGATCCAGCCGAAACGTCCAACGGATTCGGACTGCTGATGGACGTATTGCCGACGATGCAGGATGTAGGCAAAAATCGCGCGTCCAGAGACTGGTCTCGTATGCTTGGTGAGAAAGTCGCGATTGGCGGCCTCAAGACAGCCACCAGCCCAAGGCAGTTAAGAGCAGCTGACGCCAGGAAGCATTCATGCTGTTGTGAAATCAAACAGCACAGGCATGCGGAACAAACTTTTTTACAACAGCCTTACAGTGTTTTCGCACACGTAACTAGCTCCACTGGTAATTTCTACTCAGGGTTAGGTGTTAAGACCGGCGGTTTGGGGTAGTCGGTATTACGCCGTGCCGATTACTGTTCGAAGGAGAAACCAGTCATGCAGAGCTTCGTGAGACAGATGATGTCGCACTTCATAGTTGTAGGCCTCAGCGCCGTAACGACAATTTTTGCGGCGAGTACGGCCGGAACACTTGATCCAACGTTCGGCAGCGGCGGCGTAGCGACCGTCAACGGAGCCGGCGCCGCGCGCGCTTTGGTCACACTGCAAGCAGACGGCCGCATTCTTGTTTTGGCGGCGGGAGTCGGGGAGAGCAACTTGATTCGATTTACCAGCACAGGCGCTCTCGATCCAAGTTTCGGGGTTAACGGGGTCGCCGCTCTATCGCCCCCGGTAGGTGGCAGCATCATGCTGCAGCCAAATGGCCAGATTGTGATTGCGGGACTGATCACGAACCCGACCACCGGCGTGTCTGAGTTGGGCGTCGAGCGTTTGAACACGGATGGAAGCCTCGACAAGTCTTTCGGCAACGCCGGGCTCGCTACTGCTAGTCTGCAGAACCGCGTTCCATCGGGATCAGGGTTGACCGTGCTGATCGAGTCGAACGGAGACATCCTCGCAGGCACTCAGCTCTTTCCGACGGGCCGGCGCCAGCCTACTCAGACGCTGCTGGCGCGCTTCACTCCAGCGGGGGTGCCGGACAACACGTTTGCGAACGGAGGAGTTCTGATCGCTACGCTAAGCAGTGGCTGCACGGGGCTGGCCGAGCTTTCTAGCGGGGACATTATCGTGATCGACTTTTTCGAAGTGGCACAGATCGCCCCTAACGGAACTGTGAGGTCCTCTGTAACAGGGGGCGTAATGATCGCCAGCAACACCGACAGCTTGGACGGAGCGCCAAATGCATTCCAGCCGAATGGCGACTATTTGGCCGCCGATGCTCTCTTTGTAGGTGAAGAGTCGCGAGGCCATGACTCGTCCGTCCAAGTGTTTCGTTTCACTCAGACTGGCACGGCGGATACCAGCTTTGCGGACCCGAGCTTCCACTTCGAAGGCCCCGGAGGATCTGGGATCGAGGACCTACCTAGCGCAATGGCCGTGCAGGCCAACGGGGACATCGTGGTTGTGGGCCGCCAGATTACCTTCGCCCAGAGCGGTACTTCATCCATCGGCGGGATAGCTCGTCTTACTCCGAGCGGAGTGCTCGACTCCTCTTTCGGCAACGGGGGAACGGTTACGAGTTCTTCCGTTTTTACTGCCCTCGCGATACAGCCGAGTGACGGCAAGATCGTGACCGTAGGCTTCCCAGGCACAAATACGCAGCTGCTGGTGGTCAGCCGATATCTGGCGCAATAACGCAATACAATAGAGCGGAACCGTTATCCGCGCCGATCCGTGCTGGGGACGGCACAGTAGAACCTCGACGGAATTCGCCGGATGCGATCAAGAGAGACCGCTGCGTAGACTTAAACACTCTTGACTTTCTTTCGCAAAGGCGCCCGAATCACGAGCGATCCGAAAATAATCCCCGGATAAGCAAGGCCCAGCCGCTGGTTAAGATGACCTGCTGGCGAGAGCCTATTCCCCCGTGAAGGAGTTCTGTCGATCCCGATGAATCGGTTACGGCAGTGCATAATCGACAGCATGGATGTCCCGAGTGCGAACCAAGAAGGATCGCTGTACAGACGAATCGGCGGCTATGATGTCATCGCGGCCGTTATCGATGACCTGTTTGCTCTTATGAGAGCCGATTCCGGTTCGAGCGGTTTGGCGCGGGACGAAGCCTCGATTCACGCCGGCGGGCTCAGCAGTTGACCGTCGACCAGATTTGTTCCTCCTCCGGAGGGCCGGATTGGGCATCACCGAATCTGAATGGGAGGCGTGCCTCGAGTTGACCAGGAAGGCACTCGGAATCACTCTGTCGGCCCGCAAGAACAATCGGACTTCCTGGGCGTCATTTGAGCCTTATAAGAACGATATTGTTGAGACGGCCTAGCGGCCTGCGCTGGCCACGAATCTTGGATCAGGGGCCGTTGAAGTTGTTGCGGAAGGAGTAGGTAGTCAGGTATTAGATTGCAGATGGCAAAAGGTGACCGTCGCGCCACCCGCTCGCATTGATTGCCGCTGTACCCGCGGGCTAAAATCGAATCCAAGCTGAACGGAAAGACCGTCTGCGGCAGTGCTAGGTGCGGTCCAAAGTGCCTCAAAGAGAAAGCGAAGCGCTTACTAGGCACTCCACGCTTAGGCAACGCGCGTGGCGAACGACGTTCTTAGCGTATTTACTGCTTTTTTCTGGTTCGCGCTTCTCCCGCCGGGGCACCGTATCGCTTCTCTTCCTGGACAACCGAAAACGGCCTTCCTCAGGACTCTATTTCAGCTCTTCTGCAAACTCGCGATGGCTATTTGTGGATGTCTACGTTAGACGGCTTGGTGCGTTTCGACGGGCTGCATTTTCAAGTTTTTAACCGGCAAAATACACCCGCGATCACTGGCAACAGCTTTACGTTCTTCGCTTTGCTTGAAGATCGCCAAGGCTGCCCGTGGGTGGGCACACTAACGGGCGGTGCTGTGGGTAGGCGGCGAAAGGGGCTTGTCGCGGATCAGCGCTCCGATGCTGGCAGAAGAGCTGGCAAGCGCCGATCCTCCTCTGCTTCTGGATGTCCGGAATTCTCGTGAGTGGGCAGCCAGGCACATCGACGGCAGCGTGAATGTGCCGCTCAACCAATTGCAAGAACGCATCGCCGAAATGCCGCGCGACGGCCGGATCATCCATTGCGCGGGGTGGCTATCGGTCTTCGATCGCCGCCAGCATCCTGCATCAATCTGGATCACCGATTTGATCGAGATGGCCGGTGGCCTGGCGGCTTGGGATGCCGCTTTCCTCAACATCATTCCCGCGCACGAATTTTGCATTACCAACACTCAATCACCAAAGGAGATAAAGAATGAGTTTACGCATCCATGACGAAGCCCCCGATTTTTCCGCTGAGACCACCGAAGCGGCGATCAACTTCCACGAATGGATCGGCAATGGCTGGGCCATTCTGTTTTCACACCCGAAAGACTTTACTCCCGTGTGTACTACTGAACTCGGTTACATGGCTCGGTTGCAGGCTGAATTTGCAAGACGAAACTGCAAGATTATCGGGCTGAGCGTGGACCGGGTGAGCAGCCATGGAAAGTGGGCGGCGGACATCGCGGAGACGCAAGGTCACACGGTGAAATACCCGATGATCGGCGACCCGGAACTGAAGATCGCAAAACTTTATGACATGCTGCCGGCTGATGCGGGAAACACGAGCGAGGGGCCGCACTGCGGCGAATAATGCCACGGTACGCACCGTATTCGTGATCGGCCCCGACAAGAAGATCAAGGTGACGCTCTCTTATCCGATGAGTACAGGCCGCAACTTTGACGAGGTCTTGCGAGTCCTCGATTCAATCCAACTCACGTCCGCACACAAGGTGTCAACGCCCGTGAACTGGAAGCCCGGAGACGATGTGATCATTTCAGGGACGGTATCGGACGAAGAGGCCAAGCAGAAATACCCGAATGGTTGGAGGGCGCCCAAACCTTACATTCGGATCGTCTCGCAGCCGAGTTAACGGCGGCGTTCAAAACATTCCAAACCTTTTTCTCTAACCACGTCAAGCACTTATCCGCGGGGCTCTCCCCCCCGATAACACCCCACTGCCACACTCTTGGCCAGTGAGCGCGCGAGATGGGCACTGAGCAAATCCTCAAACTGCAGCCGGACAGGACGCTCTACCTTCGCGGCTTTGATGGCACCGGCGCTGCGGCTGCGCTTTGCCAGGCCAGCCCCACCGGATTCACCGTCTGCGGCGTCTTCCGCGACATCGCGGATTTCTGCGTTCTCGTCATCTACGATGCCGACAACCTGTTCGAGCACTATTCGGTCAAGTATCTTCCGAGCTTCGACCTCTCCGGCATGGTGCTCAACTTCAGCCTCAGTTATCAGGGCTTGCAGCCGATAGATTCTGCCAAATTCTCCTGGATCGACTGGGCGCAACTCGACGTCGTCCCCCTCGTCGGAGACCCGGCGAAAATAACGCTTTGGGACCACGCCACGCTTGCCTCAGGAACGTATTCGGTCGCGCAAGGCGTTTACACCTTCAGCGCGCCCGGTGGTTGCTACATATATGACCGCCTGACTCTGTACGTCAATAACGTCGTCTTCGATTTCGTTGCTAACGGCGACCCCAAAGAGACCGCTGCTTATGTCGCTCAATGGTTTGCCGATGCGATCAACAGCTATCCGTGGATCGAGTGGACAGAGAAGGGAGTCGTCTTTAATAGCAGCAGCGTGGTCATCGCCTCCGCCGACGATAGCGGAAATCTGACACTGAAATATGCCCGTGCGGGCCTCGTCAATGTGAACGGCACGTCTGTCGAGTGGGTCGCCTGGATCAAGTTCCCGGGCATTGCACCAGGCTCGACCATCTGTTTGAACGGCATCCCTTACACCGTCGCCGCTGTAAGCAGTCCAACCTCTCTTACGCTCACAACGCCCGCGACCTCTGGAACCAACATTCCGTACGTTGCCGAATGTGGTGGTTCCGATGGCAATGATCTGGTCGTCTATATGGTCGTCCGGCCCGGAAATATCAATCTCACGGTCAATAACCCTGTTCTGCAGCTAACCGGACGCAACTCCGAGAACGTGATCTGGGATATCTCGCTCGATTTTTCCGCTCTGGGTATCGATCAGATTCGCCAAGCGTGGCTGACGTTCGCGCCTGCCTTGCCCGCCGGAACCCCTTATACCGACACCGAATGGACCGCAACCTTCACGAATTGGTCTGTCACTGATCCCAACAACAAGCGGCCTCTTCAAATCGCCGGGCCGGGCAGCCTCCGGGTCGGCAATGACCAAAGCTCCTGTACTTACTCTGACGGCTGGAACCTGCAGCCTGCCAATAACTACTGGCACGGCTTTGCTCGGATTACAGACACGCCGGGCAGTTCAGTCACTCTTACTTACACGATCAACCAGACACATGATCTGTATCTGGGCACCTCGCTCTATATCGATCGAGGGATGGTGAGCATAACGCTTGATGGCACTGCTCTACCCGATCTGGATTGCTATCTCGAAACCGGCCCGAGCTTATCAAATCCTGGATCCGAAGTGGTCACCCGCCGCCTGTTGCTGGCCGGTGTCGCCGCAGGTGCTCATACCGTCACGCTGACCCTGAAAAACACGAATAACCCCAATTCCTTCGGTTTCAGTTTCATCTTCGATTACATCGAAGCAGCCTTGCCCACCTCGGATGTAAACGACGCGACGGTCACTTACAGCAACGTAAGTCCGGCTCTCGATTTCGATACGGACGCCACATACAAGATGAGCCCCCAAAGGCTTCTTTGGCACATTCTCAAACTCGGGTTTAGAGGACAACTGAACGAATATCTGGGCGTCTTCTGGTGGAATCAGCGAAAGCGAGCCGGCGCAACCTGGAACTCCGCCGTAGTCACGATCGCCGCGCTCTCCGGCGGAACATGGACCGACACGGATTATCTAACTGTTGCCATTGGTGGATTTACCATGAAGAAGTCCTTGATCTATTGGGATACCGCGGAGACCATAGCGGAGCACTTTGTATGCTACATCAACTCCGCTAGTGTCTCCATGCGGGCCGAGATAACAGGTTCCGGCGAATTCACGATTTACCCACGAAC
>JAFATG010000183.1 GCA_019244055.1 Acidobacteriaceae bacterium | reverse complement strand
AGATCGCGTGGCCCGGGCGAATCATCCCGCGCCAGCTTTTTCGGCGACCGTACGCCACCGGGATCGTGCTCGATAGGTGGACAAACTGCGGGCTGACCCCGGCCTCCCTCAAACCAGCTTCCAAGGCATCGAAGGCAGCAATCTGATCGTCCGTTTGGGTGCTCTGATAGTTGCCCGCCGAAGCAAAGTGGGTCATGAGAGCTTCCACTTCCACACTCGAAGCAGCCAGCACAGCCTCTGCGATCTCTGCCGCACTGGCGCGCAGACCTAGGCGCCCCATGCCGCTGTCGATCTTCAAATGGCAGCGGCAACGCTCGTTCCGCGCAATGGCGAGCCGGTTCAGTTCCTCTAGATCCTCGAGCGAATGAACGACCGGCGTCAAATCATACGCGAGCATGGCCTCACGCGTAAAGGGGAGAAAATCCGCCATCACGAGAATGCGGGCGCGTATCCCCGCATCGCGGAGAGCTAGGCCTTCCTCCGTGTTGCTGACGGCGAGCCAGCGCGCTCCTTCCTGCTCGAGCGTGCGCGAGACTTCGATCGCGCCATGCCGGTAAGCGTCCGCCTTAACCACCGGCATTACCTCAACACCGGGTCCAACCACGTTGCGGATGGCCCGGAAATTAGCGGCAATCTGCGGCCTGGAAATCTCCACCCACGATCGATACGGCCTGGATTCCGGCCGTTCCGGCCCGGAGACCTCGTCTTTCACGGGCACAGGAAGAATTGAGGTTTGTTCCATCATCGGCGTGACGCCA
Source organism: Acidobacteriaceae bacterium (assembly GCA_019244055.1). Classification (GTDB taxonomy): domain Bacteria; phylum Acidobacteriota; class Terriglobia; order Bryobacterales; family Bryobacteraceae; genus Bog-105. The sequence goes on along the minus strand of JAFATG010000183.1, from coordinate 3,018 downwards.
GGTGCTCTAACAGATTCTCGTAAGCGTCTGTCACTACTTCCCAACTGTAAAGCTTCTCTATTTTGCTCATTGCGCGCGCGCCCCAAGCGGCCCGCTCCTCGTCCGGCAGTTGCACCGCCCATTGAAGCTTTGGAACGAGATTCTCATGATCGAACGGTACCCCAACGTCCTCCGCTACTTCCCTGCTCTCGGGCGTATCAAGGTACAGAACCAACGCGCCGCGCCCCATCGCCTCGATTAAGGCCGGATGCGTCCCACCGACTTCCGTGGCCTGAACATAAACTGCGGAATGCGATTGAAGCTGGTGATAGCCGTCTCCGTAGATCGCTCCGGGAATGATGATACGAGAATCGGAAGTGTCTTTCACCTGTGCGATGTACTTTGCAGAGTACGGCGCATCGCCGATAAGAGCCAGTTTCAAATCGGTATTGACCTGCTCAAACGCCTGGCGCACGAGGAGTGCATTGTTCTCCGGTTCCATCCGGCTCACATATAGAACGTATTTTCCAGGCTCGAGTCCCAGGGCTCGAACGGCATTTGTCTCGCGCAACTTACCGATATCGGCTCCATACGGAATAAACGTCGACTCTCTCTTGTGGCGTTGCAGATAATATTGGCGAATCTTCGCCGCGTCGGTAATCACGGCCGAGGGGCACCAGGTCGCGAGCCATTCCGAGATCAGGTACCAGCTTTTCGCCAGACGATTCCATTTCTTTCGATGTCGCTCCAGTCCATCGACATTCAGAGCAGTCGGTGTTCCGGCGAATCGCGGCCATAATGTGAATAGTGCATTCGCGGCATTGCAATATAGCAGAACTTCAAAGCCTCGAAACAAAACGTCAGCCGTGGATAGAGCCGTGTGCGCCACAGTGTCTAAGTATTTGTGGCGGATTGTTGGCAAATAGCGAAGTTTGACTCCGCGATATGTGGAATTGGAGTATTTCTTGCGGCAGAAAACCGTCACATCATGACCGCGCTCCGCCAAGCGAGCCGAGATCTCTTCAGCGAAGGTTTCAAATCCGCCGTAGCGGGCCGGAATGCCGCGTGTCCCGAGCAGCGCCAGCCGCATTCAGACGGAGGTCGCCTCTTCGAAAGGAGCGCGCAGAGGTTGCTCTCGCGGATAGCTTACCGGCAAATTTGAAAACCAAGCTGCAATGTGGGCATCCGTTACGCGTTTGCGATGCATGATGGCGCTCCGCTTCCTAAAAGCCGTCTTCAAGTCGCGCAGCACGAGCCAGAATGCGCGCAGCGAAGACCACTCGCGCAACAAACAGCCGCCGATTACGATCACATCGCGCGCAGTAATTGCCAGCCAATGCCGCCAATATAGATCGAAGGTCGTGTTCTTGATCCGCAGAAGCCAGCGGTTCTTGACCGAATGCATATTAATGACGGGCGGCAGCGATCTCCGGTTCTCGGGCAGCACGCTCCTAACGTGCCAGGCAACTGCAAGCGGATTGTACAGGCATTTCCAACCAAGCAACTGGGCCCGCCAGGCGACGTCCGCGTCTTCCCGGTAGGCGAAAAAATCGGCATCAAAGAATTCGCCGTCAATCGAAATATCGTCGATCATCTCACGCCGGTACAGACAAGCAGCTCCGGTGCCGCCGAACACGTACTCGCAGCGATCGTATTGCCCTTCATCCGGAATACGGCTGCCGCGGTCGAAATGCCGCAGATTGGGGGTCATGTAAATTCCCGTCGAATCGAACAGCGGACGCGAAGGTATTGCGAAATCTGAACCCATCGCCAGCAGCTTTCCGCAGGTGCTACCGGCGGACTGGTCGGATTCACTGGCAGCGATGAGTTTGCTGATGAAATCCGGCGAAAGGCGTACGTCCGGGTTTAGAGTCAGGATCCATTCCCCTCGCGATTGAGCGATAGCTTGGTTCTGACCAGCGGCGAAGCCGACGTTCTTCGGGTTGTATGTAGCGCGAACCGCGCTTCCAAATTTAGCGACAATAGCGGCCGAGCGATCCGCGGATGCGTTGTCGACGACGATGATTTCCTTGCGTGGGTAATCTTGCTCGAGGACGTACTTGAGGCATCGCTCAATGTATTCCTCGCTGTTGTAGGTCACGATGGCGATCGTGACGAGTCCACGCTCCATACTAAGGATCAAACAGGGCGAACAAAGCTGAAGTACAGCCGCCAGTAAATGTCATAGCCGATTTTCCGCTGAAGATCGTGAATCTCCCCTTCGCTCCGGGCCAAAGCCGTTTCAACGGACGTCCCTAGATCGCCGCTGCTTTCGCGGTGCTCGCGGAACGTTTTCCAGCGCCATAGTGCTTCGCATTTGCCCTTAAGCGCGGCAAGCGGATGGCCCTGCTTCGCCGCTGCCATCAGCGCCAGGATCTGGCCAACCAGAATGGGCCAGGCGAATCGGCGCAACGTTCTTGCGGGATAGTGTTTCGCCAGGATCAGAAGCTGATTGCGGCCGGTCAAATACATGACGCGAGCCCGTTTCTTGCCAGAGCTGGCCTTGTCCATGTGAACCGCTACTGCTGCGGGTTCGTAGATGCCGTGCAGGCCCCCGAGTATGCAGCGAATGCCGAAATCTACGTCCTCGTAATAGGACTCGAATCGAGCGTCGAGCAATCCGACACGCTCGAATACATCTTTATGAAACAGTGCGGCGGTCATGGGTGCCATCCAGATTTTGCGCCGCGTCGACCAGATCTCTCCATCCTGACGTCCATACCCGCAACGCCAAGCGTACGCGGCTCTGGAGACGAGATCCCAGCTTCCGTCAAGAATGCCCTCATGATCCTTCCGCAGGAGCTTGCCGGCTGCAAATGCAGCATCAGATCCCTCAGCGCTTGCCAGGAGACGTTCGATCCAGTGCGGCTCTAGCACAACATCGTTGTTGACGATCAGAATCCACTCGCCCGTAGCGGGCCGGATTCCTTCGTTGACGGCGACAGCAAATCCGCGATTCTCCGGAAAAACAATCAAATCAACGCCAAACTGTCTGGCAACAATTTGGGTCGCATCCGTACTGCCGTTATCCACCACGAT
>JAFATG010000144.1 GCA_019244055.1 Acidobacteriaceae bacterium | reverse complement strand
AGCAACTTCAACCGCTATTTCTTTGCGCAGGTCGACAAAGAAGCGGCCATCATAGACGAGCGCTTCAATGGCGGCGGAGACATCGCGGACTATATCATCGATTATCTGAGACGCCCATTGCTGAGCTACTGGACTATGCGCGAGGGGGCGGATATCACAACTCCGCTTGAGGGTATCTTTGGTCCGAAGGTCATGATCACTAACGAAATGGCGGGGTCGGGCGGCGATGCCATGCCGTGGCTTTTCCGAAAGGCGGGAATCGGCCCTCTGGTTGGAAAACGCACATGGGGTGGCCTTGTGGGCCATTACACAAATCCTCAAGACTTGATTGACGGCGGTTTCACCGGAACACCGAATCTCGCTTTTTACACGCCAGATAGTAAGTGGGAAATCGAGAACCACGGCGTCGATCCAGATGTGGATGTGGAGTTAGATCCCGCTCAATGGCGGCTGGGACATGACGCACAACTCGATAAGGCCGTTCAGGTTGTCCTCGATCTCTTAAAGAAGAATCCACCTCCCATTCGGAAGCGGCCGCCCTATCCGAATTACTGGGTCACAGCCGGCGATACGGGAACGCCTCGGGCCGTTGTGCAATAGAAGGTCAGCGAGACCTCGTTCGATTTCGACTGGCTCTCGCCGGTTGGTAGTGATGATAGCCGCGGCAATCCTGGCGGAGAGACCGGGAAGTGGCGTGTGGTGCGCATTTGCAAATTAGTTACAAAAGGTAAACCCCGACTTGATATCCAGTCTCTTTGACGAGACGCTCACCCGCCTCTACTTACAGAAATCGAAAACCGACGCCAAAAGGCGACAGGAGTTTCAGCGTTCTGTTGAACTTTCGGTGACTCCTATCGAACGGATTTCCTCCTCATGCGTCAAACACAGACATGCAGGACCTGAGACACGCCTTACGGTTGTTCGTAAAATCCCCGGGATTTCCAGTGATCGTGGTCGTCATCTTGGCGCTTGGCATTGGCGCAAACACGGCAGTGTTCAGCATCATCTATGGAGCGCTACTGCGCCCGCTACCTTATAGGAATCCAGACCGGCTCATTAACATCCTCGATTCGAGCACTCGCGAAAGCGAACTGGCCAAAATCTTTGCGAGCTACTCCGATTTTGAGGAGTTTTCACGCCACGCCCGCACCTTGGAATCAGTCGCCGCGGACAGCTGGGCGGGACGGCCGGGCGCCATACTTACCGGTCGCGGGCCAACAAAGACGTATTTAACGATCCCTGTAACAGCAGGTTTTTTCAAGGTCCTCGGCGTTCCTCCCCAACTAGGACGCACGTTTTCTAACAACGATGTTCGGGGCGGCTGTGCGGTCGTCCTGAGCAACAACTTCTGGCGCGGACCTATTGGCTCGGACCCGCGGATCGTGGGGCAATCGCTTTCACTCGATAATCAATCCTGCACAGTTCTTGGCGTCATGCCCGCAACCTTCGCCGTATATCCGCCGCAAACCCAGATCTGGACATTGATTCTGCCCAGCGACCCTCGTCTGCGCAGCTATTTCGGCGTGTTCATGGTCGCGAGGCTTAAGCCTGGACTTGGAATCGCACAAGCAAGGGCCGAGCTAACTGCGTTGCACCGGCCACTTCATGCGCACGATACGAACGGCGAGAAGGATTTTACTCCGCTGGTGTCCGGGCTTCAGGAACAATTCACATGGCTCGCCAGCAGAAGCCTGCGGGCGACGCTCGCCGTCGTGTTCGCTTCAGTAATGCTGGTGTTGCTAATTGCCTGTCTGAACATCGCCAATTTGTTGCTGGGGCGATCCTTTGCGCGCGGGCGGGAGTTCGCCATCCGAGTCGCGCTCGGATCGGGAGGGCGACGCCTGGTTCGTCAACTCCTTGTCGAGTCCATGATCCTTTCATCGGCAGGCGGAGCCATGGGCTTGCTAGTCGCCTTCGCGGTCACGCGCTACTTCGTTCACGCAGAACCGGTGGAACTGCCGGTTGGTTCGACTATTTCAATTAATCTTCCGGCGCTAGCGTTTGCGGCGGCGATTTCGATTCTCATCGCCCTAATTTTTGCTGTTACCCCTGCTTGGGTGATCTCACGCGGAGATGTGTTTTCAGCACTACGTGTAAGTGGCGGAAATATCGGCCCGGCGCGCCAGCGTCTGACTCGAATGCTGGTTGGGCTGGAGATGGCGCTGTCCGTAATTCTGCTCGTGGGTGCGGTGTTGCTAATGCGAAGCGTCGTGGGCTTTGAATCGGCTTCGCTTGGATATGCGCGCGAGAATATCTTTGTCGCCAATGGCACGCTACCTCGCGGGTCTTACGACACGCCGGTTCGCAGGGTTACGTTCTATGACAAGCTGCAGCAACAGCTCGGCAGCCTTCCCGGCGTCACGAATGCTACGATCGCATCCACGCTTCCGCCTTATGGATTGGGTCTGGGCACAATCGAGGTCGAGGGTAAGCCCGTTCCCGATAACGCGAAGGTTCACGACGTGGGCGACGCGGCCGTTAGACTTGGGTATTTCCGATTCTTTGAAATACCCATTCGCCTTGGCCGTGTGTTCAACGAGCACGACAAGCTGGAGGCCGAGCACGTCGCGGTCGTGAACGAAGCATTGGCCCACGAGTATTTTTCGAACCGAGACCCGATCAACCGAAAGATTCGCATAGGCGAGGAGCGCGAATGGGTCACCATCGTGGGCGTGGTCGGAAACGAAGAACGGCCCACCGTTTATGAAGAGATGAAGTGGGTCGCACAGCCAGCAGTTTATCGGCCAGTGGCTCAGCATCCGCCGGACCACTTTGCAATAGCGGTCCGCAGCGCGAGCCGGCAGGCCGGCATTGGTCATGAGACGGAACAAGCGGTCGCGTCAATCGACAAGCAAGCCGCGCTTGGCGACGTCGAGTCGATGGAATCGCGTCTGGGGCCATACCTGAAGTATCCGCGTTTTCGCGCCATTGTTCTCGGCGCCTTTTCGTGCCTTGCGGTTCTGCTTGCGACGGTCGGGTTGTACGGAGTACTGGCTCAATTCGTGGAACAGCGTACGCCCGAGATCGGCATTCGAATTGCGCTTGGCGCTCAAGGAAGTGATATCAACAGCTTGATCGCCCGCACAGGGGGCGCGCCAGTTTTAGTGGGCCTATTCGTCGGTTTCATTGCTTCGCTCGCGTTGACACGGTATTTGCGCAGCCTGCTCTACGGCATCAAACCAACCGATCCGATAACGTTCGGAGCGGTCGTAATCGTAATGATTACCGCCGCGGTGATTGCAATGATGCTGCCCGCGCGGCGAGCCTCGCGCGTGGACCCAATGAGCGCGCTGCGTAGCGAATAGCTAGGCGGGCTGGGAACCGCCGCAGGCGACTGGCCCACAAAGCTACAGGTCAGAGGGCTGCCCCGTCAATCAGGAGCCGTGAAGCATCGTGCCACAGTTCCTGCACAATGGCGCCGGCCGGTTCAGCCCGAGCCAGCTTGGCAGCTTGCCCGGCCCACATTTGCATCCGGTCTCCATCACCCGCCTTCCGCGCCGATTCCCGCATCGCGGAGGTGAGCCCGCGCTGAACGGGATACGGTGCCGGGGGAGGACCGTCCAACGCAGTGCTCCACCTGCTCCCAGGCCGCCCGCATTTGGCACGGCGATTGCGAGCGACGGCGGGCACGCTCCCGCCATGGGCGCCATGAGGACCGGCATGCGAATGCCCAGCCAGTCCGTGAAAGCCTTGGCGCGAGCGAGTGGAGAGGAATATGATTTGCTGAACATGCCCAAAAACCTCGGAGCAGTGCTCCCGCCTCTCAGGATATTGGGAAGTGATCTCCAGGAAGTATAATTTGCGTCTACACACGAAAGGTCGAAAGATGATGAAAGAGCTATTTCTATTGCTGGCTGCCGCCACAACCTTGCTCGCACAAAGTGACCAAATTCGCGTCATCGCGTTTGGCGCGCATCCGGATGACTGCGACATTCGGGCGGCCGGCACGGCGGCAATCTTGGCCAAGATGGGGATTGCCGTCAAGTTTGTCTCGGTCACCAATGGGGATGCCGGACATCAGACTATGCGCGGCCCTGAACTGGCCCAACGCCGCCTCGCGGAAGCGAAGGAATCAGCGCGGCGCCTCGGTATTCAATATGACGTTCTGAACAATCACGATGGAGAACTGCTCCCCACACTTGCAGTACGCGAGCAGATCATCCGCGAAATCCGCCAATGGAAAGCTGACGTCGTACTCGCGCCACGTCCGAACGACTATCATCCCGATCATCGTTATACCGGTGTTCTAATTCAGGACGCAGCGTATATGGTTGTCGTGCCAGACATCGTACCGGATGTACCGGCGTTGCGGAAGAATCCAGTGTTCCTGTACTACGAAGATGGCTTTCAGAGGCCCAATCCGTTTCAGCCTGATATCGCGGTCGCTATTGATGATGTGATTGACCAAAAGGTCCACGCACTCGATGCACACGTCTCACAGTTCTATGAATGGCTGCCGTGGGTGGACGGCAAGCTGGATGACGTTCCCAAGGACCCGGCAGCGCGCGAAGCATGGCTTAAGCGCACCAGGACTCATGAGATCAGCCCCTCAGTACGTGCCTCTCTGGTTAAGTGGTACGGACCGGCAAAGGGAAGTTCGACCAAATACTACGAAGCTTTCGAGATCTGCGAGTATGGCGCGCAACCGAGCGAGTCACGAGTCCGGCAGTTACTTCCGATGCTCGGCCAGCCCACTCAATAAGCAGAGGGTCTGGGATGTGTTATGCTTGCGTCGGTTAGTCTAGCTGATCTGCGCAGGATCATCTTGAAGTGACGCTTGGCCCGGTTGCCCAGTCAGTTGGTATCTGAGGTCAAAAGACGCTGTCTTCCACGTCGACAGGCCTCTTATGAAGGAGTTCGTTATGATTCGCAAACTGACGTCCACAGTGATTGCTTTGGCGTTTCTCGCCTCAATGCAGTTGTTTTCCCAGACCTTCCGAGGAGGCGTCACTGGTACCGTCACCGACGCTTCTGGTGCAGTCGTGGCAGGTACAGCGGTGAAGCTGGTGAGTCCGGATACAGGCTTGACCCGCGATACCGTCACTTCTTCCGCCGGTGAATTCGTCTTTCAGGATCTCCCGCTCGGAAATTACGACATTACCGTCACCCAATCAGGTTTTGACACGGTTCATGTGTCCGGGATTGTCGTTGACGCCGGCAAAGTCAACAATCTCGCCCTGAAACTGGAGGTTGCAAAGCAAGCGACCGCCATCGAGGTTCAGGCTGCGGCCGTCCAACTTGAAACTGCTTCGTCCGCGCAAACCAGCCTGATTGACACCAAACAGATCCTTGACATTCCCATGAACGGCCGCGATTTTACACAATTGCTCAAGTTCAACCCGGGTGCGAATGCCAACGGCTCTCTTAATGGTTCGCGCTTCAATGGGGTCGATTGGAAGATCGACGGCGCCGATAACAACGACCTTTGGCATAACATCAATTCCGTCAATCAGGGCGGCGTGTCGGGAATCGCCGGTGTCGTGCTGCCCGTTGACGCTATCGCCGAGTTCTCGCTTCAGAGCAGTAGCAACGCTGAGGAGAACCGCAACTCCGGGGGCGTATTGAACGTAGTGATCAAGTCGGGAACCAACAACTTTCACGGCTCCCTTTACTACTTCAACAGGAACGAGTATTTTGCCACGAATAATTGGTTTACGCCTCCCGGTTCGCCTCCGTTCGAACTGCGAAATAACCAGGGGGGAGGTTCGCTCGGTGGCCCCATCTGGAGGAATCACACCTTCTTTTTCGTGAACTATGAGCAGCAGAACTATAAGGAAGCGCTGACTGCGGTAGGGACGACTCCCTCAGCCGCATGGGTTTCACAAGCCACGCAGGTTATGGCGCGCAATGGCGTGCCGGTAAACCCGCTCGCGCTCACGCTGCTCGATAATCTCTGGCCCGCCAATAGCCTAAACGGTCCAGCCACTACGCAGAACTACAATGGCGGCGGCATCAATCTTTCGACCAGCTACAACGGCGTCATTAAGCTGGATCATCAGTTTAATGAGAAGAACAACATCGCTATTCGCTACTTCGGCGGCACGGGCAGCCAGACAGAATATATCGGCTCTGCGCTGCCGTACTATTTCCAGGTCGCGCCCAGCCGCATGCACAACTTTTCGCTGGTATACAATCGCGTGTTCTCCCCGCGTTTGGTCGCGCAGACGCTAGCAGGCGTCAACTACTTCAAGCAGGTTTTCGGCGATGCCAACCACGGGTTCGATATGCCTGCCTTGGGCTTCAACACCGGCGTCACGAATCCGACCGATTTCGGCTCACCCCATATGACCATCACGGGATTTGATCAAACGGGCTTGACACCGCAACTCGGACGCATTGACACAACCGGCCACATCGATCAGACCTTTACCTACACCGCGAGCTCCCATGAGTTCCGGTTCGGTGGCGATTACCGCCGTTCGCGCCTCGATGTCTTCTATGATGCGAATGCGCCCGGCAGCTTTACGTACGATGGGACTCAGGGACCATTCTCTGCGACATGCCCACACGACACTTGGGAAGTCGGCGGCGGGTGCCCGGCCGGCGGTGCGGCGTCTCCCAATCCATCGCTCGATGCACTCGCAGATTTCCTTTCCCAGCGCATCGGGTTTGGGCACGCCAACATCGCCTACGGTAACCAGCAGCGCATCTACTGGCTCAACAGCGTCTCATTCTTCGGGCAGGACACGTGGAAAGTTACTCCCCGGCTGACGCTGAACTACGGGCTGAACTGGATTTATCAAAGCCCGATCTATAATCCACCTAATCTGATCTCGACCTTCATCCCTGCCGACGGCGGCATAACCTATGTCGGCACGCACGGACTCAACACCCTGTGGCCCCGCGATTATCACGATTTTGCTCCGCGCTTCGGATTTGCATTCCAACCGACGGCCGGCGGCAAACTGGTGATCCGCGGCGGTTGGGGCATCTATTATCAAGTTCCCAACATCTCCTATTTCGGCAACAGTTCCGCCTCGAACGGCGGAGCGACAGGAATCAACGATAATATCGGCGGACCCGCGCCGGTTTTAAACTTGGCGAACCAAACTCCTATTACTGTTACAGCGGGCGTTCCTATCTTCGCGGCAAGTCAAGCAACCGGCCCGTATGGCGCATTCTCCGTCAGCCAGCACTTTGTCACCGCTTACAGCATGAATACGAACTTCAACGTTCAGTACCAGGCGGCTCAAAATGTCGTGGCTGAGGTGGGCTACTCGGGCAGTTTGAGCCGTCACTTACCGGATACTGTCGACATCAATCAGATCCCCATCGGTTCGCCCGAAGCGGTGACCTCCCGGCCTTATTACAGCCAGTTTCCCTATCTCGGTCCCATCAATGAAGTGCAATCCGTCGGGAACGCCAATTTCAATGGCCTGCTTGGGTCGCTGCGGATGACCAATTTCCACGGCTTCACCTCCAAGCTCAGCTACACGTACGGACACTCCCTGGATGACCTGTCCTATGCGCGCGGTATCATTCCTCAGAACAGCTATTGCTTGCGCTGCGAATACGGCAACTCGGATTACGACATTCGTAGTTCGTTCTCAATGTTCTTGAATTACGCTGTTCCTGAGCCGCATAAGTACCGCGCAGTGTTCGGCGGCTGGCAATTGAATACGTTATTCTCCTTCTTCACCGGCACGCCCTTTACGGTCTTCTCAGGTAACGACTCGAGCGGCACCGGCGAATCCGCTGACCGGGCAGACGTCGTCGGCAATCCCTTCGCGAATGTACCCGGCTCCGATCGGGCCACTAGTACTATCTATTGGTTCAATCCGTCTGCCTTCGCTTTGCCGACGCCAAGTACTTACGGGAACTCGGGCCGCAACATGTTTTATGGACCTCCTACCCATCAGATAGACTTCTCGATGTTCAAGAACATAAGGTTTGGGGAACACGTTACCTTACAGCTTCGGGCTGAAATCTTCAACATTTTCAATTTCAGAAACCTGGAAGGCTTGAATCCGAATGTGCAGGGTCCCCAACAAAGCGTTTCCGGCAGTAATTTAGGACAAGTGCCCGCTACTTACGACGTCGGCTTCGGCGCCCCGGGCATTGGCCCCGGCGCGCCCAGGAACATTCAACTGGCGGCGAAAATCCTGTTCTAAAGGGAGCGCCCACCTCCGCCCCTTGCCAGGCTGTAATACAGCTTGACCGTAGCCCTCAAAAAATAATCAATCTTTAATGTATTTTATATCGCTGAAATGGGGTCGGCATACGTCCATTGAGACAAGCGTAGGGTTCGGCAGATCCTGCAAAAGGGGCCGTTTTTTAAACCTCGGAAATTTCGATTTAGAAAACGCGAATAAATAATCCGATAAGGATTTGGGAGGTTCTCGGGTGTTAACACGTCCAGTAGTAGCGCATCCGGGCAGTATCTATGGCTACGAGACGAACCCTCCCTCTAGAAAAAGAGGAAGTTTGGCCTGAGGAGTTTGTAAGAAAGGAGCCCTTCTATCGCTTCCTAGTCCAAGTTCTAATCAGTTGCGTGCTCCTAGGAGTAGCGATTTACGTCTTTGTAATTGACCGATCCTCGACCAGTGAGGCCCAGAAGTGGGCCTGCGGAGTGATCGGAACGATTCTGGGATATTGGCTAAAAAAATAGATTTGGCGCCCGGAATGTCCTTTCGGCAGTTCGTCAACGCTTTCGATTCGGTCTTCGGGCGGGAGCCATCTCGATCTTAGCCGCAGCGACGTGCTGCAGGAAAGGCATGGAAAGTTCCTTCTGCTTTTCCGTCTCGGGGTTCAGTGAAACAATCACGTTTCCATCTTCGATCTGCCGCATTGACCACTGCAGCAGCGTCAGTGCGTTATTGAACAGTTCAGAGTAGGTTTTGAAATCCGCTTCTTCCATCAGGCGTCGGATCTGTTTGCGTTTATCTTCGCTGACCTCGAGCTGGATCCTCATTTCACCTTCCCGGCCTAGCCGCATCTTTACTAACGCTCTTCCGCCAAGATAACATTGATCCTCAAAAATTACTCGTTCGTTGATGAATTTTAGAGGCAAAGCGTTTGGGAGTCATGCTTTCGACCGACCGCCTTGCGTGGATTCGCGTTAAGCTCTTACAAACGAGGCTCGAATGTTGAAATCGGTGCAGCACGCGGCAAGAATGCTGCGCAAGAATCCAGTTTTTACGATTGTTGCGATCTGCTCCTTGGCTATCGGGATCGGCGCAACGTCCGCGATGTTCAGCTTCGCGGATGCGTTGCTCCTACGCCCGCTGCCCGTGTTCGAACCGGGGAATGTTGTGGCGGTTTCTACGGCGAGCTCGGCAGCATTTGGGATGAATAATGCGATTTCCCATCCGGATTACGTCGATTTTCGCGATCACAATCGAAGTTTCAAGGGGCTGCTCGCATACTCTTACGGCACCTTCGGATTCAGCCCCGATCAAGCTACCCTCCCGAAAATGAAGTTTGGCCTCTTTGTCTCGGGCAATTTCTTTCAAGTGCTAGGCGTCGAGCCAACACTGGGCCGCGGCTTTCGCGACGACGAGGACCGGCCAGGAAGCCGCGATGCGGTGGTCGTGATCAGCCACGATTTTTGGGTGACCCAGTTTGGAGGAAGTACTTCGGTTCTCGGCTCCAAGGTTCGCCTGAACGGAATCGACTTTTCAATCGTTGGTGTCGCGCCGGAACACTTCACCGGAGTGGATCAATACTTCCGGCCGGCATTGTTCGTGCCGCTCGCATTGTCACCTTGGGTGAGCCCTCAAAACAGTGTCAACTTGGCGCATGAAAGCAACTTGAACCGGCGGGACGTTCGTTGGCTGACGGTGAAAGGGCGTCTCAAGCCCAGTGTTAACGTTGCGCAGGCGCAAGCCGATCTCAATGCCATCGCGGCGCAATTGCAGAGAATGTATCCTCAGACGAATCGCAACCAACGCATCACCGTCGCGACTGAGCTGCAGCTTCGCGCGCAGCAGTCGCCGCCCAACACCGCGATGCTGGCGATGCTGGTTTTGCTCTCGCTTTGCGTATTGCTGGTCGCGTGCGCAAACGTTGCGGGCCTGCTGCTAAGCCGGGCGCGGGCGCGCTCCCGTGAGATTGCCGTGCGCCTAGCTATCGGGGCCAAGCGCAGCTCTCTTGTTCGACAGTTCTTGCTCGAGAATCTCTTGCTTGCAATTGCTGGCGGTGTGGGTGGGATCGGGGTCGCCTATGCTGGGGCAAGATTTTTCAGCAGCATTCCCATACCTTCCGATCTCCCTATCGTCTTCGCCGTCCAGCTCGACCGGCGAGTTCTGCTATTTACGCTGGTAATGTCGGTCGTGAGCACTCTGCTTTTTGGACTTACGCCTGCGCTCAGAGCCACGCGACCCGATCTGGTTCCCGCGCTCAAAGCCGCTGACGCCGATACAGCGGGGAAACCACGTTTCTGGGGCCGCAATCTGATCGTCGCCGGACAGGTTGCTCTTTCGCTGGTCTTGCTCGTCGTCTCGGCGGTACTATTGCAGGGTTTTCGGGATCAGTTGACTCAGGGACCGGGGTTCCGAACCGATCATCTGTTTCTTACAAGTTTCGATACGCAGCTCATTCACTACGGGCCGGATCAGACCAAGCGCTTCTACAAAGATCTACTTGACAGAGTACGGGCCGCGCCGGGTGTGAAATCGGCCGTTCTCACATCCGTCGTTCCGTTGATCGGTGGAGACGCGATCGCGATAGTGCCGGAGGGTTACGAGTTGCCGCGTGGCGAGCAATCGCTCACGGTTTTCGATGCACGCGTGAGCGACGGCTTTTTCAATACCATGCGCGTTCCTATTCTGCAAGGACGTGGTTTTCTGAAATCAGACCAGGCGGATAGCCCGCTGGTTGCGATTGTCAATCAAAAATTCGCGAATCATTTCTGGCCCAAAGGGGACGCTCTCGGCAAGCGGTTCCATCTCAAGAACGCAACAGGCGCTCTTGTTCAGATCGTCGGGATCGCGAAAACCGCAAAGTACTTCTGGATCGCCGAGCCGCCCCTCGACTTTGTCTATCTGCCGAACACGCAGGACCCCCGCGCGGCGTTTACGCTGATTACCGAGTCAAGTGCGCCGGACGCTTCGACAATCGCGCCGGTATTGCGAGAAGTGATCCGCGGACTCGATCCGAATATGCCTGTCTTCGATGTGCGAACGATGCAGAATCTCTACACGCAGCGCGCTGTGAAGACCCCGAACATGATCGCGGAGAGCGTCGCTGGTCTAGGCCTGATGGGTCTTCTCCTTGCCATGGTCGGGCTCTACGGTTTAATCGCCTATTCGGTCAGCCGGCGGACACGGGAGATCGGCATTCGCATGGCGATTGGGGCAGACCGACAACGGGTCCTGCGAATGATTCTGAAGCAGGGACTAATATTGGGGTCGGAAGGCATCGCGGTCGGCCTGATCATAAGCTTCTTTGTCTGCCGCCTTGTTACATCCGGTATTTGGATCGCCAGCTTCGAACGAACCAATCCTCTACTTCTCCTAGCGATCGCCTTACCGCTACTTGCGATTACGCTGGCTGCGACCTACACACCAGCGCGGCGCGCGTCCTTAGTCGATCCGATGAAAGCGTTGCGGGAAGAGTAGGGGTCGAAAGAATAACGTATTAAGTTAGTTGATCGAGAATTGCTCGCGCACCCGCGATAACTTTCTCGCGCAGTTCGGCTGGTTGGATCGCTTGAATATCGCCGCCAAAACTCAGCGCGAACTGTACGGCCTCCTCTTCGATATCGAAACGCAGCTTTACGCGGATACGCTCCCCTTCAGGAGTTTCCTCTTCGAGGCGCCAGCCGCGAAACCGGACCCAACGCATGACGGAAGGGTTCGCGAGGAAGGTTGCGTAATAACGAGGAAGCTTTTCGCGGAACTCTACTGCCGAGCGCTCCCAATACGCCGCAAGGTCGAAATCCGGCGGGTATTCCGCCGGTGGGTCGAGTGGTGCGGCCTCCTGAATCCGCGATACGCGATAAGTGCGTGTCTCCCCGTCGACATTGGCTACCAAGTACCAGGTGCTTCCCTTGGCAACCAATCCGAGCGGATGGCCGGAGCGCTCAGCCGGCTCGCAAAGATTGCGGGCGTACACGAATCGGACCTGTTTGCCCCACCAGACTGCGTCGAGCAAAACGGGCAGGCAGGGGATCGATTCGGCGGGATCGCGCCAGCCGCGCGAGTCGATGAGAATTCGACGGCGGGCCAAGTCGGCCTGTTGGCGCGCACTCGCGGGCAGCGAGGCCTGCAGTTTAATGAACGCTGCTTCGGATTCGCGTTTGAGTCCGAGGTCTGACATGAGGCGCGCCGGGCGAGCAAGAAAAAGAGACTGGATCTCGGCCGGGCTCAAGCCGGTGAGCTTGGTTTGATAATCGTCGAGAAGCGACCAACCGCCGCTTTTGCCGCGCTCGGCAATCACAGGGATGCTGGAAGAGCTGAGGGCGTCCATATCGCGGAGAATGGTGCGCTCGGAGACTTCGAGACGCGCGGCCAGCTCCCTGGCCGTGACGCGGCGACGGCTCTGCAGCAGAAGAAGGATGGACAGGAGCCGGTCCGCGCGCATAGTAAAAATTTAACAGCAAATTATGACAGCAGGTGTCAGGATTCGGCCTGCACACTGGCTGCATGAACCCTTTGAAAGGACAGGTCGTGTTAGTGGCAGGAGCCAGCCGTGGCGGAGCACGTGGGATCGCACTGGCGTGCGGTGAAGCGGGAGCGACGGTGTATGTTGCAGCGCGGACTTCGAGAAGCGGTCCGAAGCCGGCGGACGGCGCGCCCGGCACGGTGGAAGACACCGCGGAGGAAGTTACGGCCCGGGGAGGAATCGGAATTCCGGTCTGCGCCGATTTGAGCAAAGAGGAGCAGGTCTCTGAACTGTTCGGAAGCATCGAGCGGGAGCATGGCCGCCTGGACGTTCTCGCGAATTCCGCCTGGGGGCCGAATGTAATGGCGGAATGGTCGAAGCCATTTTGGGAGTTGAGCCAGCCGATGTGGCCCGAGACACTCAGCACGATCGGCGTATGCTGGCTTACCAGCGTTTATGCTGCCCGATTAATGACCAAGGCGAGACGCGGCCTGATCGCGCATGTGACGGACAACTATTACGTCCCCGACGACGTGTCGTCGGGCGGGCCACATCCCGATCCCTCCGCATGGCGCGGGCAGATTTTGCACGACCTGGGACATGAGTCCCTCAACCGCCTCATCTTCGGAATGAGCAAGTATACGAAGAAATTCAAGGTCGCTGTGGTGGGGCTTAATCCAGGCTTTATGAGAACGGAACGAGTGCTGATGGCGATGAAAACCGACGCAATCAAGAAGCAATACAGGTTGGATCTGAGCGAAACGCCCGAGTACCTGGGCCGGGCGGTGGTGGCGCTGGCCACTGCCAACAACACGGTTGAGAAGAACGGCAAACTACTCTGGGTGTGCGATCTCGCCCAGGAATACGGCTTTACGGATAAGGACGGCCGCTATATTCCGCGCTTCGATCCCAAAGCCCCGATACAGGAATTTCCGTGCTGAAGGAGGCAGCTGCGTTTCAAAGGCGTGGATGCCGCAGCGAGGATCAGGTTGCGATTCTTATTGAGCCAGTTGCAATTTATCGAGTTGATCATAGAGATCACGCCGGACGATGTGGAGGCGCGATTTTTGCGCGAGCATAAATTGGTCCGACTGGATCGCTTCCTCAAACGTCATCTTCTTTTCGCGCATCTGGCGAACAGTCGCTCCGAACGTATCGGAGCTCCGCTGCGGAATACCGATCGCGCCCAGGACCTTATTGGCGTGTATCTGGAAAACGTTCATCTGATCGAATGTCTTGCCGTCGCGCGCGACCGGGCCAAAATACTCGTTGACCCAGATGACCAGGTTGCGGTCCGGCGTACTCCGGGCCAAAGTATCAAAACCCAAGAGGCTGTCGCTCAACATTTCGCCGCCACTCACGACACAATGAACGTATAACTTGCGGGCGGCTTCGCGCAGGACTCGAATTACCTCGGCTTCGACGATGTAGCTCCAGAGAGGCAGGAACGCTGTGGACCCGCTGTCCACAACGAATACGGCGTTCTCGCTAGCAAAGCGTTCGAGGAGGGCATCATAGCGCGTCCGAACGATCAGGCCCTCTTCGTTGACCAGGTCCAGCTTTTCGGCATTGAGGGACTTGTACTGAGCCAGCGAGCGATTGACCGGATCGCCATCGATACAATGCACGGTGTTACTGCGCTTCATCAGGTACTCGGCCAGCCAGCTCGCAACAACGCTCTTGCCGATGCCGCCTTTTCCTTGCAGGACGAGATGGGCGGACGCGTGACCGGCTCCGTTCCCGACTGTCCCGTTCACGTCGACTGTTGACATTTCTTTCTATATTCCTTTCGTTAAATCAGGTTGCGGTCGCTCGGATCCCCATCGTTGTGGATCACTCTCACTCCGAAGTGAGCATTGGAAAGCGATTTGCGTGCTTGTTCAAAGGGATCCCACGATCCGGTGGGAATGGGATCTAAGCCGGGCAGCGCAGGGCGTGGCGCTGGGCGATTTCCCGCCGGTGTTGGCGTTGGCCAGGCCGCACCTGCTTGCTTGGCCTCATTCTCCTCGACCGGCGGTGGCGACGGTTGAGTTAGTTGGGTAGTAGCCGCAAGCAGCGCAAGACCGGCGGGAGCGCCCAGGCTACCATTGGCCGCAACGCGGCTGTCCTCCATACTGCGATCAAGCGGTTTGCTGGTGTGGACCGCGACGCTGCCGTCCGTGTTGCGACGGAGAGGTTCTGGATCAGCCAGGATGCCGACGAGCTCCGTGTCCTGATTTCGCTCTTGAGAAAGATTGACACCAGAAGCCGCGATAACGGGCTGTTCCACCGGCTCAACCGGAATGTAGCGCGTCTCTTCAATGCCCGCAATCTCCGCAGCCTCGCCAGTCTCCTCTTTGAAGAGGGACATGGTTGCGCCAGAGAAACCATTCGTTTTTTCGCCCGTCGCATTCGCGAGCAAGTAGAGACTCATCTCCACATTCCGAGATTCTTGCTCACGAACATGATCGGTAGCAGTTGAATCCGGTTCCGAGACATACGAGTTTCCGGCCTTGTTTGGCGCGACATCCTCGATGTCGCTCAGCATCGACGCAAGCGCGAAATCGGCGTTGCCCCAGTCCACATTTGAATCGCCAGTGTCACCATTTGACTCGCGGCGGTCACTAGCTGACGCGCTGCTGTCGGTATTCGATTCGTAGGCGGGCCCGACGATCTCGCTCGTCGCGTTCAGCTTCTGCTCAAAGTCCTTGTATGCGGAGGGGTCTTCCACATACATGTAGGAGTTTTCCGGCGGTATGCAGAAACGTTCTGTTGGCTCGGAGCTGATATTTTCGACATCCGGAACGGAGGCGTTGTTGCCGGTCGCCCGTACCTCGGTATGCTCGCGCGATTCAACCGAAATACTTTGCTCGGCGATACTCGCGCGATCAGCTTTCGCCGGAGACGCGGCTAATTTGGAAATGAGCTGCAATACTTCGTCGGCCGTAAGCGGCTTGGCAACAAGGTCATCGATGCCGGCAGCAATGCATCTGTCGCACTCGTCAGGCGAGACGCGGGCTGTAAACGCGTAAATAGGGACACGTAAGCCCGGCGGCTCGGCAGCTCGGATTTCACGCGCCACCTCGAGGCCATCGAAACGGGGCATCTGCAAATCCAAGAGGATGAGGTCAAACCCCTCGGTTTGAACGTTCTGCACAGCCTGTTTTCCGTTTGCGGCAACCCACACGCGATGCCCAGCCGATTCGAGGGCCCTCGTAATCAGGCGGCGATCCGCGGAATTATTCTCGGCAACGAGAATCGAAAGCTGTTTTACCGCAACACTGGCCGTAGCAGGTAGGAGAGCGGGGCGCTCCGCCACTGTTGCCGTCATTTGTTTCTGGAACTGAGCGGTGAACTCGAGCGTGCTGCCGCCAGATTGGCTCTGAGGTTTCATCGTTCCGCGCATCAGATCAATGAGACGGCCTGAAATCAGGAGTCCGACGCCTATTTCGGAGGCTTTGAGCGCTGCGCCCGGACGGGCGTGCTGCGCTGGTCCCGAGATCAACGACCGCTCAGCAGCCGGAATCCCAAGGCCTGTACCGGTGACGGCCACGCGGACCACAACGTCATCACCAAAACTCGATTCAAGCGCGGCTGAAAGGATGACGCTTCCGCTGGTAGTAAATCGGACTGCATAATCCAGAAGGTTGAAAATGACGTGGCGCAGCCGTTCCGGATCGCCGCTTACCGTGTCGGGTAATTGTGGATCGATGTTACTCGTGGTGAGCAGTTTCTTTGCAGCGGCCTCTCCCTCCACAAGCTTCATCGCAGAGGCGATGCACTCGGAAATAGAGAACGGAACGTTGTCGAGCTGCAATCTGCCAGCCTCTATACGGGAAAACTCAAGAACATCATCAGCGATGTGCAGTAGCCGCTGAGCCGAGGCGCGCACCGTAACCTCGTGCTCACTCAAGTCCGGATCAAGGCCTACTTGCAGAGCCAGATCGATGAAACTAACCATCGCGTTCACGGGCGTGCGGATCCAATGACTCATGCTCGCCAGGAACTCTGTCGTAGCCTCGCCGGCAGATTCAGTCGCCGTTCTACACGCGACAGTTGCGGCAAGCTCCGCTTGAACTTTTCGGGTTTCGCTCCGTGCTCGAATGAGAAATAGAATGGCGCCGCCCAAGAGTAATAGGACAGCAGCCCCCGCGCCTATGGCAAACACGAGCGGTACTTCGAGGCCGCGTTGATTTCCCGCCCACGTCTGTATGCCGGAGAGCAACCGCTCCAGTAGAGTAAGCGCAACATTGGCCTGGCTTTGCAGATCGGCCATGCGTAACCCCAGGAAGAGAACCACTATCGGAAGCACACTGTTCATGGTTTCGGTAATTCGGCCTGCACTACCCTTATCGACTACTTAGAGCGATTTTCTAGGGTGGAGCGGAATCAGTGAAGGAGTAGGCGTTTTCCGAGCCATACGCCGGACTTTGAGCGGGGGCCCCGGGCGCGCGGACCGATCAACCGTTAAGCCATGATCGCTGCAGCCAAGTCGGAAATGGGAGCGGCCAAGACATCAGAGAGAGGTGGTCATAAGCCCAGAGGTTTATCAGGCTCAGTCCGCGCGTACTGGCCGAGGCGAATTCGCGAGGCCAAGGGCAGATTCCGTTAAACCAAGGAACGAGGTAGGCCACATCCGCCAGATTCCAGGACATAGGACTGGTGAGCGCGAACACGATGGCTTGATTCGCCAAATCTAAATGGAGGTACGTTGCACCCCAACTGAGGGCTTCGACTTTGAAGCGGTCAAGCCCGCTTCCTTGTTTTGTCATCCATTCCGGCGGCAGGTTCACCGCGGCATTCAGACGGCCGCCCTGTGGGTACTGGACGCCCGGACCAAGGAAGCAAACCGGGTTGTTCACATCGTTCGGATAAAGTATTTCGAATTTGGCATCCGGATATTGCGCGAGAACAGCCGTGCGGATTGCATCCACATGGGTTTTCAAGCGCCCGGCGAGAAAGGCCGCGTCAGCGCCTTCATTCACCGCCGGGTCGTCATCCTGACAGGTGAATTTGTAGAGAGGACGCCCAAGAGCGGACTGAGCGCCCGCCGAAGTGACCGGATCGTAATAAGCCATAGAGCCGCCGCGCACTTGGCCGGTTCCGGAAGTCCAGGGCGCGTTGGGAGAAATAGGAATCGTGAAAGTTGTGGGATCTACGACAGTGATGGGCCAGGTTCCATTGATGGCCGTTGCGCCTCGCACACCGGAAATAACGACGCGATCACTGGTTTGCATTCCGTGTTGAAGTGGGTTCCCTTTTCCGTCGTTAAGCTGCAGCGTTGCCGGATCGGTGGAGGAACAGGAAAGGATCGAGTTTGCAATCGAAGAATAGAACCACCAAAGAAATTCGCCGAATTGAAGCCAAGGCGTGAGACCTGCCGCACTCTGTAAACCAGCCATGGTAGTGAACACGGAGGATTGAAACGCTGTCATGTTCGGAACGAAGGAGCATTGCGATGAGACTAGATCCGCAAAGCCGGTATCGGTCGTGACCGGAGAGCCATCGAAGAAACGAGCCTGCCAGCAGTTGGCGACCGTCCCGTCATCGGGCGGGTAAACCAGCTCCATTGAGAACGAGGTAGTGATCAGCAGGCCGGCCGCTTTGACTGCATTAAATAGGTCCGTGTGCCATTGACGAACCGGGAAGTTGATAGGGTTCGAAGCCGACGGGTCTACCTGCCAGTCGCCGCTGACGCCGACTGCAATCTTGTCTGTGGACGATGAGAGTTGCCATTGCGTGGACTGGGCTATGTGGACGTCGATAGTGTCGCCCCAGTTTGGGGTTCGTGGGTAAATCGTGAATTCGCCGGAACCTGTTATCTCGGCCCGCATGGAGACACTAGCGGAGTTGATGTAGCATACAAAGTGCTCCGCTATGGTCTCCGCGGTATCCCAATAGATCAAGGACTTCTTCATGGTAAATCCACCA
>JAFATG010000138.1 GCA_019244055.1 Acidobacteriaceae bacterium | reverse complement strand
AATCGACCGTCAAAGTAACCGGAGCGAAGGTCCAGTACACGTTCCGGCACGAAAGCGCCACGCGAATCGAATTGACCCGATAACGTGAAATTCGTTCCCATCGTTATCTGCGTCGCGTCGGCTGCAAGCTTTGGTCAGAAGGTGGTTACGGTGCGCGTGGATGCGGCGCACACTGTGGGAGAGTTCAAACCCGTGTGGAACTATTTTGGTTACGATGAGCCGAACTACACGTACGCTCCGAACGGCCGCAAGCTGATTCGCGAGTTAGCGGCTCTCTGTGACACGCCCGTTCACATTCGCACGCACAATCTGCTGACTACCGGAGATGGGGTTGCCGCGCTGAAATGGGGCTCGACGAACGCCTACACCGAGAACGCATCCGGGAAGCCCGTCTATAACTGGACCGTCGTCGATAAGATCCTGAGCACTTATCTCGAAGCCGGCGCCAAGCCATTTGTGGAGATCGGTTTCATGCCCGAGGCGCTATCGACGCATCCAGAGCCGTATCGACATACGTTCCCCAAGGGAGACATCTTCACCGGCTGGGTATACCCGCCGAAGGATTACCAAAGATGGAGCGCTCTCGTTGTCGAGATGGTTGCGCATTGCGTGAAGACGTACGGCAGGACGGAGACGGCTAGCTGGGATTGGGAGGTCTGGAACGAACCGGATATTGGTTATTGGCACGGCACGCCGGACGAGTATGACCGGCTTTACGACTACACGAGCGATGCTGTGAAGCGCGCCCTTCCGGAGGCGCACGTTGGAGGCCCGGCGACGACCGGTCCCGCCAGTCCCAAGGCTGCAGCATTCCTCCGACAATTTCTAGAGCACTGCACGTCCGGCAAGAATTATGTCACGCAGCGGGTCGGCGCACCGCTCGATTTCATCAGCTATCACGCCAAAGGCAGGCCGGAATGGATCGATGGGCATGTCCGAATGGGAATCGCGGCGCAGATGCGCGATGTTTCTGCGGGACTTGCTATCATTCACGAGTTTCCGAAGCTGCGCAAACTGCCGATCGTTCTCAGTGAATCGGACCCAGAAGGCTGCGCGGCCTGTCAATCACCGCGCAATGCTTATAGGAACGGGACCTTGTATCCGGCTTATGTTGCGGTCGCGCTAAAGACGATACTCGAACTTACGCAGCGTGAAAACGCAAACCTCGCGGGAATTTTGACCTGGGCGTTTGAATTTGAAGATCAGCCCTACTTCGCCGGATTTCGCTCTCTGGCTACGAACGGAATCGATAAACCGGTTCTGAACATTTTCCGCATGGCCGGATTGATGAGGGGCGACAGAATAGCTGTCGAAAGCAACGGCGCGGTACCTTTGAACGCGATTGTCGAAAATGGCGTCCGAGCGGAAGCGGTTGTGGACGGGCTCGCATCCCAGGCCAGCAATCAGGTTTCGGTGCTCCTCTGGAATTACCGCGACGATGACATCAGCGGACCGCCGGCGGAAATCCATCTGGAAATAACCGGGCTACCGGCCAAGCGCGTTCTTGTCAGGCATTACCGGATTGATCAGACGCACAGTAATGCGTATACCGCTTGGAAGCAAATGGGGTCGCCCGAGACTCCGACTGATGAGCAGCATCGGGCGTTAGAGCGAGCCGGCCAATTAGAGCAGTTGCAGTCGCCGGAATGGATGAATAGCGGTTCGCGAACGGCGAATTTTCACTTCTCGCTGCCTTTGCAGGCGATTTCGCTGGTTCAATTCAGTTGGTAAGGAATGAATCTCAAAATATGCCGGTGCCTGGCGGCCAGTTTGCGATTCGCTCGTCGTTGAAAATCCAGTGTGGAACAGGCGTTCCTGAACCAAAGGGATAGTCGGTTTCAGCGGCCGGTTAACCTCACATTTAGGCTTCAGTCGCCCCTCAGCCGAGAACGGCCGGTATGGCCCTTTTGCAGGAGTGATTACGCAATGAGCATTGGAGACCAGCGCGTTCTGGCTACTAACGACAATGGATCAATTCTTGCAACCTCTTTCATCACAGGAAATTTCCGATATGGCGCTGTCCTCCTCAACTGTAGGCCAGGTCACGCAGTTGCTGGCTCAATGGGACAGCAAGAATAATCAAGATCAAGCCAAGCTTTTGGAACTGGTCTATCCGGAGCTGAAGCGGATCGCCGAATTTCGAATGCGGCATGAGAGGGCAGAACACACCTTGCAAGCTACCGCGCTGGTAAACGAGTTTGTTATTCAACTCTGTACAGTGGCGCAGCAGCCCTGGCAAAGCCGGCTGCATTTCCTGGCGATCGCGTCGCGAGC
Source organism: Acidobacteriaceae bacterium (assembly GCA_019244055.1). GTDB lineage: Bacteria > Acidobacteriota > Terriglobia > Bryobacterales > Bryobacteraceae > Bog-105. Next base: position 2,822 of record JAFATG010000138.1, on the reverse strand, counting down.
AATGCGCCGCATTCTGGTGGACCATGCGCGCGCGCATAACGCAGATAAGCGAGGTGGGGCGAATTGCAGAATTCAGGTTGCGGAACTTGATATTGCACAAGCACCCGAATTTAGCGATATCCTTGAGATCCACGATCTTCTAGACAAGTTGGCCGCACAGGACCCACGCATGGCTGAGGTTGTGGAGATGCGGTATTTCGGAGGCTTATCGAACGGTGAAGTAGCAGATGCGCTAGGCGTGGCGGAACGAACCGTCAAACGAGACTGGCAGGTAGCCAGAGCCTGGTTGTACGCTCAACTCCACAGAGGAAAGGGCGATGCAGGTTGAAGAATGGGAGGAGATCAAGCGAATCTTTGAATCCGCGCTTAAGATCAGCGAAGCGGAACGGCCCAAATTCCTCGAGGCCGCATGCCACGAGCGGTCAGGTCTCGAACAGACCGTAGCTGAACTACTTAGAGCGCATGAGGAGGCCTCCGGCTTTCTCGAGGATGAATCATTCTCCTCCTCTCCTCCCGTTTTCCAGCCTGGGCAACTTGTCGCAGAAAGATTTCGGATCGTTCGCCTGATCTCACGGGGAGGCATGGGCGAGGTCTATGACACCTACGATGAGCGGCTATCGGTGAGGCTGGCACTCAAGACGTTACGGCCAGAGTATGCCTCGGATTGCGAGGCGTTGGAGCGGTTTCGGCGCGAAATTCGTGTGACTCGCAACCTGGTACATCCTAACCTGTGCCGGGTTTACGAACTTGTAGAACACCGGTTGCCGCCGGATGACCACGCCTCCGGAGAGCGAGTCATTACCTGCCTCACGATGCAATTGCTGTGTGGCGAGACACTAGAACAGCATCTGGCGAAATCGGGTCCCCTCACCCCGGAGGCTGCTTTACCGCTGATCCGGCAAATTGCCGAAGCGATTGAAATCCTGCATGAGAACGGCATCATTCATCGGGATTTGAAGCCTTCGAACATCATGATCGTGCCGGGACCCGATGAAGGACTCCGGGCCATTGTGATGGATTTTGGTTTGACTAAGCCGTTTAGTCCCGATCGCGATCTTTTCGAATCGCGCAGCGATTTCCGTGCCGGCGCGCCTTTCTATCTGGCCCCCGAGTTAGTCCGAGGAGATAAGCCCAGCATTGCATCGGATATCTATGCATTCGCGCTGATCATCGATGAGATGGTGACGGGCGGCGGAGCGTTCTCCGGGGATACGGTAGAAAGTCTGCTGTACCAGAAGCTTTGGAGCGAGCCGAAAGATCCCGCGGAGCGGAGGCCCGGCTTGCCGCAGACGTGGTGCGCAGTGATCCGCCGCTGCCTGAATCGCGATCCAGGCAAAAGAATCGACAGCGCGAAGGAAATCGTCTCTGCATTGGCCTCGAATTCCTGGATTTCTAGAACAGTTCGACTCCCGCTGCTTTATCGAGTGCAGAAGGCGTCGACCTGGAACTTGTGCCCCTGGCCGATACTGTCCAGACGCGGCACGGTGATCCTGGGGCTGATAGCCGGTTTGGCTGCGGCAGGAGTTGCAATGGGCTATATCGGCTCGCGTCCACTCAACACCTCGGTATTGATTTTCGAATTCGAAAATTTGACGGGCAAAGCCGAGAACGATTTGTTATCCAAAGGAACAACGTGGGAAGTTGAGCGGCTGGTATCAGAAATTCCCGGCGTGTCCGTAAATTACTTTCATGAGCCGCGTCCGAAAAGTACCGCGTTCAAGCCGAACACGCAGTTTAGTATCGACGGTTACTTGGAGGCTGACAAAAACATCACGCGCTTATTGGTCAAAGTAACTGAGAACTCGACCGGAAGAATCGTGTGGATGAATAGATACGACACAACGGTCGAGAAATCGCTTCAGATGCAAGATGACATTGCTTCAGGTGCTGTAAGTGCGATGCGCGATGCAATCCTTCTGCCCCATACGAGCGACCGATGGAAATTTCTTTCCAAACCCGAATCGCTGCTTCTCTGGTTACACAAATTTTCGTTCTTCCGCGGCGGGAGAGTTGGAATGCCCGCTACAAAAAGCGAAGAAGCGATGGAAGCGTATACTCGTGGGCGAACGCTTTGGGAGGAGCGCCGTCTCGGTTCAGAGCGGGAAGCCGTCAAGCAGTATCAAAGGGCGCTCAAAGCAGACAGCAATTTCGTGCTGGCCGAAGCAGACCTTGCCGGCGTTTATCTCAGTCTCATACAAACCAACGCCGCGCGACGCACTCCGCTGTTGAAGGAAGCTGAGATACATGCCGTAAACGCGGTTCGGAAGGGTCCGGAATGGGCGGAATCGTATACATCGTTAGCGGCAGTCCGTCAGGCACAATTGGATTGGTCCGGCGCAGAACGAAATTATCGGAAAGCGATCGAGCTGAATCCCAGGCTGGCCCTGGCACACCGTTGGTACGGTGGTTTCCTTCTCCAATTCGGTAGATTTGATGAGGCCCTACGAGAAACGAGGCGTGCCATTGAACTCGATCCGTACGACCGGTCAGTTCGATTTAGCCTAGGAACCTACCTGTTCTACTCCGGGAAATTACAGGAAGATGTTGATGTCTTACGAGCCGCTCTGGAGGAGCATGATGCGCCCTGGGGACACCAAGCGCTTGGCTACGCATATGCCTTAATCGGCGCCCGGTCAACTAACAGTCAACGAAGAAGCATGCTGGACAATGCGCTCAACGAGGCAAGAATCGTTTCTAAATCCGAAAGTGCTGAGTTGAAACCGGGCCAGGCGGGCACGGGCACGCCGATGTTCGCGTTGATTTACGCGCTACGCGGGGACAGAGCGAAATCCCGTGCTTACCTGCGCACGTTAGTTGATGCC
>JAFATG010000063.1 GCA_019244055.1 Acidobacteriaceae bacterium | reverse complement strand
AGAAGAGTCGATGCGAAATTGAGGCTGTCGTAAGGCTCTTCGATAGTTCGTACCGGAACCCCGGCGCCCGCAAGCATCCACACGGAATGCGTGGAAATCCGAAAGAAGCTGCCGTGATTCCCCCCAGGATTTGGGAAACGAGTATTGAAGTTCCAATGGTCCGCGGCGAAGACATGGAAATCAGGTTGCACCAGTTCACGGCGGCGCCGCTCGAAACGCAGCAGGATTGGGCTAATGCCAGGCGGCCCCGGCACGTTATCGTTGATGGGAGAAAGCTCTTCAGTGACTCCGATTACGCCATTCGAATACTTGCATTTGTGAATTGCCTCGAACCACGCCCGCTCTGTATGCCAACCGCTGAGCCAAGCCGCCCGATCGGCTCCATTAGGAAGCTTTAGATCGGGATCTTCGAAAAGATGCAGAGGCAGACCCTCTCGCCAGGGCTGCTCTTGCGCAGTTACTCGCCCGCCATCGTCTTGGTGCAAATTTTGAACAGGAAGCAAGGAGATCGCGCCGCTGCGATCCGTTCGCACAACGAGCTGGTGCGTGTCATCGCCATACAGCCAGTACGCATGATTGACACGTCCGTCGTGTGGCCAGAATTCCCCATCAGGCAGTGGCATCATCGCGAAATCGATGGGGCGCGGGCTTAGTTGCGCTTGCGGGTTGTTTCGGACGCGCCGGGCAGCCAGCAGCTCAAAATAGTTTAGATGCCGGAACGATTGCGTTTCATCCACATGCCCAGTTGAATCCAGAACCAAGCCGAGCGGGCCCAGGCCGATGACATAATGCTGCAACTCAGCGACTGTGTTGTTATCGCCCAATGCCAGCGGCTGGATCAGCTCAGAGATGTTTGGCGCAAACGGGCGAATATCACTCGGATTAAACGCCAGCAATGAGCGCAGGTGCGAGACGTATGCTTTGTATTCCGAATACTCCGCTTCCCAATCCCGCAGCTCGTCAGCTAACCTGCGGTCCGCCTTGTCCTCGCCGTGAGCACGCTGTTCGGCGTTCCACTTCTCCGGTCTTGAACCGGTCAACTGTTTCCTTTGGACAATCGCCTGTTGCAGTGCTGCCAGTTCTTCGGTCAGCTCGGCGGCGGTTTTGCTCCATTTCTCGCGATTGCTATCTATTAGCTCGCGCAAATAACTCGTCGCGGCGCGGCGGAGCTCCTGGCCGAGATCTGAACGTGAAAGTTCCTGCAGTAGAATCTGGATCTCGTTCAGATCGCTGTTACGCAGGTGAATGGCCGCTCGTTCGTTGCCGTCAATGTCGAGCCAGGCGGTCGGATAACGGGACGCTTCGCCCTTCAAATAGAACGAGGCGGTACTCGGCGTAATTTCGCGATGCACGAGCGGATTCAGGCCGCGAAGCTTATAATCGCTGAGCTGAACGCGATTTGTGACAACGTGATGCCCGCCGCCTTCTGGGCTATTCAGCAAGTCTGGCAAGCTAAAGGTCTGGCTGACCACCCCGGGAACGTTGTTCATGCCATGATCGGAAACGACGGCCATGACCGTCTCCTGTGCGAGAGGGCTCTCTTCAATGCAGGTCCAGATGCGTCCTGCTAGCATATCTAGGCGCTTCAGAGAATCGAGGAGGGCCGCCGGATCATTTGTCGCGTGGCCTTCATGATCGAGAGCACCGTCGAAGAAATCGAGATACAGCACCCGCGAATCCGCGAGTTTCTTTTCCAGCTCCGTCTCCATCTGCTTCTGCAATTCGTCGTTCAGTGACAGGGCTGCCGCATTTTCGACAACCGAGATCAAAGCCTTGGAAGAGAAGCTGTGAAAGAGAGCCTCTTTGAGCGTCGTCCACCGAACCCCACGTTGGAAGAGCTGGAAGCCCTGGTAAACCTGTCCATAGCGGAACTGATCAACCAGGAGCGGAATGCCAGCGCGATCCAGCACTCTTACTCCAGGCATGTCCACGCTGCGGCTGCGAGCATAAGAAAGATAGAAGGAGAAGAGATTGAGATAGTCGTAAACCTCCCCTGTGTAACGGTCGTACTCGACGTTGCCGCGGATTATTGTGTGCTGCCCGGTATCGAGCATCGCCCATGAAGGAGCGGATATGCTGATTCCCCGCGTATAGAAGTTCTGAAAGACCGTTCCGTTCTCCGCAAAGATATGAGACAGCCACGGCAGCTTCGGCTTGCCTGTAACGGGATTTGTCGTGCGCATGGCGGTATAGAGCAGGTTCGCGTTCAGTCCATCGACTTTCAGGATCATCAGGCGCTGCGGGGTTTTCTGGATTCCTTGGGCAACTGAAATCGAATCCGGAAGCACCAAGGCGGCGATCACGAATGCAAGCCGCCAAAACCAAGGCGTCACTGCATTCGTTCCAAATCGCCGAAAGCCAAAGCGGTCCGAGTCTTCGGCGAGGCCACTACGCCCGGAGACGTGCCGGCCCTTACGACTCCTTCGCGATTAATCTCGTTCACAGCTACGGCGCAATCATCCCGCAAGCCTGCATCATGAGAAAGGTCCTGCAGACGTAATAAAGTTTCAATGGCGCGATGCCGCAGCGTGGGCGATTGGACGCCCGCCAGGAGTCCGCTCAATTGAGTTATGGCACTCTGCACAGCCTCAGCATTATGAGCGATCTCCGGAGCGGTACCTGCGTTTGCCAGTGACTCGAGGAATTTCATCTGATACTCAACGCGACGGTAGCACGCAAGAAGAGCAATGTTACCGTCCTCCTTTTTGGCCCGGTGTGTGTACAATCCAGCGCTGGCGTAGTGAAGCGATGCTTGTTCGACCAGACTGGCGGTAGTCGCGCCGAATGCCGCAAGTTCCGAGCGCCGCTCTTTATCGAGCGCCTTAGCCAGCTCCCCGCTGCGAGCTTCGCCTTCGAGTTCGGCATAACGAATGCGCGCGGCCTGCAGCTCCCGAGCCGGTGCAGCTTCGAGCGGATTGACCCCGAGCGAATCGACGTGGGCCTGAATTTCTTTTCGAAGCGTTGGGTCGAGTTGGTGATCGAGCGCAAGCTTCACTCGGAACTGCGAGTAGCAATCGAGGCGCGCGGATTGATTCATAGCGTCGCCGTGGCGCGACGCAACAAAATCGTACAGATCCGCGCCGACATAGTAATACCAATTCGTGAAATGGGAAATGCCGATGATACCTGCGGTGATCTCATTAATGGATCGCTGGGCCAGCTCATGCCACCGCACGTGCAACTTATGTCGAAAATCGATGAGTAGCAGAGGCGTCGTTCGATAGCTCAGACTATAAACGGCAAGAGGAATAAGCTTGACGGTGCGAGCGCCCCTTTCACTCGCTGGAAGTAGGTTACCGCTGTCATCGACAGAGCGCTGGTAGACCGATCCACGCCAGTCTTTTAGTCGGTCGTCCGACCAGGGATTCTTGATCTTCAAGATTTTCCAGACCGGAGCGAGAGAGGTGCCATCCGGCGGGCGTGGCCCGGCAGCCGGGAACCACAGCACTACGTACTCTTCCGAAGTTCCAGCGATGGCCAATGGCTCGAACAGAAGACCGGTTCGATCGGCGCATTGCCGGAGCAGTTCCCAGTTGCGGCTTCGAATCTGCTCCTCTTCGAACCGTGATTCCTCTCCCAGGCGCTCCGCGTTGCGGTCGCTAACGAAGCCACCCAGCAGATTTTTGCGCAACTCCAGGCGCGCGATCACAAGGTTCAGCTCCGCCGGCGTCAAGGAAGGCTGCTCATCCGATATTGGAGCGCGCCGCAGATAACTCACTGCCTCTTCCAGGTGCAAGCGTTCGTCGTCAATTGTGTTCGCGCGATAGGCGCGTGAAGTGGCCCGGATCGGAGTAGCCATAGGATCGAACATGGCCCACTGGAGAATATCGCTGCTGATATTACTCAGAAGCGCATGTTGCGGAGCGGCAACGTTCAGGAGGGGCGAGAGTTTTTTCTCGCTTCGGGCCGCTCCGCTAATGCCTATTTGCCAGTAAAAAAAAGGGACGGCGGAGAGCAGACGTTGCCCTAGGTTGGGGCGCTGATAGCCTAAGAGCCACACATACAGTAGCCGGTCGGTTTCGGGATTGCTATTTCCGAGTGTGTCCCGAAGCACAGCAACAAGCGGAACGTCTTCCGCGCCGGTAGAACCTGTTCCGCAGGCATGGCAAAACAGAGTAAGTACCTCGGCTGTGCCGCCCCCCGGTATGCTTCGCCAAAAGTAGGTGGTCTGATGGCTGCTTTCCACCAACGCGCTGGTTTTCAACCGCACTTCGGCTGAATCGGCCCACACCCCAACGCTGCAGAAGAAAGCCACGGCTGTACGTACTAGGCGATACATCAACTGCGAGCCGACTCCTTAACCCTTCATGCAATCGATGCGCCGAATCGCCGGGCGATTCTTTAAAATAAGCGCCTGAAAGAGCAAACTGCCAAACAACGCGGTGGCTCCGGGACTACCCGTCCTAGCACCATGTTACGGCAGCAAAACATGTTAGGGTAGACGAGAGTGCGCTTTGAAGTAGTATTAAATCTGGTATGGATGGCGCTCGGCGCAATCGCCATTGCGGGCACCATTCACGCCTCGATTCGCAGCACTTCCAACAAACTAAAAGGCGCGCCGGCTTGGCTGCACATTGTCGGAGTGGCGCTGATAGTTGCCGCGCTCTTCCCCTACATTTCTGCTACAGACGACATTCTTCGAATCGAGCACCTGAGTGCGCAAAAGCATTCTCAGAGCCCGACGAAGAAGAGCAGCGACGACTTGATTCGCCTCTACGAGACCATGGACACGCCTCTGGTCTCGCCCGCTCCAGTCCTTAGGTTCACCCTGTTATTCGTTTCATTCATCGTCGTACCTGTCGCAAGACTTGTATCCCATTTCGCAGCTGCTGAAGGCGGCCGTTCTCCGCCGGTCCCGGCATAACCATCAGCAACACGAAAATAAACAGTTAGTTCGAGGAGTAGTGATGCAGCGCCTCAATTGGCGTTTGTCCATCGGTCTCCTGCTCGTTGCGGGGTGTGCAGCTCCAACCGCCAGTCTTCCGCAGGCGGTCACATGGCGGGAGATTCAGGAGAGATTCAGAGCGAACGATCCGACCCTGCTGGCCGGGAAGGTCGCCATTGACGAGTCCCGCGCGGACGAGGTCACGGCGTATCTCCGCCCGAACCCGGATTTCACTCTGTCAGCGGACGGCACGCAAATTACGCCTTATCGAGGCGTTTGGCAGCCGTTCGCAGGCACGTTCGTTTCAACCAGCGTCAGCTACCTGCATGAGCGCGAACACAAGCGCGAACTGAGACTGGCGAGCGCGCAGCAAGCAACGGCTATCGCGGTCTCATCACAGGCCGATCTCGAACGGACATTGATGTTCAATCTGCGAGATGCCTTTGTTCGAGTGTTACAGGCGAAAGCAGTTCTTGGCGTTGCGCAGGAGAATCTCGAATACTACGACAAAGAGATCTCCATTAACCGCGACCGGTACCAGGCTGGAAGTCTCGCCAAAGTCGATTTCCAGCGCGTAGAACTTCAGCGGATCCAATTCGAGTCGGATCTGGCAACAGCTCAGGTCAATTTGCGGACGGCAAGAATCGATCTACTCGCCTTGCTTCGCGATCCGACTCCAGTGAATGAATTCGATCTCAGAGAGGAGTTCGATTTTACAGAACCGGAAGTAACCCTTCCCCAGTTACGGGCGGAAGCGCTGCAGACTCGGCCGGATCTGAAGGAAGCCGAGCAGACGGTTGAAAAAGCGCGCACGGATCATGAGTTGGCGATCGCCAACGGTTCGACGATCCAACCCTCGCCGCCTGGTGGACCCACAATGGGTCATTCAACAACCCGGCTGCTTATAACACGCTTGGCGTGAGTGTCAGTTTCCCGCTGCGACTTTTTGACCGCCGTACATTCCGCGGCCGCATTAGCAATATCGGAAAAGTTCTCGATCCGTCCATCCGGACCGCTCCCGTCCCAATCCCGGCATCATGCGATCGGGGATGTTCGTGACTGCGACGTTCTTTGGACAGAACGGAAAGAAGTACGCCACTCTGCCGAGCCGCGCCGTCCTTCATCTCCATGACCGGGACTGGGTTTTCGTTCCCACGGACGCGGAGAGTTCAGACGAACTGAGGTGACGGTAGGCAAGATAGTTGGCGGCCAGCAGGATGTCCTTTCCGGCATTTCTCCGGGTCAGCAAGTCGTGAACGATTCGCTCGCGCTCTCCGCCGAGAGCGAGCAGTAAGAATCAATGATCCGCGCATTCGTAGATTACTCACTCCGCAATAAGCTGCTAGTCTTCGCAGTGGGGATTCTCTTGCTCGTGTGGGGCGCTTTCTCTTTCAAGAACCTTCCTGTAGAAGCGTATCCGGATGTGGCTAATAACTACGTTCAGATAATCACGCAATGGCCCGGGCGAGCAGGCGAAGAGGTAGAGCAGCAGGTCACAATTCCGATTGAGGTGCAGATGAGCGGCATCCCTCATCTGGCTAATATCCGATCCATCTCTGAGTTCGGCCTCTCGGTCGTCGCTATGAATTTCGACGATGAATCGAATAACGACTGGAATCGCCAGAAAGTGCTGGAGCGCTTATCGGCCGTGAACTTGCCGCCGAATCTTCAGCCGAACATAGGGCCGGATTACAGTCCCGTCGGACAACTCTACTGGTACACGCTCAAGAGCACGAATCTGCAGTACGATCTTTATGGAGCTGAAGTCGCTTCAGGACTGGGTGATTGCGAAAGAGCTCAAGGCGGTACCTGACGTGATCGACGTTTCAAGCTTCGGAGGCCTCACGCGCGAATACCAGGTGCGGCTGGATCCCGAGAAGCTCGTTGCCTACGGGCTCGGGATCGCACAGGTGGAACAGGCGCTCTCCAACAATAACGTGAATGGCGGTGGAAGCTTCGTAGAAACGGGAGAGCAACAGATCAAGGTTCGCGAGGTCGGATTGTTCCGCGACGTGAAGGATATTGGCCAGACCGTACTCAAGACTCAAAACGGCACCCCCATTAACGTTGGTGAGATTTCTTTTGTAACGCGAGGCCCTAAGATCCGGTTAGGTCAGATCGGAAAGGCGACCCACCGGAAGGACGGAACGATCATCGACGAGCCTGACACCATCGAAGGAATCGTTCTGCTGCGCAAAGGCGCGAACGGCGATGCCATGCTGGCTGCGCTCCATGAAAAAGTGGATTACCTTAACCAACATTTTCTTCCTCCTGGCGTGAAAATCGTTCCGTTCCTCGATCGAAGCGATCTCGTTCACTTCACGACGCACACCGTCATGCACAACCTCACGGAGGGCATCTTTCTTGTCTCGATCATTCTGTTTCTCTTTCTGGGTAATGTGCGTTCGGCGATCATCGTGGTGCTCACGATTCCGTTTTCGCTGCTCTTCGCCTCTATCTGTCTCGATCTGAGTCATGTGCCGGCGAATTTGCTGTCGCTTGGCGCCCTCGATTTCGGCATGGTCGTGGACGGCTCGGTTGTTGTTGTAGAGAACGTCGCAGGCGATTCGAAAAGTGAACCGGAAGCTGAAATTGCCTCCCGCCTATTCACTCCAGTGGGCCGGCGAATACGCGAGCGCAAAACGCGCAAACCCAAGGCTCGCGATCATCGTTCCCGTAACCGTGGCCGGGATATTTTTTATTTCGTATTCGATGTTCGGCTCTTTCAAATGGGCAGCGCTGGCCTTAACTAGCTTGGCGTTGTCGCCGATCGGGGCACTCTTCGCTCTCTACTTCACCGGAACGCATTTCAGCGTCTCATCCGGCATGGGGACGCTCGCGTTGTTCGGCGTCGCCGTTGAAACGGGCGTGATTATGATCGAGTACATCAATCAATTACGCGCGCGCGGCTACTCCGTAAACGACGCCGCCGTGGAAGGGGCAGTGCTTCGATTACGGCCGATCATGATGACGATGCTGGTAGCCACCCTGGGGCTCCTGCCCGCGGCGATTTCGACCGGCATCGGCTCGGATTCTCAAAAGCCATTTGCGATGGTAATCGTCGGTGGGCTAAGCGCAACTCTGCTTCTTAGCGTCTACGTGCTGCCGACCGTTTATACCGATCGCAAGGGAGGGAGATGTGCTCCCTGCCTACGAACCGGATCTGGCAGAACCGCGATAGATCCGGAAGATCGGCAAACGCGTGTTATCCGCCGGGTTGGCGACGTCTTCCGAGTTCAGTCTCGCTAGATTCGCGATTTTCGCCCGTACCTGCGAGAATGTATCCGGACACACCGTTTTTGCTAACGCTCGTGATCATGATCTGAGTTGCGCGCGCCCCGAGATCCCCAGGAATTGTCAGGTGGCTGCCGATGAAGAGGTGCTGGTTGAGAATACGGTGACCCGGCTGAGAGATACTGAGGTCGCAAGCGCCGTGCCTGAGATCAATCCTGGTCACGCGAAGCTTCAACGTCCCGATCGTCTTCCACTGACGCGAACGGCTCAAGTCGAAATCTTCCATTGCAGTCCGAGGCGGTGCAGCGATGGGAGCCGTGTTTTCCGGATGCCGGGTTGCCTGGGCTGGCGAAGAAGGGGTCTTAGTGGAAGTAACGGTTTTGACCGGAGAGCGGACCGCGGTCGCCGCCGCCTTAGCCGAGCTATGCTGCTCCTGAATCAGGAACATCATAAATACGACGATCGCGGTCAGCGCGGAAATTCCAGCGGCTGAGAGAACAAATCGTGCAGGCATGCGCCAACGAATCCCGCCATTCTTAGAAAGCGCGGGGTGTCTCGCGAGGACCATGTCAGGCTGACGAAAGTCTACCACAATTGTAAGGTTTGGGATCTTCATGTCCGGAAATGAACAGCGGCCGGTCCCAGCGGCTCGCGTAAGCCGATGAAACCACGAGTTGTGATAAACCGTAGATACGCGGCACATCGCTTGCAGCTTCCTAGTACGGCTTCAGGTACGCCGATCCAAGATGTCTGACCTTAACAAAACTGTACTGGTTGTCGACGACCAGCCCGACGTCACGGAAGCGCTCCGGCTCTTGTTAAAGGGAGCTGGCTATTCCGCGCAGATCGCGCAATCGCCGGGCGAGGCGCTCGCTCACAGCTACTCCACGCAACCTGACCTGGTTGTGATGGATATGAATTTCACCTGGGATACCACATCTGGCGAAGAGGGACTCCGCCTTCTTGATGGCCTTCGCGCTCACCGGCATGACCTGCCAATCATTGCAATGACAGGATGGAGCACAATTGATCTGGCCGTGCGCGCCATGCAGCGCGGCGCTTGCGACTTTGTTCCTAAGCCATGGGACAACAAACAATTCCTGTCGGTGGTCGCCAAGCACTTGAACGTCGAAAAGCAGCCGCGCGAGCGATTAGATGCGGAGCTCACACTCGCTCAGAAAGTGCAGCGAAAACTGCTTCCGCAGCCTCAATTCTCGGCCTTTGGTTTGCAATGCGAGTGCGTGTCAATACCCCGAGGGGAGATCGGCGGCGATCTGTACGACTTTATAGAAATCGACGAAGGCGCGATGGCCTTCGTACTGGGCGATGTCTCCGGTAAAGGGATCGGGTCTGCGCTGCTCGTGGCAAATTTGCAAGCGACGCTGCGAGCACGAACGGACTTGGCGCGCCGCCCCGCGGAGTTGATGCGGAGAGTCAATCAACTCTTCTTCGATTCCACTCGTCCGGAATTCTTCGCTACGGTATTTTTCGGCCTCTACGAACCCGAAAGCGAGAGCATCCGCTATGTAAACTGCGGGCATCCACCTCCGGTTCTCATTCGATCCGAAGGACGGCCGGAATCGCTAGAGCCGACCGCAACGGTGCTGGGTGCATTCAAGCGCTCGGAGTTTGTGGAAGAGTCTATCCGCCTCAACCCAGGAGACCGCCTCGTACTGTTTACAGACGGCTTCTCCGAAGCGGAGATCGCGGCCGAATCCAGCGACTGGCCGGTCGATCGCATTCACCGGTTGAGCCGAAACTGCGATAAGGGCTTAGCAATGACGCTGGCATCTCTCGCGCTCGGAACGGGCGAACAGGCGGACGATATCACCGTCATGGAGATTCGGCGGGTGTAAATCGGCGGAAGCGAACTATTCCGGCTTTCGTTTCCTTGCGCGGCGAGTCGCAGTTCCGGCTGCAGCCGCTCGTTTCCGAGCTGGCGCCTTCTTCGGCTTCGGTGGCGGAGGATTCGGTTCGAATATCGTCGGTTGTCCCTCTACGATCGGTTGAGGCTCGTACTCTTCCTCCTCCTCAAGCACCGGCGCCACAGGGGTTTCCGGCAGGGCCGGGGGATAAAATTCAGCGCCGAGATGCACGATGAGTCCCCGCTCCTCGTCCGGCTGTGTCCTCACAACAGTCTTGTCCTGCGCGTAATTCAGGAATTCAGAAAACTGCTGGAACCCGAGCTTGTTGAGGTTGAAGGCGGGGTGCTCGGCTTGCATCCACTGCTCCAGTTCCTCCGCGGTGGCGCCTTCCTCGAGCTCCATGCGGTGCGTTTCGAGCACATCACGCAATGCCGGCAGCGCCTCCTCTGGACGGGCAGCTACTTTCTCCGGACCGTGCCCCCCACGGCGTTCAATGATGTAACGTCCGCCGGAACCGCTAACATTTATGAATTCCGCCTTCTTCAGCTTTTCGACAAAATCTGAAAAGCTGCCGGCGCCATACGCTCGCTCGCTGAACGCCGGGTCGAGTTGGAGCATCGTGCTTTTGAGAAGCCCGAGCTGCGGCTGCACAGCACGGCGCTCGAGGACCTGAAGAGCTCGCTCTACCAAAGGCATCGCCTGCGCGAGGTCAAGGGGAGCCGGCCGTGGACCGCGTTCCTTCTTCTCTTTTCGATCGGGGCGCTCGCGGCGCTCCGGCATCGGCATAGGCACAATGCTCGCGCCGTCTTCAAGAAGCGATTCGTAACTGACGAACTCGTGACAGTTCTGCTGAAGAATGGTGCTGGTGAAGGCCTTTCCGCCAACGACAAAGACCGTTTTGCCGTACTCCTTCAGTTTGTTGACCAATGGAATAAAATCGCTGTCGCCGCTCACAATGGCAAATGCGTTCACGTGCGCGTGAGTGAAAGCCATTTCGAGCGCGTCGAGAGCGAGGTTAATATCCGCCCCGTTCTTGTCGCCGCGGGGCGAAGGTATTCGTTGAACCATTTGCACCGCGTTTTCGGCCATCTGGCGCGTCGCGCCTTCCTGTCGTCCCCAGTTTGCATAGGCGAATTTTGCGACGATATCTCCACGCTCTTTCAGCGCGCTGAGAGCGAGGAATACGTCGAATTCACGCCGCAGCGTCGACTTCACGCCAATCTCGATATTGTCGTAGTCTACGAAGACGGCGATGTTCAATCTGTCTTGCATCAAATTCCTTTTCCGTCCAGTGTGCCATTCACGAGTGGAACGGTACAGTCTGGACATGACATTTTGCCGAGCTTTCGCTCAGGCAGGTTGCTTGACTGATTCGCGAATGAATTGAATGATCTTCTCGAGAGAAGCCCCAGGCTGGAAGACTTCCGCCACCCCGAGCTTCTTTAATTCGGCGGCATCTTCGTCGGGGATAATTCCGCCGACGACGACCAGCACATCCGTCATCTCCTTCTCGCGAAGCAGATCCATCACTCGCGGCACAATCGCGTTGTGCGCGCCTGAAAGGATAGAAAGTCCAATAACTTGGACATCTTCCTGAAGAGCCGCGTTAACAATCATTTCCGGCGTCTGCCGGAGACCCGTGTAAATCACTTCCATGCCGGCGTCGCGAAGAGCTCTTGCGATCACCTTCGCGCCGCGGTCGTGTCCGTCGAGGCCAGGCTTGGCGACGAGTACACGAATCGGAAGATCCATACTTACACTGTCCAGATTATAGAACGGGGTCTAAATTAAATAAGGACAAATCCACGTGAGCGAACCCACATTCAACGAACCTCGACTGGCACTGAACCGAATTTACACCCGTATGGGGGATGCTGGAGAAACGCATCTCGCGGGAGGCCAACGGATTGCGAAAGACGATCTTCGCATCGAGTGCTACGGCACCGTGGACGAGCTGAATGCGCACATCGGCGTAGCGCGTGTAATTGCCCAAGAGCAGGCCAGGCATGTAGAGCGGCTGAGTCGATTCGGCGTCATTCTGAAACGAATCCAGCACGAATTATTCAATTTAGGGTCTATTCTGGCGACCCTGCCGGAAGATGTCCATCCAAAGCAGCCGCGCATCACAGCGGCTGAAATCAAGCAACTCGAAGTCGAGATTGACGAGGCGAATGAAGAGCTTCAGCCACTCCGATCTTTCGTCTTACCGGGGGGCAGCGCCCTCGAAGCGCAACTGCACGTCTGCCGAACTGTTTGCCGCCGAGCCGAACGATTGGCCGTGCGTTTGGCGCGTGAGCAAGATCTTCCCAGTGAAATTGTCAAATACTTGAATCGTCTCAGTGATGCGCTGTTTGTTTGGAGCAGGTGGGTGAATCGCATATCAGACCAGGAAGAAACATTGTGGGAACCGAACGCAGCAGCGAGTGGAACGAGCGCGTCGTAGCCTGCTAAATGGCGATCACTCAGCCGGTAAAGTCAATCTCTTCCGGGGATCACTGGAGCGCCCTCACTGCTAGCTTCCTGGGCTGGACGCTCGATGCGTTCGACTTCTTTCTAGTCGCTTTTTGTCTGACGGCCATCGGAAAAGAATTCCACCAACCCGACAAGGCGGTCGCGTTTTCCATCGCGCTCACCTTAGCCTTTCGTCCCGTGGGAGCGTTCATTTTTGGTCTTATGGCAGACCGTTATGGCCGGCGCCTTCCGCTGATGATTGACCTGATCTTCTATTCAGTGATCGAAGTCGCCACAGGCCTCGCTCCCAACTTTCTGACATTCCTGGTGCTCAGAAGCCTGTTCGGGATCGGAATGGGTGGCGAATGGGGAGTGGGCGCCTCGTTAGCCATGGAGAAGGTCCCTCCCAAATGGCGGGGATTACTCTCCGGATTCCTGCAACAAGGCTACGCCCTCGGCAATGTTCTGGCCGCGGCTTGCTATCTGTTCGTGTTCCCGCGTTGGGGATGGCGGCCGCTATTTCTGCTGGGCGGCTTGCCCGCACTGCTGGCTCTATTCGTGCGTTTTCGGGTAAAGGAATCGGAGGTGTGGCAGAAATCCCACCAGGAAAGCTGGGCGCACCTGGGTCGCGAGATCCGCCGGCATTGGCCTCTGTTTCTGTACCTCGTGGCCCTCATGACAGGCATGAACCTCTCCTCGCACGGAACACAAGATATGTATCCGACGTTTCTGCAACGGTTCTGGCACTTCGGCTCGACTGAACGATCCGTCATCTCCATCATTTCGATGTGCGGTGCAATCGTGGGCGGCATCGCTGTCGGCCTTGTTTCTGATCGAATCGGAAGAAGACGCGCGATCGTGTGGTCGTTAATCACGGCAATTCTGCTCACTCCGATGTGGGCCTATGCGCCGCAGGTCGGGCTGCTCGTGACCGGAGCCTTCCTGATGCAGTTCTTCGTCCAGGGTGCCTGGGGTGTGATTCCCGCGCACCTCAGTGAACTGTCGCCGAACCACATTCGAGGATTTCTTCCCGGCTTCGCGTACCAATGCGGCGTGCTGCTAGCCGGTTCGGTGGGAACGTTCGAGGCCATTTTCGCGGAACACATGAGCTATGCGACAGCGATGGCCGCGACGGCTGCCTCGGTATTCGCTGTTACCGCTGTAGCCGCCGCGCTCGGACGGGAGCGGAAAGGGATCGCGTTCCACGAGGACACGGCGAGTTAGTATGGCACTTCATAAAATTGGACAGCGTATTACTCGACAGCAAGGGACTGGCGAGAGGCGAGCGCGGCTCAGGATTAACCAGACAAGTGGATTACTCCATACTAGGCCGTTACCGGCGATTTATGCGGCGGGCGAGTCGGTGAGTAGCCAAATCGCGCAGCGCTGCTCATACAACCCAGCCTGACTTGATTGTGCAGAACCGGGGGCATCAGATTAGTCGACGGCCGCCTTGGTCCATCAACTCGCGCGAGACAGGCTGACCAAGCGCCGTCTTGCTCCATCAACTCGCGCGGGACAGGCTGACCGAACAGCCTTATCAGTGTTCTTAAAACAAACGCTTTAGGACAAACGCATGAACTAACGGGCACGCTGACTGGTTCACCAGCCATGCCGGCGGGCTCTGGACCGGGCAAGCGCTCTTGACTGATCCATAGCCGGTAATCTGTCCGGCGTCATTGATAGACGACGCAAATTGCAGGTACAGCGGCGAATCGGTTGGCACGAGTGTGTTGAGATCTCTGTACGATCCGTGTTCCCAAAGGAATGCGCGGAAGTTGGGAGGCGAATTGGTCGTGCAGCCCGTGCTTGTGCACGCAAACGCTGCAAAGCCGGCGACTTGGTGTCGGTCGTTCAAAGTATGGCAACACGGCGCGCCGGTCGAGAGGGCCCCGGGATATACGCCTAAATCCTGAATGCCTGCATCTTTTGTCCACAAGAACGGATGAGGATTGCCTCCCTCGGCGGATTGCGCATTTCCGGCCACATCGCCACGTTCATTGATACTCGTGGCCAGGTTATATGTGCCTCCGAGTGTTCCGAGATTGATTGGCGTTCCGTCGGCTTCCCAAAGCACGGCATGGGGCCCGGCGGGTGGCCCGATAGGGGGTAATGAGACATTCGAGCATAGGCCCGAGGTCCCAACCGCCTGCCCTCTATTGTTGATTCCGAAGGCGAAGCCGACAGTGTCGCCGTTAAGCGGCTTCAGCTCGCGAATTTCGCCCTTTCGGTTCCAGATCGCAGCCTCAAAGCGCAGCACCTGGTGCGGTGTTCCTGTTTTGCATGTGAGATCTTTATGGCCGTTTTCGGCAAACCCGGCGACCTGTCCAAAATCGTTCAGCCAATAAGCCTGGCTGTTGTGACCCCCCGGGAAGGGCTCAAGCGCCGTCAACCGCCAATCGCGCCACACCGCGCCGAGACACTGACGATGGGTACCGAACCCGCAGAAATCTTCTCCGTTCGGGTCGTGCTTACCGGTTTCTGACATAAGCGCCGACTCGCCCCAGAAGTTTGGCCCGCCCGCTTCGCTGCTGCAATCCGGACAGTCGCGCCCGCCTAGCGTGCCCAGCTCCTGCAGCGGCCCGCCTCCGTACCAAAGAAAGGCCTTCTCTGCAACATAATTTGTCTCGGCTGGCGTTGCCGCGCCTCCCGCTACCCATCCCACCTCGTTTATGCCGTATCCATAGCTGTAATTGCCGCCGAACGTGCCGAGATCAACTACCTCGTAGCGTGGTTTGCATTGCGCCTTGCCTGGTTGTTCTTGCGCTGGTAACAGCGGAATCGCAAGCAGGCTCGCGGCAGCAACAAGGAACAGTGTCGATTTCATTTCATCTCCTTAACAAGTGAAGCGTTTTTGTCCGCCTTGCCGTTGCGATTCTGGTCGCAAAACTTCGGAAGGAGTATGTATCTGCGAGTGAATTCGAAGTGAACTGTAGATGTCCTGGGCGTATGCTGTTCGACCGCTAACTGGCCTACAATGGTGAGCGCTTCCCCTCTCGGCTAGAATGCTGAACGAGAACTTAGCGGGTGTTCGCCGCTTTCATTCTTTTGTTCTCGATCTGCGATCCGGTGAGCTGTACTGCGAAGGAATCAAAATTCCTCTGCAGGAGCAGCCGTTCCGGATTCTCGAACTACTAACGGAACAGCCCGGCAATCTAGTCAGCCGGGAGGAGATCCGCAAACGCCTTTGGCCTAACGGCACGGTCGTCGAGTTCGAGAATTCTATGAACGTCGCAATGAAAAAGCTGCGGCTCGCGCTCGGCGATTCCGCCGATCAGCCACGATACATAGAGACGGTCAAGCGTCGGGGCTACAGGCTGATTGTCGGTGTGGACGGCTGGCCCGGTGCCCAGGGTATTTCGAGTGTTTACCCCGAAGCGGCACCGCCTGGGACGCACTCTCGTTGGAAGAGGAAAGCTTCGATGTGGCTTCTCACCGCCATAATCGCCGTTTGTCTAGCAGCCGTCGTTATCTGGTCATTTCTCCACCGTCCCGCGAGATTCTCCGGCCAGCGGGCCATTGTGCTCGCAGATTTCGTGAACAGAACCGGTGACGCGGTATTCGACGGCACTCTTCGGCAAGGCCTGGCCATTCAGCTCGAACAATCACCATTCCTGAGCATCGTTCCCGAGGACCGTATCCGGCTTGCGCTCGAGATGATGGCTAAACCCGCAGATGCGCGGCTCACTCCGGAACTGGCAACCGAGATTTGCGAGCGTGTCGGAGCAGCTGCCGTTCTGGAGGGTTCGATTACCAAAATCGGAACGCACTACGTTGTGGGACTGCATGCCCGAAACTGCCGCACGGGAGCGTCCATGGACGACGAGCAGGCAGAAATCGTGCGAAAGGAAGAGGTGCTGGATGCGCTCACCAAAATTGCACGCAGGTTCAGATCGCGGGCCGGAGAATCGCTTGCATCCATCAGAAAACTGGACACGCCGCTCGCAGAGGCGACCACGCCGTCACTGGATGCGCTAAAAGCGTATACCGAGGCGCTAAACGTGAACGTATCAGCCGGTTCGGCAGCCGCCGCGCCGCTATTCAGACGCGCGATCGAGATCGATCCACAATTTGCGATCCCGTACGCGGTCCTCGGCTTAGTGTACGCCCAGATCGGGGAGTTGGGTCTCTCGGTTGAAAGTACGATCAGGGCCCATCAATTGCGTGCTCGTGCCAGTGCGCACGAAAGATATTTGATCGGAGTGATTTACGACCGCAACGTAACAGGGAACTTGCAACGGGCGCAGCAAACTTGCGATCTATGGGCGCAGGCCTATCCGCGCGACGCGGTTGCCCACGATCTCTGTGCCGGGTTTGTCTTGCAAGGCGCGGGGGATTTCGAGAAATCCATCCAAGAGGCGAGCCGAGGCATGCAGCTGGATCCGGACAATGCCTATGCATACGTGAATCTTGCGGCAGGCTACCTTTACACGAATCGGCTTCAAGAAGCTGAGAGCACGATTGAGCAAGCATTTAACCGCAAGTTGCGGGTTCCTGAGCTTTTTTCGATTGCTTACAATGTCGCCTTTCTGCGCGGTGTTGCGGCGGACATGAAGCGCCGTGCGACTCAGGCCGAAGGGATATCCGGAGCGGAAGACTGGATGGCTCACTTGCAAGCCCTTGTTTTTGCCCGTTCCGGCCGCCTGGAGCTGGCCGAGAGTATGTCGCGCCGAGCGGTGGATGTCGCTCAACAAGTAGGGCAACATGAACGTGCCGCTACCTACGAAGCCGCGGTTGCTCTGTGGCAAGCGCTTTTCGGGAATACTGAGATCGCGAGGCGGCACGCGATCGCAGCACAGCAGTTATCAACCGGCCGCGACGTGCAGTACGCATCTGCTCTCGCGCTGGCGCTCTCAGGCGATTCAGTACAGGCCGCGGCAGTCGCCGATTCTTTTGAAAAGCTGCTTCCCGAGGATACGTCTGCGCGGTTCACTTACGTGCCCGTGTTGCGCACAGTCGTCGCGCTCAACAACGGTTCCCCCTCCGCAGCCATCAACGACCTGCGCGCCGCCGAGCCTCATGAGCTGAGCATCTCCGGCATTACTTTCTTTGGATTTTTCGGAGGCCTTTATCCGGCGTACCTGCGCGGCGAGGCCTACTTAGCTCTGCATGAAGGGAAGAAAGCCGCTCAAGAGTTTCATAAAATCATCGATCATCCGGGCATTGTCATGGCCGATCCTGTCGGTGCATTGGCGCATTTGCAGCTTGCAAGAGCGTTCGCCGCATCGGGCAACACAGAGACGGCCAAGGACGCGTACCACGATTTCTTGACAATTTGGAGGGATGCCGACCCCGACGTCCCGGTTCTTAAGCAGGCGAAATCGGAATACGCGAAACTGCGGAATTAGCTAGTTGTATTCGGTCCGCTCCGCCCCGCCGTAGGGATGTACGACGTACCTGCCTGCCCAGGCCCTTCGTCATTCGCACAGGACTCGTCATATGGTCAAAAAGATCCGCTGTAGTCGCAATGTGTAAAGCTATGTCCCGATCGGCTGTTGTCCTCACTTTGACCTATAACGGGCCTACCGGAAAAGCGCTGCCGATCGTTGTGGCTAGGCGGTCAGGCGAATCGCCCTACAGGATCCAAGATTCGTGATCCTATTAGGAAACGTCGCGTTTAGATATTGATGCCGATCCGCCAAAGGGCGTACCCGAGCGCCTGGCGAAGGTAAAGCCATCGGAGCTGGCCCGGGTTCACGTATGCTGTCGAGGGACGCGGAGACCCGTACACTCTTATCCCCCGAGATTCGAGCAGCCGTTTGACCCGAAAAATGTGGTAGCCATCGCTCACCACAATGCATAAGTGCAGATTCATCCGGCGCATCGTTTCAGCGGCTGCGTCCAGGCTCTGGGCGGTTGTCGCCCCTTCGGGATCGACAATGATTGCTTCTGGCGGCACGCCGTGTTCGGTCAGGTAGGCACGGCCGACCTCGCCTTCCGTGAAATCCGGATCGCCGCCGGCCCCGCCTGTCGTCAGAATGTAGGGAGCGAGACCCCTTAGATAAAGAATGAGCGCGTGGTTGAGACGTGCCTGCAGAATGGGTGAGGGTTTCCCGCGGTACTGTGCCGCGCCCAGGACGATGATGACATCGGCCGCCTGTGCTTCATCAATGGTGGACTGCCGTTCGATTTTGCGGGCTACGCGAAAAAGGTAGCCTAAGAATAGGATCGACAGCAGGACTGCCAGAGCCAGCAGGCCTGCCAGGGCGCGCTTCATTGTAACGATGTGGGCGCTCGCATTTTGGAGTTCTGAATTTCTCAGTCTATGCCGAATTGGCCGGCTCGGAACACTATCCAGCTCACGAGTACCAAAAATCCCCGGTTACAAGCGGTTCGAAAGGCCACAAGCACCGGCCGGCCCACCGAGGACGGCCTGATTGTCATTGAAGGGCCTCACCTGTTAGAAGAGACGTACGGCAGTTCGTGGGGTGTGGAGCAGATCTTCACAACGGCGCAGGGACTGGAGCGCCACGAGGGCCTGTTCAGGCAAACCGATTCCGAAATCATTCAGCTTCCGCCAGCCGTATTCCGCTCGATCGCGACCACGGAATCGCCGCAGGATGTCCTCGCCCTGGTACGTCCGCGAGAGTGGACATGGGAAGAGATCTGCCGGCCTCCTCGCCTGATCGTAGTACTGGACAGGGTGCAGGATCCAGGTAATGCCGGAACCGTGATGCGCTCTGCGGAGGCATTTGGGGCAAGCGGCATGGTGATGTTGAGCGGCTCGGCTCGCATCTCAAATGCAAAGGTGATGCGCGCGACTGCAGGTTCCCTATTTCGGATGCCTCTAGTTGAGGAAGTCCTCCCCGGAGAAATGCTCGAGCGCCTCGGCCCTTTGAACGTTGCACTGTTCGCTCTGGGCGCTCAGGGGACAAACGCCGTTTCTGAAGTAGACTTCCGGCAAGACTGCGCGATCATCGCCGGCAATGAGGGGTCTGGCGTTTCGGAAGAATTGCTCAAAGCCGCGAGGCAGGTTTCAATTCGGACCTGTCGAGTGGAATCGTTGAACGCGGCAGTGGCCTGTTCGATTGCTTTGTATGAAGCCGCGTGCCAGAGAGCCCGCGATAGGGACCCACGATATGAGCCTGTTCGATAACAGCCCGCCATCCTCCCTGAGCGCTGATGATCTAATAGGCCGGCCGCTCGCGGACCGAATGCGTCCGCGAACTCTGGAAGAATATGTCGGACAGGAACACATTCTGGGTCCCGGCAAGCCGCTTCGGACCCAGATAGAAAAGGGGCAGCTCAGTTCTCTCATTCTTTGGGGGCCGCCTGGTTCGGGGAAAACGACTCTGGCCGCGCTGACCGCCCGACAGAGCCGGGCTGACTTCGTACCCTTCAGCGCCGTGCTGAGTGGGATAAAAGAGATAAAGGCCGTAATGGCGGACGCGGAGCGCGCGCGGCGGATCGGACGTAAGACCGTCCTTTTTATTGATGAGATCCATCGCTTCAACAAAGCTCAGCAAGATGCTTTTCTACCGTATGTCGAGCGGGGCGACGTGGTCCTCATCGGAGCTACCACGGAAAACCCATCGTTCGAAGTGATTTCGGCGCTGCTCTCCCGGACCAAGGTGTATTCACTTCGCCCGTTGGAAACGGTGGAGGTGATCACCATTCTGAAGGGCGCTCTCCAGCTTCCGGACCGGGGGCTGGGTCATCTGGCGCTAAAGATTTCCGATGATTTGGTCGATGAGATTGCAGCGTCATCCAGCGGGGATGCTCGGGCTGCCTTAAACACGCTCGAGATTGCGGCAGCACTCGCGGAGGACGGAGTGATTACACAGCAGGCCGTTGCCGATGCCATGCAACGCAAGGTGCTGCTGTATGACAAGGCGGGCGAAGAGCACTATAACCTGATTTCCGCTCTTCATAAATCCGTACGCTCGAGTGATGTTGATGCAGCGCTGTATTGGCTGGCAAGGATGATGAAGGCCGGAGAGGATCGGCTGTATTTAGCCCGCCGACTCGTCAGAATGGCTATTGAAGACATCGGGCTGGCTGATCCTCGCGCCGTGGAGCAAGGGATCGCCTGCATGCAAACCGTTCACTTTTTGGGTATCCCAGAGGGAGATCAAGCGCTCGCGCAACTCACTATATATCTAGCGCTCGCTCCCAAATCAGACGCGGCGTACCGGGCATTGAACAGCGTGAATGAAGTTATCGAGACATCAGCCGCCCCCCCCGTGCCTCTTCATCTGAGAAACGCGCCCACGCGTTTGATGAAAGAGATGGGATATGCAAAGGGCTACCGGCACGCTCATCTTGAGAAGGATGCGGTGACCGATATGGCGTGCTTGCCGGAATCGCTCGCTGGTACTGCCTTTTATGAACCGACGGATCGCGGGTTTGAGCAGAAAATCAGCGAACGTCTCAATTGGCTGAGGAACCGAAAAGCCCAGATAAAACCTGTACCGAGCACTGAGAAATGAGTCGGACGCCCAACACCGATAAGAAAAGTAGACATCTATTTTTTGTAATAAGGTGTGAATTTGTTTTGTGTAACCTAGAAGATCGGAGCTTCTTGAACCGTGTCCGAAACCATCCTCAGTCCAGCGCGACAGCTTGAGATGCCGGAAGAGAACACAACCGAACGGCGCCGCTCCAGTCGCTTCCCGATCGAGCGCGAACTGCGCTACAAAACCCTGAATCAGAGGGCAGAAATCCTGGCAGGGAACGGAAAAACGCTCAACATTAGCAGTTCGGGTGTTCTATTTACTTCTGATCATGATCTGCCGGTCGGAACCCGCCTGGAAGTTTCCATTAGCTGGCCTGCCCAGCTCAATGAGAGATGTCTCTTGAACCTGGTGGCTCGCGGACGCATAACTCGTCACACGAAGGGTCAACTCGCTTTGCAGATCCAGCAATACGAGTTCAGAACTCAGAGCAGGCCCGGTAAAGAAAAGTAGACCTGAGCACAGTCCCATTGGATGAGGCCGCGATCTTCAGCGAGCCGAAGACTCAATCATTGGATGAGGCCGCGATCTTCAGCGAGCCGAAGATTACATCAATTGTGGGCTAACATTACAGTGTTGTGCAACGCCGACTGGCCTTTGCCGCCGCCGCGCTCGTTTTGCTCCTGCTGCTCGCCCTCATGGTTTGGCAGGGCTCATTTAGCTTTTCCTTCGCACCCCCCGATGTCCGGGAAACCATAGTCCTTTCAGCAGTTTCAACCGCCATTTTCCTGCTGACCGTTACGCTCGCTTTCATGCTTTTCCGTGCGGGCGTAAAGCTTTATATCGATCGTCAGCAACATCGCGAAGGCACCAAAATCCGATCCAAGCTGCTGTTCGGCGCCCTGGCGTTAACGCTGGCGCCAGCATTGTTTTCGGCTCTCTTCAACTACACCGTCCTTAACCGCACGCTGGATAAATGGTTTACGCAACCGGCCCGCGGCATCGAGATGAATTTGCAGGATCTCGATAAGTCCTATCAAAAACAGGCACTCGAGAAAGCGCAAGCGCAGGTAGACTGGATTGGCCTGCTTCCGCAGACTCTGCTGGCGGCTCGCACCGGACAGGTGGACGCCGCGTTTTTCCGCGGACTCTGCGAAAAACGCGGAATCAGGCAATTGATCCTGGAGCGCCCCGGCCGAGTTCCCATCCTGCTGTACCAATATTTTGGCCAGCCCGGCGGCGCGTTGCAGAAGGTCTCCGGAGCGGTCCGGGACGGCTCAGAGACTCTGGGGCGCGTTTCGCTCGCCTCGGCAGTAACAGACGACGTCCAGCAAAAGGAAACAGTGATTCAGCGTTTCATGGATGAGCAAAAGCATCTCGGCGGCCGGAAGAAGTTTTATCAGGACACGTACTTTCTGATGATCTGCCTGCTGACGCTGTTCGTGCTTTTCTTCGCCGCCTGGATCGCGCAGCTTCTTTCCCGTCAGATCAGCGTCCCCATCTCCGCCCTTCTTGGAGCAGCTCGCGAGGTGCGGCGCGGCAACTTGTCCTATCGCATCCGGGCGCACGCGATCGACGAGATGGCGACCCTTGTACGAGCCTTCAACGAAATGACGAATGAGCTGGAGGGGAACGCCCGCGAACTGGAAGCCCGCCGTAAATTCACCGAGGCGATTCTCGAGAGTATTCCTACGGGCGTAATTTCGTTATCTTCGGATGAACGGATTCAACGCGTAAATCGGGCGCTCTCGGGTATCTTTTCGCAAGAGGCCGTCTCTTCCGCCAGACAATTATCAGATCTTTTCGGCCCCGATGACCTTGCCGAAATCCGGTATCTTCTGAAACGCGCCAGCAGAACGGGCACGGCTGCCTGCCAGCTCGATATGCAGCGCGCTTCTTCTGTTCTACACCTCGCCGTGACCGCCGCCTCGCTCGAGGAGCAGCGCGGTTTCGTCATCGTGCTCGAAGATACCAGCGATCTATTGCGCGCTCAAAAAACTGCAGCGTGGCAGGAAGCCGCGCGGCGTATCGCACACGAGATCAAGAATCCGCTGACTCCGATCTCTTTATGCGCGGATCGAATCGCCCGCCAACTACTTCGAGTGTCAATTCCGGTTGAGGCGCGAGACATTCTCGAAGAATGTACTCAGACCATTCAACAGGAAGTACAGACGGTCAAGTCTCTGGTAGACGCGTTCTCGCAATTCTCACGCTTCCCGACCCCCCAACCGGGGCCTGTGGACCTGAATGAGATTGTCGAGAGCGCAATGGCTGTCTTTGCAGGCAGATTGGACGGGACGGAGGTCGCGCTGAACCTCGACGCCTCCATTCACATGGTGATGGCCGATCGCGAACAGATGAAACAGATGATCGTAAATCTGGTGGACAACGCGGTGGAGGCTATGACCGATTCCCCTGAGAGAAAACTATGCATCGCGACTTCACAACCTTCCACCGACATCATCGAGCTGTCCGTGGCGGATACGGGCTGTGGCGTCTCGGCCGCGGACAAGGAGAAGCTCTTCCTTCCGTATTTCTCGACCAAGCAGCGCGGCACCGGCCTGGGACTCGCGATCGTGAGCCATATCATCACCGATCACCATGGCCGCGTGCGCGTCGAGGACAACTTTCCGCGCGGAGCGCGATTCATAGTCGAGCTGAATGCCTTGCCAGCACTGGATGCGTCCCCACAGGTGGAAGAAGCACATCCAGTTACTCTATAGAGTAAGCAAGCGCTCATCTGCATGCCGGTTCGCGGGCCCAAGGTGCTTATTGTCGACGACGAGGCGAATATCCGCCAGTCGTTGCGGGGTGTGCTTACCGACGAGAGCTACGACTGTTCCGCTGTTGCCAGCGCCGAAGCCTGTCTGGAAGAACTGGAGCGAAACAGCTACGAAGCGGTCCTGCTCGACATTTGGCTGCCCGCGATGGACGGCCTCGCCACGCTCTCGCGGATTCAGGAGATGCCGGTGGATGCTCGGCCGGCGGTGATCATGATCTCTGGCCACGGCAATATTGAAACGGCCGTCAGAGCCACCAAAATGGGTGCATTCGATTTCATCGAAAAGCCGCTCACGATCGAGAAGGTCAGCGTCGTTCTGAAAAATGCCTTGCGACAGCGGCAAATGGACCTGGAGCTGCAACGTCTGCGGGCCGATACGGCTTCACCGGAAATTATTGGCGAGAGCGTTCCCGTCAAAGCGTTGCGCCAGCAATTAAAGCTCATGGCAGGGACAAACGGTCGCGTCCTCATTTACGGCGAAAGTGGAACGGGAAAGGAGCTCGTTGCGAGAGCGATTCATCGTTCGAGCCAGCGCGCAAGCGGGCCTTTTGTCGAGGTGAACTGTGCCGCTATACCGGAAGACCTGATCGAAAGCGAGTTGTTTGGCCACCGCCGCACAACCCGTGAGGGAACCATCGATCAAAAGATCGGAAAATTGCAGAAAGCTCACGGCGGCACTTTTTTCCTGGACGAAGTCGGTGACATGAGCCTGAAAACGCAGGCTAAGGTGCTTCGCGCGCTCGACGAGCACCGTTTTGAGCCGGTCGGAGCGCCGCAATCGATTCAGGTGGATGCCCGCGTCGTTGCTGCGACTAACAAGAATCTGGAAAAGGAAATCGAACGTGGCAATTTTCGTGAAGACCTGTTTTATCGCTTGAACGTGATTCCGTTCACCGTGCCGCCGCTGCGCGAGCGAGCAGAAGATATTCCGCTACTCGCGTCGCACTTTCTGCGCGAGTTCTCGGTTGCTTATGGCCGTAAACCGAAAGAGCTCAGCCAAGACGCGATTGATGCCCTCACGGTCTATCACTGGCCTGGAAACATTCGTGAGCTCCGCAATTTGATGGAGCGGATCGTCATTTTGCACGCTCAGAAAAGAATTGAAGCTCGTCATCTCCCATTGGACATATCGCGCAAAACGCCGAACGCTAAGTCCGCCGAAGGCCTCGGAACTCTTCAAGAAGTAAAAGAAGCCGCCGAGCGCACTTACATTCTGCGGAAATTGGAAGAGACCAGCGGCAACGTAACGCGCGCTTCGGAACTGCTCGGACTCGATCGGAGCAACTTCTACCGAAAGATGAAAGCCCTCGGTATCGCTCCTAAAGAGTAGGAGAAGAATTCAGCTCCGCCGCATCATTGCAACCATTTCAGTAGGTATGAACTTCCTGGTCACCGGGGCAACTGGTTTCATTGGGAGAAACCTGGTCGATTCACTACTCGCCGGGGGACACTCAGTCAATTATCTGGCGCGGGCGCGTCATCGCGAGTTTGACTCGCGCGCAGCTTTTCACTGCTGGAACACAGGCGAGAACCCTCCGCTGAACAGCGTGCCCAGGATGGACGCCATCATTCATCTGGCAGGTGAGCCGGTTGCCCAACGATGGAATTCCGCCGTGAAGCAGCGAATCCACAATAGCCGGGTCGAAGGAACACGGAAGCTAGTTGCGGGAATCGGCGGTTTGAAGCACAAGCCGGCAGTTCTAGTCTCCGCATCGGCCATCGGCTATTACGGCGACCGGGGGGAGGAAGTGCTCACCGAAACCAGCAGCAAAGGAACCGGATTTCTGGCAGACCTCTGTGCTGACTGGGAGCGTGAGGCAACCAAAGCCCGCGATTTTGGCCTCAGAGTGGTTTCGGTCCGCATCGGCGCTGTGCTTGGGCGAGGGGGAGGCGCACTCCCGAGGATGGCCAAGCCGTTCCGATTCGGATTGGGAGGAAAGCTGGGGACTGGACGCCAGTGGGTCTCATGGGTGCATTTGAATGATCTGGTTCGACTCCTCACGTTCGCGGCGCAGACGGAGGAAATCAGTGGGCCGCTAAACGGGACAAGCCCTGAACCAGTAACGAATGCAGTTTTTACCGCGGCGCTCGGGCGCGCTGTCCATAGGCCGGCGCCTTGGACAATGCCGAAATTCGCAATGAAATTGGCCATGGGCGAGCTGGCCGAATTCCTATTCGACAGTGCGCGTGTGTTGCCGGAAGCTACAGAAAAGGCAGGCTTTAGCTTCCAACACTCGGAACTGAACGAGACCCTGAGAAGTCTGCTCTAGCTGAGATTTGACAGGGTTTTCATGCTATCTTGGGTTCATGGCAATCCCAAACGTGAAGCGCTTTCGCCCTTTTTGCACCACTTGCAATGAGAATTTCACGGTGATGGCGGTTCTGCCTAAGGACGCCGATGTCGACGCATATCTGAAAGATGTGGTCGCACGTCACGATCACAAGGCTTACCAGGAAGCCAAGCAGCAGCATTTCAAGATCCGCGTCGGTCAGCAGAAGCAGAAGAAGGTCAAGTAGCGTTTCGAAATTCAAGGTTTTACAAACCCACGGGTCGGTCTCAAGAGACGCCGTGGGTTTGTACTGTACGGAGTGCGCGGGAAGCGGCGAACGCCACATCCGGATCAATATCTTTAGTCAGGCTTGTTAGCACCGGCACGGCATCCGGGGCGTGGCTTTGAGCGAGAATCGAACAAAGCGCAATTTTCTGATCCTTCATAGCCTCGGGAATCAACTTCGCTAAGGCGGCTCTCGTGCCTTGTCTCCGGGCCAGTTCGGTCAAATAAGCGGTAGCGATCGTCGAATTCTTTCTATTGTCCAGATTCTCGAAAAGGTAGGGCAGGGGGCTGAACTCCGACGTATCCATTTTGCCCTCCGAAGCTAACGCGAATGCCGCCGCGAGATGGACCCGTGAGTCGGCGTCGCTGTCGTTATAAGCTGCCTCGATCACGGGATAGTCCTCGGGCTCGCGAATGCGCCCGAGTCCCTCGAGAGCGGCTGCGCGCATCTCGGGGTCGCTACTCTGGACCCATTTTTGAAAAACGGGGCGGTTCCCTGGAATGCCTAACATGGCCAAACTTTCCAGCGCCGCCCGGCGCACCTTCGCATCCCTGCCGTGCTCCAACGCGGAGCGGACGTTGGGAGCCGAAGAGAGGCTGCGGAGCATGCCAATCGTTTCGAGAGCGGCTATCTGAACTCGTTCATCGAGATCGCCGGCGAGAAAACTTATACCAGGACCGGCCGAAGGGTCGTGAATCTTTTGCAAAGCGACCAAACATTCCGAAATCATCTGGCTGTCCCTGGAATGAGTAGCGTTGATTAAAGCCGGAACAGCAGGCTGGGCCCGTAGGATGCCCGCGGCCCTGGCGGCGTTCGAGCGCGCATCGATATCGGCCCCTCCCCCGATCTCTTCCGCGAGCGCCTCCGCGACATCGGGGCGAACAATGACGCCTTGCTCGACGACCTGATCATTGCGATTCGAGAAGTACGACTTCACCTGGCGCACGCTTCTTGTGACAGATCCGCTAAGCCCGGACTTCACGTACCCCGGAAGATAGGCATTGACGATCCCGTCAGTAGCTTTGATCTGCACCTCGGCGTCCTTGTCATGAGTCGCCTGGATGAGTGCATCCAGGCTATGCTCGGTATCGATTCGGACGATCGCGTTGACAGCTTCGATTCGGATCTCCCGGTCTTGATCTCCGAGATATCCGGCCAGGGTGGGAATAACCGTGTAATCCCTTTTGCCGAGATTGCGGATAGTTTCGATGCGCTGCTTGGTGGTGTAGCCCTCCTGGTTCTGAGCGCGCGTTATGAAAGGAATCAGCACTGCCCAGCCGGCCAGTCGAACGAGTCGCAATGCCATATATATAATTTTGAAATTTTAAACTGCCCTAACGAACAACTTCGATCGTCACCTTTTGTGGAATGAGCCCCGCCTCATAACCCAGATCGAGCAGCTTCTGCGCCGCGCGTGGAACCACTTCTCCGCCGTCCACGGTGTGGTGATTTACGTACATCCCGACGAACTGATCGGCCAGCGCCGGATCTAAATCGCGCGCGAATTGCATGGCGTAATTCAGAGCCTCCTCGCGATGATCCAGCGAATGCTGTATGCTCGCGCGCATCATTCGTGAGCATTCTGCCTGGATGTCCTTGGGCAGGTCGCGCCGGAGGGCATTGGCGCCCAGTGGCAAAGGAAGGTTGTGTTGAGATCGGAACCACTGACCAAGATCGATTATGCTATGAAGGCCGCCGTGCCCATACGTGAGCTGGCCTTCATGGATGATCAATCCAGCATCCACTTGATGATCCTTGACCGCGTCTAGAATCTTGTCAAACGGCATCACAACAGGCTCGAACTCCGGCTCGAATAGTTTTAAAGCCAGAAACGCCGTCGTCATCGTGCCGGGAATTGCGATCCTCTTACCTTTTAGCTCGCGCGGCGCCGTGCGGCCGAGACTTACGAGTAACGGCCCGTATCCGTCACCAACACTCGACCCGCTCGCCATGAGCACATACTTGTCGGCTATATAAGGATACGCGTGATAAGAAACCGCGGTAAGCTCGTACCGGCCCTCGGTCGCCTTCTTGTTCAGCGATTCGATATCTTCCAGGACGTGCCGGAAA